>CACWSW010000105.1 GCA_902763655.1 uncultured bacterium
GAGTTGAGGAGGATGTCCATCTTCACGATGTCGGAGACCTGGTATCCGGCCGGCTCATAGTCCATCGAGGCGTATCCGTGCGACACGCTTTTTAGGGTGTCGTGGAAGTCGATGAGAATCTCGTTGAGCGGCAGCGTGCAGTGGAGCATCACGCGGTGGCCGTCGACCGTCTCCGTGCCCTCCACGAGCCCGCGCCGGTCCATCACGATGCGCATCACGTCGCCGATGGACTCGCTGGGCGTGATGATGCGCGCCTTGAGGATAGGCTCGGAAATCGACTCGAGCGTGCTGACGTCCGGCATCTGGATCGGGTTGTCTAGGTCCTTCTCCGTGCCGTCCTTCATCTTGAGCTTGTACACGACGCCCGGCGTTGTCGAGATGATGTCGAGGTTGAACTCGCGGCGCAGGCGCTCCTGCACGATCTCCATGTGGAGCAGTCCCAGGAAGCCGCACCTGAAGCCAAATCCCAGCGCGATCGAGCTTTCGTGGTGGAAGGAGAACGCGGAGTCGTTCAGGTGCAGCTTCTCGAGCCCCTGGCGCACCTTCTCGAACTCGTCCGTACTCATCGGGTAGATGCCGCAGAACACCGTGGGGCGCAGCTCCTTGAAGCCGGGAAGAGGCTCCTCCGCGCCGAGCTTGGCGGTGGTGACGGTGTCACCGATCTTGATGTCGGCGGGGTCCTTCACCGTGCCCACGAGGTAGCCCACCTGTCCGGCCTCGAGTTTTTCTGTCGGCTTCTTCGTGGGCGAGAAGATACCCACCTCGTGGAGCGTGGTCGTCACGCCCGAGCCCATGAACTTCACGGTCGTGCCGGGCTTGACGGTGCCGTCAACTATGCGGACGTACGTGATCACGCCACGGAACTCGTCGAAAACGCTATCGAAGACGAGCGCCCTGAGCGGCGCGTCCGTGCCCTGCGTCTTCGGCGGCGGGATGCGCTTGACGATCGCCTCCAGCACGTCGGGGCAGCCGACGCCAGTCTTGGCCGAGACGAGCAACGGCTCGTCCATCGGGATCGCGAGGATGTCCTCCACCTGCTGCGAGACGCCCTTCACGTCCGCGCCCGGCAGATCCACCTTGTTGAGGACAGGGACGATCTCGAGCTGCGCGTCCTGCGCGAAGTAGGTGTTGGCGACGGTCTGCGCCTCAACGCCCTGCGCGGCGTCCACCACGAGCAGGGCGCCCTCGCAGGCTCCCATGGACCGGCTCACCTCGTAGGCGAAGTCCACATGGCCGGGAGTGTCGATCAGGTTGAACAGATACTCCTTGCCGTCATTCGCGTGATAGACCATCGAGACGGGGTGGCTCTTGATGGTGATGCCGCGCTCGCGCTCCAGGTCCATCGCGTCGAGCGTCTGCTCTTTCAGCTCGCGCAGGGGCACGGCCTTTGTCAGCTCGAGGATGCGGTCGCTGAGCGTCGTCTTGCCGTGGTCGACGTGCGCTATGATGCAGAAGTTTCTGATGTTGTCTAGGGTCTGTTCCATGTGCGGCGGACAGTATAGCATAAATCACGGTGCGAGGGACCGCATATCACGGCGCCGACTTGCTCCTGTAGAAGATAAGCGTGCCTATCTCGATTGACTTCTCGTCTATCTTGCTGCCAGGAGTGATCTTGCCACGCAGATAGTAGTACGTGTCCGGCGACCTCCACGCCGCACCGGCGATCTTGTACGGCGTGAGGTCATGCGTCACCGGGCCGCCCTTGACGTATCCCGGTAGGGCCTCAAGCGACTTCAGGTCCCGAACCGCATCGCCCATCTTGCCGATCTGCAGGTCCTTGGGAAGCGCAAGGACCGGCGACGGATTGTCGGCGCGCGCCGATGCTGGTAGCGACTGTTCTGCATCGCCATGGGCCTGCTTCGGAACGACAAGTTTCGCCTTCTTCTTGAACACGGGCGGAACTATCATTGACAAGATGCCCGACTCTTCTGCATTCGAATGCTCCGGCTTCCCGGGCGGCACGATCAAAGGCGGCTTGACCACTGGCGGCGGCTTCACCACTGGTTGTGGTTTCGTCGCTACCTCCTGAGGCTTCTTGGCCGGAGCGGCCTTCGAAGCCGTCTTGACTGGAGCAGGTGCAACCTTCGCGACAGGTGCCTTCTTGGCGACGGGCTTTGGCGTAGCAGCGACAAGAGCCGTCTGCTTGCGCCCGTACCGCGCCGCCATCGTGTCGACCGACCCGTATAGCACGGTGCTCAGGTACGAGTCCGCCTGCACAAGCCGCTTCGCCTTCACGTCAGGATCGGTGGCAGGCCTCGCGGCAAGGCCCAGCTTCGCGCGCACGCTCGGCATCGCGAATATCATCCCGCAACGCTTGCGTCCCCTATGCTTCTTCTTGTGCCACGTGTTCGGCGCGCCGTAGGCGACGTGAGAGTGGCAGACCACCTGTGCATCGCTCAGGCGGTATAGCCCCTTCAGCTTTATAAGAAGCTGCCGCAACGCCTCAAGCTGCTGGAGCGTTACCGCCTGGTCGTGGTGTCCCACCACCTCGATGCCGATGGAGTACGTGTCGCAGTCCTCTTTCCCGTTCCACATGGAACGCCCGGCATGGAAAGCCTCGCGGTCGCGGTCGATGATCCGGTATACCGTACCGTTCTCGGTTACGCAGTAGTGCGCCTCTCCGCGCTCGCAAAGCTTGTTCAGAGAACTCTTCGCGTGGGCTTCGGTGGTATGCAGCACGATCAGCCGCGTCGCCGTACGGAGGCGGCGCTCCTTGTTGCGCGGCGAGCGGTAATCGTCCTTTATGACGAGCGGCGCAGCGAAAAGGTGAAAGGTGAAAAGTGAAAGGTGAAAGGTGAAAAGAGCAGCGACGAATGGCGAGTGGCGAAAGGCAAAGGCGGAACGCAACCACTGTCGCGCCCTACGGCATTTGTCCGCAAAGCATTTCACCTTTCACCCTTCACCATTCACCTTTCACCATTCACCCTTCACCTTTCACCTTTCCAGCGGTCGTCAGATCGCGAGAGAGGTCTTCGACCAGGGTTCCTTGCCGGCTAGGAGCGACGGGGTCGTCATCTCCGGCGGCACCGGGAGGCCAAGCATCTGCAGCGCGGTGGGCGCCACGGCGCTCAGCTTCGCGAGCGGCGTGAGGCGCACGCCCGCCGCGTCGTTCGCCACGTAGAAGCAGTCCACAAGGTTGAGCGTGTGCGAGGTCTTCACCATGCCGGTCTTGTAGTCCACCATCTGCTCGGCGTTGCCGTGGTCGGCATAGATGAGCACGTGCGCGTCTAGCTCCATGAGGCGCGGCAGTATCTTGCCGATGCACTCGTCCACGACCTCGACCGCCTTCGCGGCTGCCTTGGGGTCGCCGGTGTGGCCCACCATGTCGCAGTTCGCGTAGTTTACGACGATGAAGCCGTAGGGGTTGTCCGCAAGGCGCTTCAGCAGCTCGTCCGTCACGGTGTATGCGTCCATCTCCGGGTGCGAGGCGAATGTGGCGGGATCGAAGCGGCTCTTCACCTCCACCTGGTCCTCGCCCTCGCTTGGCGTGGTGGACTTGCCGTTGAAGAAGCTCGTCACGTGGCGGAACTTCTGCGTCTCGGCGAGGCGCAGCTGCTTGATGCCGGCCTTCGACACGACCTCTCCGAGGAGGTTGTCCATTCCGCCGCCCGCGCCCATAGCGCCGAGCAGGTAGTCCTCGAACTCGTCCCAATAGCGCGTGAAGCCGAGGTACGTCACCTTCGGGCGCGCGTGGCGGTCGCCGGCATAGTCGTCGAGCACGAACGCCTGGGTCAGCTGGATCGCGCGGTCCTGGCGGTAGTTCGTGTGCATGATGCAGTCGCCGTCGCGCACGCCGGCGTAGCCCTTCATCACGCAGCAGGGAACGTACTCGTCCGTCATCGGCGTGCCGTCGGGCGTCTTGTCGCTCTCGTACGACGCCTTCACGGCGTCCTCGATGGAATCGACCACGCGCCCCTCGCCGGATACGATGCAGTTGTAGGCGAGGTCGGTGAGCTTCCAGTTCTTGACGCGGTCCATGCCGTAGTAGCGGCCCATGAACGTGCCGATCGTGCAGTTGCCGACCGCGGCCATCTCCTGCTTCAGGCGGGCGATGTACTCCAGCGTCGAGCGCGGCGGCGTGTCGCGGCCATCGAGGAAAGGATGGACGACGATCATGCCTGCGGGATTCTCCTGGCGCGCGCGCTTCATGAGCTTGTAGAGATGCTCCTGGTGCGCGTGCACGCCCTCGTCCTGCAGCAGTCCGAAGAAGTGCAGCAGGCTGCCGTTCTTCTTCCAGTTCGCCATCAGGTTCTTCCACTTCGGGCTTTCGAAGAGCTCTCCGCTGGAAAGGCCGTCGTCGATGCGCTTCAGCTCCTGCACGACGATGCGGCCCGCGCCCATGTTCAGGTGGCCGACCTCGCTCGAACCCTGGTAGCCGTCGGGCAGGCCGACCGCCTCGCCGCAGCAGTCAAGCAGGCAATGCGGATAGCGCGCGCGGATCTGGTCTATGACGGGCGTCTTCGCCGTCGCAACGGAATTGCCGTCGTGGCGTGCGTTCACGCCCCAGCCGTCGCGGATGATCAATGCAACTGGTCTCATTTTGTTCTGTACTCCTTCAATACCTTGTACGCTAGAATCGCGTGTCGGTAATGATACCATGTCCGCCGCCCGGCGGCAAGCATTCATGGCGCCAAAGCGCAAAACGGCGCAAAAGTGCCGTCCGTCACTGCTGGGCTTCGCCGGCAGGCGCAGATTGCGGCGCCTGCGGAAGAGTGTCCAGGATGGCCAGCACGTGGTCGCCCTTCTCGAGCGAATGGTCGAGCACGAACCGCAGCTGCGGCGTGAACTTCAGGCGCGCCTCCCTGTTGACGATGCGCTCGAACTCGTGAGCGTGGCGGATGATGTGCCCGAGCACGCGCCTCTGCTCCGGCTCCTCGCCGAACACCGAAATGCGCACCGTCGCGTTGCGCAGGTCCTTGCCGCACGAGACGCCCGTCACCGTGACAAGGCCGGCCGACACCTCGTCGCCCAAGAGGACACGGAACATCGCATCCCCGATCACCCGCTTCAGGAGCGAGTTGACCCTTTCGAGGCGGTTGACAGGCATTTACAGGCTCCTTGGCAGCTCCTCGAGGATGTAGCACTCGATGGTGTCGCCCTCGGCGAACTGCTCGAAGTTGAGGAAGCACACGCCGCACTCCTGCTGGCCAGTGACCTCCTTCACCTCGTCCTTGAAGTGGCGCAGCGTCTGGAGCTTGCCGTCCCACACCTTCTCGCCGCCGCGCAGGATGCGGTAGCGGGCCGTGGAGACGAGCTTGCCGTCGAGCATCTGCGAGCCGGCGATCTTGCCGACCTTGCCGATGTCGTACACGGCCTTGATCGTGGCGTGGCCGAGCACCTTCTCGGTGTACTCCGGCGGCAGCAGGTCGAGCATGCACTGCTTCACGTGGTCGATCAGCTCGTAGATGATGCGGAAGGAGTTGATGCGCACGCCGTCGTGGCGGGCCTGCTGCTGCACGCCAGAGTCGCAGCCGATGTCGAAGCCCACGATCACCGCCTTGCCGGCGGCCGCGCTCTTCACGTCCGTAAGCGAAACGTTGCCCGTGCCGGTGCCGATCACCTTCAGCGAGACCTTGTCGCTCTTGATGCCGTTCAGCGCCTCGACGATGGCCTCCAGGGAGCCCTGCGTGTCGGATTTGACAACCACACTCAGCTCGTGCTTGTCGCCCGCGCCCATCTTGGACATGAGCGCGTCGAGCGACACGGCCTTCGTCGTTGAAAGCTCCTGCTCCTTGCGAGCCATGGCGGCCTCCTCGGCGAGCGTGCGTGCACGCTTCTCGTTCAGCATCACGCGGAACTCCGCGCCCGCCTCCGGCACGCCGGAAAGGCCCGTGCACTTGACCGGCGTGGAAGGCCCGGCCTCCTTGATGCGGCGGCCGCGGTCGTCTATGAGCGAACGCACCTTGCCGAAGTGCTCGCCGATGAGCACCGCGTCGCCCACCTTCAGCGTGCCCCCCGTGACGAGCAGCGTGGCGGAAGGCCCGAAGCCCTGCTCGAGCTCGGCCTCGATCACATAGCCGTTCGCGCGGCGGCTGGGGTTCGCCGTAAGCTCCAGCACGTCCGCCTGCAGAAGCATCATCTCCAGCAGGTTGTCAACGCCCTGTCCGGTGGTGCCCGACACCTCGCAGCACACCACGTCGCCGCCCCACTCTTCAGGCGTGAGGCCGACCTTCTGCAGCTGCTGCTTCACGCGCTGCGTGTTGGACGTCGGCTTATCGCACTTGGTGATGGCCACCATGATCTGCACGCCAGCCTGGCGGGCGAACTTGATCGCCTCCTCGGTCTGCGGCATGATGCCGTCGTCGGCAGCGATGATGATGACGGCGATGTCGGTCAGCTGCGCGCCGCGCTGGCGCATCGCGTTGAACGCCGCGTGGCCGGGCGTGTCGAGGAACGTGATCATGCGCCCGTTGACATCCACCTGGTACGCGGAGATGGCCTGCGTGATGCCGCCGGCCTCGCCAGCCGCGACCTTCGTGTGGCGGATGTAGTCCATGAGCGTCGTCTTGCCGTGGTCGACGTGGCCGAGGAACGTCACGACCGGCGGCCGCGGCTTCATCTGCTCAGGCTGGTCCTGCGGAATCTCGTCGTCCGCGTCGATAGCCTTGAGGACAGGCTTCTTGTTCGCGGCGTCGCGGGCGTGCTCGATGTTGACCTTGTAGCCGTACTTCTGCGCCACCTTGGTGGCCACATCCGGCTCCACGCGCTGGTTGATGGACGCGAGGACCTTGAGCTGCATCAGGTCGGCGATGAGGCGGTTCGGCCGCACGCCGAGCTTCAGCGCCAGCTCCTTCACCACCACCGCGCCGCGTATGGAAATCTCGCGCGTCGAGACGGAAAGCGAGATCGTGGGCTTCGCCGGCTGGGCCGGCGCCGCTGGCGCCTTCGAGCCGGAACCGGTTGAGATCACCGTGGTCTGCGGACGCGAAAGGCGCATCGACACCGAGCTGAACCCGGCACGCAGCCCGCCCACTCGTGTGGACGGCGGACGTGCCGGCGCCGCGGGCTTCTTAGGCTCCGGTTTCGGCTGTGGAGTGGGCGGAGGTGGCGGCGGCTGGGGCTGCTTGGCCGCCGCCTGGCGGGCCGCAGCCTGCTGCTGCTTCTGGGACGGATGCTGCTTGGCGGCGGCGGTCCGCTTGTCGCGGGCCTTGCTCTGCACGTACGCGTCAGCGTCGTCATCGTCGTCGTCCACATCGTCGTCGTCATGGCGGCCGCGCGCATCCTTCGCGAGAGGCTCGTCCTCGTCAGCATGGGGATCGTCCTCGGACACCTGGATGGTCACCTTGGGCAGCTCAGGTAGAGTCACCTTTATCTCGATCGGCTTCTCCTTCTCGGGTGCCTTTGGCGGCGGTTCGGCCGAACGCCCCTCGGCGGCGGCGATCGCACGCTGCCGCGCGGCCTCCAGCGCAACGGCCTGGGCCTTGTCCTTCTCGGCCTGGATGGCAGCTGCGCGCGCCACCTTCTCCGCGCGCCGCGCGGCAATGGCGTCGGAATCCGCCTTCACCACGCTCGGCCCGACCTGCAGGTAGCGCTGGTTCAGCGCTTCGAGGTCGCCCTCGTCTATCTCCGAAAGCGGCGAATATACCTCCACCTCGGCTTCCTCGGCCATTCGCATGACCGAGGCGCTGGTGGCGCCGATCTTTCGGGCAAATTCGTAAACTCGCATCTTGTTACGCCTCCTCCGTCACCTCGTCGGCGGGCATGTCTGCCTCCGGCGCGAGGCCCGTGGCCTCCGCCACGGCCTGCGCCGCCGCATAGAGCCCCTTCGCCGTCACCTCGTCGAATCCCGTCGCCGCGATGAACCCTTCCTCGTCGCTCTCGATGATCCCCTCCACCGACAGGAAGCCCGCGTCCGCCAGCTGCGTCGCCACGGCCGTCGAGACCGAGAACGTGTCGGCCAGCGTCTTGATCGCCTCGGCCTTCTGGTCCTCGAAGCTCGCCAGCGCCATCGCCTTCGTGATCTCGACGTTCCAGCCGGTCAGCTTGGACGTTAGCCGCACGTTCTGCCCGCGCTTTCCGATCGCCAGGGAGTACTGGTCGGGAGACACCGTGACGTGGACGGAGTTCTTGCCCTCCGGATCCACCTCCACCGTCTCAAGCTTGGCCGGCGCGAGCGCCTGCGCCACGTACTGCTTGATGTCGTCGGACCAGCGCACGATGTCGATCTTCTCGCCGTTCAGCTCGCGCACGATGTTGCGCACGCGCGCACCTTTAACGCCAACGCACGCCCCTACGGCGTCCACGTTCTCGTCGTGCGTCCTCACGGCCAGCTTCGACCTGTATCCGGGATCGCGCGCCACGCCCATGATCTCCACGACGCCTTCGGATATCTCAGAAACCTCCAGGCGGAATAGGGTGCGCACGAACTCGGCGGAGGCGCGGCTGAGCCGCACGGTGGGTCCGCCGGCCGAGTCCTGCTTCACCTCGCTGATGATCGCCTTGATCGAGTCGCCCACGCTGTAGTCCTCTGTCGGGATGCGCTCCTTGGCAGGCAGCAGCATCTCGGTCTTGCCCACGAGCACGTAGAGGTCGCGCCGGACGACCGACGACACGGTGCCGGACACGATCTCGCCGATGCGCCCGCGGAACGCGGCGAACACGTTGTCGTGCTCGGCCTCGCGGATCTTCTGCATGATCATCTGGCGAGAGGTCTGCGCAGCGATACGGCCAAGACGGGCCGCCGGCATCTCGATCTCGATGGTGTCGCCTTCCGCGGCGTCAGGCTTGAAGCGACGTGCGCGCGCCACCGAGATGAAGCCCGTCCCGGTGTCCTCGTCCGAGACGACCAAGGTGTCGTAGACATGGAGCTGGAGTGTCTTGCGGTCAATGGTCACGCGCAAATCATTCGTCACGCCAGGATTGTGGCGCGAAGCCTGCTGAATCGCCCCTTCAATCGCACCAAGCACGAGCTCGCGGTCCACGCCGCGCTCACGCTCGATGTACGTTACCATCGCCAGCAAGTCATTATTCATGGCCATAACCTTACTCCTTCATGTCAAAAAACAGAACAACCCTTCGGTGATTCGCTGAACCACCGCGAGGAAACGCGCAAATGATACATTATCTGTGGCCGAAAGTCAATGCGACGGAGGAAAAAACATGAAAAATCTGCGGAATGGGCTAGACGACCACCACCGGGAATATCTCCTTGTCCAGCTTGGCGTCCATCGCAAGCACCATCGCTTCGCCCGGCTTCTTCGCCGTAAGCGTGCCGTCCGGCGCGATTGCCGCCACGTCGTCGTGGTACGAGACGAGCGACACGTAGCGGTTCTTCGGATTGGGCGAGTACGTGACGCGGTCTGCGTCGTAGCAGCCCCAGGTGAGCGGACCCGACAACATACGAGCCTCCAGCTTCAGCGTGCCGCCTGCGGCAACCTTCAGCGGCTTCGCGTGGATTATGCGGTCCTGCCCGCCGCCCACACGCGTGAAATACACTAGGTCGCGCGCGGGATCGAGCTGCACGGCGTCGAAGGTCTGCTCGTTGACCGTGCCCCCCGCCTTTCTCGGCAGCTCGCCGCACCAGGGCTTCGAGCCGATGATGTAGTCGCCGTAGGCCGCGTCGCACGGCTCCGTCACGTATATGATGCCGTTGTGGTACGTCTGACGCTCTGCGTGGTGGTGGCCAGTTATGTCGAGGAATATGCGCCCCTGCGCGGTGGAGAAGTCGAACGTCCGCCCGGCGCATGTCCACGAGCCCCTGTTCTGGTACGCCTCCATCAGCTGGCGGAACGGCGCGTAGAGCTTCGTCTCGCCGGCGTTCCCGACCACGCCCCAGACAGGTATGTGATGCGCCACGACCACGTTCCAGCCCGCGGGAATGGTGGCGAAGGCGTGCTCGGCCAGCCAGAGCAGCTGCGCGTCGTGCATGCCGGAGACGACGGCCCAGAACTGCCGCTTGTCCGTTATGGAGTCCGTCGTGTCCACCACTATGTAGCGCATCTTGGCGGATGGATTGTCGAAGTAGTAGTAGCACGCCTCCGGATCGGCGGCGTTCGTGACAGCCTCGGCACACCCCTTCGACCCCATCACGATCTTCCGCGCCTCGACGCCGGAATAGGTGAACCCAGCGTCCGTCTTCGCGTCGTGCTTGATCGTGAAGTCGTGGTTGCCCTTCGCCGTGTACATCTTCATGCCGGCCGCCTCGATCGGCTCCACCCAGAGCGTGCGATAGAAGTCCACCGCGAAGTCCACCCCGGCCTTGTCCGTCTCGAACCTGGCGGCGAACGCCTCGGGCAGGTCGCCCCCGCACAGGACCTTGCCGAGCGACGAGCGGGCGGCAAGCGCCACAAGCGCCTTGCCGGACTGCTTCTTGTTTGCGGTGATGTGCTCTTCCGCCATTGCGGCGATCGCGCGCATGGGGCGGCTCATCGCGCTGGCGGCGGCGAAAACGCCCAGCGACGAGATGAACGAACGGCGACTTGTCGCCAGCGGGGTACCGACGAAATTTCTGCGTGTAATTTCCATGCTGCGTGTAATTTCCATGCGGCAATTATAGCACACAAAGACGGGATTGTGTTGACATGTGACAATTATGTGACAACTTGCACAAGCAAACTTGATTTAATGTGCGCGTCTTCTGGGCATTGTGCCCCGATCCATTCAAGAAAGGAAACGAAACATGATCATGCAAAGTTGTCTCGCGGGCGCGCTACTCGCCATCGGCGGAATGACCAACGGCGTCCAGATCGCTCGCACGCCCGTCACGAACGCCGAATACGCCGAGTTCGCGAAGGCGACCGGGCACTCCGTGCCGCGCTACTGGAAGAACGGCTCGTTCCCCAAGGGGAAGGAGAAACATCCCGTGGTGTGGGTCTCGTACGACGATGCCCTCGCCTACTGCGACTGGCTCGGCAAGAAGGATCCCGCACACACATACCGTCTCCCGAGCGAGGCGGAATGGGAAGCCGCCGCGGGGCCGTCGCCGCGCGAAGGATTCAACTTCAACGCCGTTGTCGCCAAGCACTGCCTCAAGAAGGACCCGAACCAAACCATCACGTTCGTCCATCCGCGCTCACGCCTGAACGGGAAGACGGCCAAGCTCTCCGATGTGCTCTCCGTGACGCCCGACGGGCGCGTGCGCGGCTGGGTCAACCACCGCGACTACACCGGCTTCATCTACACGGACCTCTTCAAGCAGCTCAACGAGGACGGCGGCTACACGACGCCCGTCGACGCCTACCCCGACACGAAAGCCGCCTGCGGCGCGCTCGACATGTGGGGCAACTGCTGGGAGTGGACCTCCACCGAGATCGTCGCGCGCAACGGACGCGAACGCGGCGAGAAGGTCAACGCCATCAAGGGCGGCTCGTGGTACGCCATGCGGAACTCCTGCCGCACACAAGGGCGAGGGACGCCGTCCCGGCGGCTGCTACAACACCGTCGGCTTCCGCGTGGTGGCCGTGCCCAAGGCGAACAAGGACTCCAAATGAAACACGGGATCCTGTCAGGACTGTGCGCACTGGCCGCCGCGACGGCGACGGCCGGCATCGCCGACGAGTTCGCGCTGATCCCCGCGAATCCCTCGTTCGCGTTCGCGAAGTCGCTCAACCCGCATTCGAACGTCGCAGGCGAGGCTTCGCCGATCATGGCCCCGTACTATCTCTGCCGCCATCCCGTCACCAACGCCGAATACGCCGAGTTCGCAACGGCGATGGGACACAAGACGCCCGGCTACTGGGGTGGCAGGGCGTGTCCGCAGGGCCGCGAACGGCATCCCGTGTTGTCGGTCTCCTATAACGACGTACTGTCCTTCTGCGAGTGGAAGAGCGCGCGCACGGTCGGCTGGAAGTTCCGTCCCCCGACCGAGGCCGAATGGGAGAACGCCGCCGCCGGCTCAAAGGTGGGGAACTACAACGCCGTGATCGCGACGAAGCTCCTAACGGAAGACCCCGACCAACTGGTAACCTACTACCACGAGAAAAGCACGCGGCAGGGAGAGCAGGACAAGCTTTCGGATGTCATCTCCGTGAGCGCGTCGGGCGCGGTGTCGGGCTGGGTGAACCACGCGAACTACACGGGATTCGTCTATACCGACCTCTTCAAGAGCATCAACGACGCCGGAGGCTACACGCTTGACTGGGACACCTACCCCGATTGCGCCAGCAACTACGGGATCTTCGACATGCTCGGCAACTCATGGGACTGGACATCTTCCGTGATCGTCGCCGTCAACGGTGCGGAAGCGGGACAGTCCGTCAATGCCGTTCGCGGCGGCTCCTGGTACGCCACCAAGGCGAGTTGCGCGCTGACCTACCGCGGCGAGGGGCGTGCGCCCCGAACCGGCTTCGCGACCGTCGGCTTCCGGCTTGTCGCGGTTCCAACTGGCACCGTATTCACCATTCGCTGAATCAGATACAGATAAAAATGGTATACTTTCCCCATGCGAAAGGTCTTGCTCGTCTATCTGCTCATGATCGCCCTACCGGCCGTGTTGGTGGCGCTTGGCGGTTTGCACCTCGTGCGGCGCGAGGTACTCCGTCTGCGCCAAGACGAACAGACGCATGCCGCACAGGCGGGGACGCGTCTCGTGGCACGCGCGCAGAAGGAGTTGCTCGAAACGGCCCGCCGTCTTGCTGCCGCGCCGTCTCCTTCGGACGACCGGCTCGTTCGCAACACCTTTGAATGGACTGACCAGGACGGTCTGATCCGCCCCCGGCGCGAAACGGCCACGCGTTCCGAACTTGATTTCCTCAACCGATTCTCGGGATTCCTCACGATGCACCAGCCCTGGCTCGCGCGGAATGCGCCAGACGAAGGCTGGAAGGCCACCGACCACGGCCCGCACGGCGAACTGATGTACTGGCGGCGGACGGGGGCGGGCCGAGTGGTGGGATTCGAGCTGCGCATGCAGGAGGTGGCGAATCGCCTTCCGCCCGAGAAGCCGTACGTCGCCGATACGCGGCCCGTCTGGCTCATCGGCGGTTGCCTTGTGGCGCTGCTCGTCCTGTCGCTCGTGGGCGGCGGCGCGGGACTGCTCCTCTTCGCGCGGAACGCCCGGCGCGAATCGCGGCGCAAGACGGAACTCGTCACGCAGGCGGCGCACGAACTTCGCACGCCGCTCGCCAACATACAGCTCTACGCCGAAATCGTGAAAGAGCGGCGCTACGAGACGGAGAGCGAGCGCGACGAGGCGCTGGACGCCATCACGGACGAGAGCCGACGCCTCGTGAAAGTCGTCCTCGACAAGGCGCTGTTCGGCGTCCTCGACACGAACGAAAAGGAGTCCGGCCATGCGTGACATCCTCGTGGCGGAAGACAATGCCCTCCTCGCGAAAGGAATCTGCACGGCGCTCAAGTCCGAACGCTACCGCGTGCGCCATGTCGCCGATGGCGCAGCCGCCCTCGCGGCCATCGCCGAGCGGCGGCCCGACGTGCTGGTCTTGGACATCATGATGCCGAAGATGGACGGAATCACCGTCTGCCGGACGATCCGCCGCACGGACGCCCACCTGCCGATCCTCATGCTGACGGCCCGCGGGCTGGACAGCCAGAAGGTCGAGGGACTTTCGGCGGGAGCGGACGACTACTTGCCCAAGCCGTTCTCCATCGCCGAACTGCTCGCGCGCATCGCCGCCCTCCTGCGCCGGGCGCTGCTCGCCGCACCGGAGTCCGCCGCCGACACGTTCGCATTCGGCGCGGCGACCGTCGACGCCTCCACCTTGACCGTCACGGCATCCGACGGCACGTCCCAGCGGCTTCTCCCGCGCGAACTCGGCTTGCTGAAGCTCTTTGCGGAGAATCCCGGCAAGGTGTTCTCGCGCGACGATCTGCTGGATCGTTTCTGGGGCGTTTCCTACTACGGCACCACGCGCACGCTCGACCAACGGCTGATGCTCCTCCGCAAGAAACTCGGATCCGACGCCGCCCGCATTGAATCCGTCCATGGCGTTGGATACAAATATGTTCCGGCCGGCGGCTCTTAACCCGCGTGCGTCAAGATCCTCGCCTCCAGCGCACGGCCGCGGTTGCCGTAGGAATCGAGCGGCGTCACGCGGACGGTCTCAATGCCCGCGGGCAGCGCATCCGCCGAAACCGTTGCCGTGACGGCTTTCGCGAATTCCGCGTGGCGGCGCGGGTAGAGTCCGTTTACCGCGCAGATGCGCACCGCGCGCACGCTCCCGCCAGCGTTGGCGGCG
>CACWSW010000106.1 GCA_902763655.1 uncultured bacterium
AAGAACGGGCACGCCACCTCCTCGCGCGGCTCCGGCTCGGGCAGCGTGAAGTCGATGGACTGCAGCGACTGCGCCACATGGAGCGGACGCGGCTTGCCGTCCGCACCCACGCGCCCCCAGTCGTAGAGGCGGTAGGTCGTGTTCGAGCTCTGCTGCACCTCGTACACCATCACGTCCTCGCCGATCGCGTGCACCAGCCCGCCGGGAATGAAGAGCGTCTGGCCAGGCACGGCAGGATGGCACACGAGAGTGTCCTCGAAGCGGCCCGTCCGCACGTCTTCCTCCACGTCGGCCGGCGTCGTCCCCTTCCTGAGCCCAGCGAATATCGGGCCATGGCCGCCGAGCACGTGCCACATCTCCGTCTTCGGCTCGCCGCCGGTCACGCGGCTCGTCGTCTCGTTCGGATGCACCTGGACGCTCAGCCGCCTGCGCGCGTCGATGACCTTGAACAGCAGCGGGAACCGGTCCGCTTCCGGCGCCTTCGCGCCGACAAGCTCTCGACCGAATCCCGCAGCCAGTTCCTCGAGCGTACGCCCGGAAAGCGGACCTTCCGCCACCACCGACGGTGAGGAGTGGTGCCCAGATATCTCCCAGGACTCCACTCCCCACAGCGCCGTGTGGAGGTTCTGCCGGAAGGTCAGCGGATACAGCTTGTCCATGCCGGACTAGGCGCGCCCCTTCGACTTCAGGAAGTCGAACGACGGCTTGATGGCGTCAAAGGTGTCCTCGTGACGCTCGCACTCGACCACGTACCACTTCACGCCGTCGGCGTCGGTGACCGGGAAGAGTTCGTCCCACGGCACCGGCGTCGCGCACGGCTTGCCGTTCTCGTCGCAGCCAGGCTTGCCGAGGATGGCGTCGAACTTCTTGACGCCCTTGCCCATGCCGTTCTCCTTGGCGTGGAGCGTCGGCGAGCGGTGCGGATACTTCTTGTACTGGGCGACCGCGGTGACTCCGGGGAACTCGTCTCCCGCGCAGGTCGTCCAGCCGACGTCCTGCTCCATGCACACGTCCTTCGAGGTGTTCGTGAAGAAGTAGTCCCAGAACGACGTGCCGTTGAGCATCTTGACGCCGTGCTCCCACGTGTGGTTGTGGAGGCCGATCTTGCAGCCTTCCTTCTTGGCGACCTCGGCGGCCTTGTTGTAGAGGTCCGCGAGCATCTTCGTGAAGTCGTCGATCGCCTGCGAGGGCTTGCAGGGCTCGCCGCCGCGGCCGGTGGACCAGGTGGCGCCGGGCGGGATGTTGCCGCCGCCGGGGCAGATGATGAGGCTGTTGCCATAGGCAAGCTCGAACTCGCACGTCTTCTTGAGCACGTCAGGGTTGAACGTGCCGGCCTTCGTGTCGAAGCCGTACATGTTGTTCGCCACGTGCGTGCCGCACACGACGAGACCCGCGTCCGCCAGCATCGCCTTGAGCTCCTCGGGCTTGTGGCCGTAATAGCCCGCGAACTCGACGCCCTTGTAGCCGATGGCGGCCACGTCCTTGAGCGCCTGCGCGAGCCCCTTGCCCTTGACGAGCTCCTTGCCGGACTTGTCCTTCTTCCCGCCGATGTACGTGCGGATGGAATAGAGCTGCAAGGCGATCTGCGCCTTGCCGCCACAGCAGCTGCAGCAGCAGCAGCCGGGCATCGCGATTGCGGCACCTGCGGCGCCTGCGGCGCCGAGGAACGACCTGCGAGAAATGTTCATCTGACTATTTTCCTTTCGTTGTTTGAATACGTCAACCCCGCACTCGCGGAGCGGGGTGAATTGTACCACACGCAGGCCGAGAGGGCAAGTGCGGTTTATGGGCAAAAAAATGGAGCGGGCGAAGGGAATCGAACCCTCGTAAGAAGCATGGGAAGCTCCTATTCTGCCATTGAATTACGCCCGCTCATGGCGGAGAGGGAGGGATTCGAACCCCCGATACCTTGCGGTATGCATGATTTCGAGTCATGTGCATTCAACCAGGCTCTGCCACCTCTCCGTCGAAAGCGAGAGGTAGTTTAGCAAATCCGTCGGTGCCGGTCAATGCCCACGCGGCGAAAAGTTCGCTAAGCCAGTTCCCAGCCGAGACGGTAGGAGGTCTTGAGGAAGGCGTTCGCCGCCTCGTCGTTCGTGATCCGCTTGCCGTCCCACAGGAGCTTCTTCTTTCCGGCCCGCGCGGCAACGTTGCCGAGAAGCAGCGTCTCCGCGAGCGGCACGGAGTAGCCGAAGCCCGTGTTCGCCTCGCGTCCCTCGCGGATGGCCGCGTAGAACTCGAGCGTGTGCTCCGTGGTCTTGTACGTGAACTTCTTCGACTTCTTGATCTCGGCCCCAAGCGTCTTCGGGAAGAACCGGATCGCGCTGTGGTGGCTGAACCATATCTTACCCTTCGTGCCGACGAAGAGCGACCCCATGTTCAGGAACGGCGCCTTCTCGAGCCCGTACTCGCGCTCCGTCTCCTCGATGATCGGCGGCAGGTTCTGGTACTCGCGCTTGTGGCAGACTCCAGTGCGGCTGACATATTTCTTGCTGTAGGGGATCCCGTCCTTCACGCCGTCCCACCAGTGGAGCGTCACGGGCGGCAGGTCGCCGCGCGCCGGGAAGCGGAAGTCGATCGTGTCGCGCCACGCCCACGCGCCGGGGCACGCGAACTGAACGTCCAGCGCCTCCACGCTCTCTGGACCTGTCTTCCCGAGCTCAAGCGCCCAGAACGCCGCGTCCATGATATGCGTGCCCATGTTGCCGATCGACCCGTTGCCGTAGCCGATCCAGCTGTGCCAGTCGTGCGGATGGAGGCCGTCGTGGTCCTCGTTCGGCGCGTAGTAGTCGCACACTGGCGCCGGGCCGCACCAGGAGTCCCAGTCCATGCCTTGGGGAGGAGGCGCGGCCGCCGGACGCTCCAGCATCGAGTTGAGCCGGTCGTCGTAGCACCACACGTCGCGCACCTCGCCGATCACGCCCTTCCGGATCGCGTCCACGCAGATGCGCATCGCCTTCGTCGAGTGCCCGAAGTTGCCCACCTGCGTGACGACGCCCGTCTCCCGCGCCACGCGTCCCATCAGCTGCGCCTCGGCGACGGTGGACGCCATCGGCTTCTCCACGAACACGTGGATGCCGCGCCGCATCGCGAGCACCGCCGCGAGCGCGTGATGGTGGTTCGGCGTGGCGATCGCCACCGCGTCGATCTCGTCGCCCATCTTCGCGAAGAGCTCACGGTAGTCGGCGAACGTGCGCACCTTCGAGATGTCGCCCGCGCCGGGCATGCGAGCCATCTTCGCCTTCGTCCGCTCGATCATGCGCGGGTCGGGGTCCGCGAGCGCCACCACGTCCTCCGCCATCAGCGGCTCGACGATCGTCTGCATTCGCCCGCCGCAACCGATGAGCGCCACGCGTATCTTCGCGCCCTGCGCGATCCGCTTCGCGAGCGGCGCCGCTCGCAGAGTGCCGATGTTGAACATGGCGGCACCGGCCGCCAGCTTCATGAAGTCCCTTCTTTTCATCTCGGTCACAGCCTCCATCCGTTGAAATGCGGCACTTCCAGGAGCGCGTTTGCCCTTGCGGCATGCGCGCCCGTAAACATCTCTTTCGCCGGGTCCCACGCGAGCGAGTCCAGGCGCAGGCGCTCGCAGATGTTCGCGATGTGGCAGGCGGAGATCGAGCGGTGACCGATCTCGCAGTCCGTCGCGATGGCGCGGTTCTCGTAGATCCCGTCGATGAAGTCGGACTCGTGCGAATGCCCGTTGGCCGCCCTGTAGAGGCGGACGTCCGAGTCCTTCAGGTCGCGCTTCTCGTTCCACTTGGCGAGGAAGGCAGGACGCTCCAGCTTGCCGGGGTAGCAGAAGCAGTCGCCCTTCGAGCCGTGGAACGTGAGGCCGCAGCGCGCCTCGGACGAGACGTGCGCGCGGAAGCCGCTGGCGTACACCAGGTCGAACTCGTACTTGTCCGCCCAGTCGAACACGTTGTCGCCGGAAAGGTTCGTCTTCATGTTCTCGACCGCGACAGGTCCCGTGCGCTCCGCGTCGATCGCCCAGTGGAGGATGTCGATCCAGTGCGCGCCCCAGTCCGTGATCATTCCGCCGCCCGTGCGGGAGTTCCAGCGCCAGCACATCGGCTCGTGGATGCCGGGGATGAACGCGTCCTCCTCCCAGTGCTTGGAGGGGCCGAGCCACATGTCCCACGACGATGCGGGGGAGAAGTACTCCGGCGCCCTGCGGCGTGCCGTGTCGCGCCCGTGCCCCCACATGCCGCCGTTCGCTCCGGGCAGCCCCACCGTGCATGTCCTGCACTCGCCAAGCATGCCGTTCCTCACGAACTCTGCGGCGACGCGGAACGCGGAGTTGCCGCGGTGCTGCGACCCCACCTGGAACGTCACGCCCGTCTCCTTCGCCACGCGCACCATCTCGCGCCCTTCCGATACGCCGAGCGTCATCGGCTTCTGGCAATAGACGTGCTTGCCGGCGCGCATCGCGGCGATGGCGATGACCGCGTGCCAGTGGTCAGGCGCCGTGATCAGCACGGCGTCGATGGACGGGTCGTACACCACCTCGCGCCAGTCCGCCGCCATGCGGCACGACGTGTCGCCGTAGAACCTGTCCACGATCCCCTTGAACGGCTCGCGCCCACCCTGCGCCTTGGAGTTGTAGCTGTAGCCGCCTGCGGAGAGGACAGGGTCGCACACCGTCGATATCCGCACGCGCTTGTCCTGCAGGAATGTGGGCACGTTGGCGTGCGCCTGCGTGCCGCAGCCGATGACGCCAAGCGACACGCGGTCCGACGGCGCCGGCCTGCGAGGCGCGAACTTCGTCGACGCGCACCCGGAAATGAAGAATGGGGCGGCGAAGGTCGCCGTCCCAATAAACGCTCTGCGCGAAACCTTCACGTGCAAGCTCCGTCAGGCGTTGTGCACGTGGACATCGAGCTGCGGGAACGGGATGTGCACTCCCTTCGCGGCGAAAGACTCCTTGACCTTCCGCGTAGCGGCAAAGTAGGCCGTCCAGTAGTCCGCGTTCTTACACCAGCCGCGCACCGTCAGCACCACCCCGCTCTCGCCGAGGCTCGAGACCTCGGTCATCGGCGCGGGATCGGCGATGATCTCCGGTATCTGCGCGAGCGCGTCGATCGCCGTCTGCTTCGCCAAGGCTATGTCGGTGCCGTAGGCGACGCTCACGGCCACGTCGACGCGGCGCGTCTCCATGGCGGAGAAGTTCGTGATGGCACTTCCCCACACGGCCTTGTTCGGCACGGTCACGCGCTTGTTGTCAGGCGTTGTCATCACAACCGCCATCATGTTCAGCTCGCGCACGGACCCTTCCACGCCGCCGGCGATGACGTAGTCGCCGACCGCGAACGGCTTGTTGAGCGCGATCATGATGCCGTTGGCGAAGTTGCTGAGCGAGTCCTGGCAAGCGAAGCCGACGATGAAGCCGGTCACGCCAAGTCCCGCGATGAGCGGCGCCACGTCCACGCCTACGCGCTGAAGCGCGATGACGATCAGGAACGCCCACGCAGTCTTTGAGAATGCGCTGCAGATGAACCGCTCTAGCAGCTCGTTCACGCGCTTTGTCTTCTGCAGCGACAGCCGCACCGCCGCCGTCAGCCACTTGATGACGAGCGCTCCCAGCAGCAGGATGAGGATTGCAACCGCAACGTTCACAAGGAACGATATTCCGCTGGTAGAGCACCAGTCGATTATCCGCTGGAAGAACTGGCGCCCCTCCTCCGCATGCTGGCTTACGGCGTCCGTCAACGTCGCTGCCGGCGCTGTTGCTGCCACTACAACTTCATTAGTCATGTCGCCCTCCCTTCCTAGGCCCTCTTCGACAGCACGTCGCGCTCGTACTCGAGCACGTCCTTCATCCAACACTCGTTCGCCGGCAGCTTCGCGCGGGCGCAGAACTCCTCCCACACGGCCGTCATCGGGTACGTCTTCAGCTCCTCCTGGAGGACGAGCTGCTCGGTGTACTGGCGCGCGTCCTGCAACGCCTTGAGCGTCTCCCTCGGTTCGAGCAGCGCCTCGAGGAGCGCCTTCTGCATGTTGCGCATGCCGAGCACCCACGCCGCGATGCGGTTGATGGACGCGTCGAAGTAGTCGAGCGCGATGATGAAGTTCTCCGGGCCGTTGCGGACGATCTCGTGCGCGCAGGCGCGGACGTCGTCATTGAAGCGGATCACGTGATCGGAGTCCCAGCGCACCGGGCGCGAGACGTGGAACGCCACCTTGCCGGAGAAGAGCAGCAGCGACGAGATCTTGTCCGCCACGTTCTCGGAGAGGTGGAAGTGTCCCGTGTCCAGGAGGCACAGGAGGTTGTTCTTGAGCGCGTAGCCCATGTAGAACTCGTGCGAGCCGACGGTGTAGCTCTCCGCGCCGATGCCGAAGAGCTTGGACTCGATCGTGGGCACCACGAGCTTCTTGTTGTACTTGTACTTGAAGATCTTGTCGTAGGACTCCTTGAGGCGCTTGCGCGGCCCGAAGCGGTCCGACGGCTCGTCCTTCAGGCCGTCCGGTACCCAGAAGTTGAGCGCGCACGGCGTACCCAGCTCCTTGCCGAAGTACTCAGCGATCTTGAGGCAGCAGATGCCGTGCTCGATCCAGAACTTGCGAACGCGCGGGTCCTCGCTCGCGAGCGTGAGGCCGTCGGCGAGCGGATGCGAGAAGAACGTGGGGTTGAAGTCGATGCCTAGGTGACGCTTCTTGGCGAACTCGACCCACTTCCTGAAGTGCTTGGGCTCGAGCTTGTTGCGCTCCACCTTCTTGCCGTCCTCGAAGATGGCGTAGCAGGCGTGCAGGTTGATGCGGTGCTTGCCGGGGATGAGCGAAAGCGCCTTGTCGATGTCGGCCATCAGCTCCTCCGGCGTGCGGGCCTTGCCCGGATAGTTGCCGGTCGTCTGGATGCCGCCCGTCAGCGCGCCGGCGTTCTCGAATCCGCCCACGTCGTCGCCCTGCCAGCAGTGCATCGAGATCGATATCTTCTGCAGCGCCTTGATGGCCTTCTCAGTGTCCACGCCCAACGCGGCGTACTGTTTCTGTGCGGCCTGATACTGAACCTTGCTCATCGCTTCTCCTTTGGTTTTTTGTTTGACTGAAATGGAACGTTGCGTCTAGTATACCACAAAATGGCCGCCTCACGCCAGGAACCTTTCGGCCTCGAGCGCCGCCACAGCTCCGGCGCCAGCCGCCACCACCGCCTGCTTGTACTCCGGGTCCGCGCAGTCGCCAGCTGCGAACACGCCCGGCAGGTTCGTCCGCCCATGGTCCGCCACCACGTACCCGCGCGCGTCCAGCGCCACCTGTCCAGCCACCAGCCGCGTGTTGGGCTCGTGCCCGATCGCCACGAACGCCCCCGCCGCCGGCACCTCGCGCAGCGCGCCGCTCGCGACGTCCATGAGCCTCAACCCCGAAAGGCGCTTCCCGTCTCCTAGAAACTCGTCCACCACGCTGTTCCACGCCACCGACACGTTCGGCATGGCGAGCGCCTTGTCCACCGTCGCCTTCGACGCGCGGAACGCGTCGCGCCGGTGCACCACCGTGACGGACGCGCATATGCGCGCGAGATAGAGCGCTTCGCCGAGCGCCGTGTCGCCTCCGCCGATGACGGCCACGTCCTTCCCCCTGAAGAGCGCCCCGTCGCAAGTGGCGCACGCGCTTACGCCGCGGTTGCGGTATGTCGTCTCGCCGGGGAGGCCTGTCCAGCGTGCCGACGCCCCAGTGCAGAGGATCACGGCCCGAACCTCCAGCGTCCCGCTCATCATCGTCTCGAGCCGCTTCACGTCGCCCGCGAGATCTGCGGACTGCACCTCGTCCATGAGAAACTTCGCCCCGCACCTCTCCGCCTGCCGCCGCATCGCCGCCATGAGGTTGGGCCCGGATACCGGCTCGGTGAACCCGGGAAAATTCTCCACGTCGTCCGTCTGCGCCAGCTGTCCGCCGCCCTGCATGCCCTCCACGACCACGGGCTCCAGCCCGGCCCTCGCCGCGTAGATCGCAGCCGTCAGGCCCGCCGGTCCGCTTCCAAGTATGGCCAATTGCATCATGTCGCACGTCCTCTTCTTTGCAGTCCGCCGACAGTATAGCAAATCGCGCCGCCCACGTTATGGTAAAATAGCTCCACATGCGCGAACCAGAACTCCTAGCACCCGCCGGATCTTTCGACGTCGCCCGCGCCGCCTTCGCGGCCGGCGCCGACGCCGTCTACCTCGGCCTTGACGCCTTCTCCGCACGCGCCGAGGCCGTGAACTTCTCCCCCGACGAGCTGCGCAACCTTCTCGCATGCGCCCGCGCCCAAGGCGGCAAGAAGGTCTATGTCACGTTCAACACGCTCGTCAGCGACGAGGAGATGCCAACGGCCATCGAAAAGCTCGCCGTCCTCGACGAGCTGCAGCCCGACGGCATCATCGTGCAGGATCTCGGCATCGCCCGCCTCGCGCGCCGGCACTTCCCGTCACTCGCGCTACACGCCTCCACGCAGCTCGTCGCCCACAACCTCGAGAGCGTCCTCGCCCTGAGGGAGCTCGGCTTCTCCCGCGTTGTCCTCGCGCGCGAGCTACCGCTCGAGGACATCCAGTCCATCGCCAAGCGGTGCGGCGTGGAGATAGAGGTGTTCGTCCACGGCGCGCTCTGCTACTCCATCTCCGGACTCTGCCTCTTCTCCGCCATGGAGAAGGACCGCAGCGGCAACCGCGGACGCTGCGCCTACTGCTGCAGGCTTGCGTACACCGACGCCGCCGGCAACAAGGCGCTGCCGTTCTCGATGCGCGATCTTCGCCTCGACGAGCATCTTGCCGCCCTGCGCGCAGCAGGCGTCGCCTCGCTCAAGATCGAGGGCCGCATGAAGTCAGCCCTCTACGTCGCCTCCGTCACGAAGCGCTACCGCGAGATACTCGACGGCGCCACGCCCACCGTCACGCGCGCAGACCTCGAGACCGTCTTCTCGCGCCGCACTACCACCCTGTACATCGACGGCGCGCCCACCGACCCGATCATCGACCCGCTCTCGCTCGGGCACCTCGGCACACCGGTCGGCACAGTCAAGCGCCTCACAAAAGACCGCGAAGGACGCACCTGGCTCCGCTTCCACACGAACCGCGCGCTCGAACGTCACGACGGTCTGCAGTTCGCCGCCCCCGCAGGCGGCAAGCCATACGGCTTCGGCATCTCGGAGATGCGCCTCGCCCTCTCCCGCCGCGTTGAATTCACCGTCCCCGCCGAAAGTGACGTAGAGGTGCTTGTCCCATCAGACCGCCCCGTTCCCGACGACCTTTCGCTCGATCCGCTCCAGCCAGGCGCCGAAATCTACTGCTCCGCCTCCAACGAGGTGAAGCGCCGCTTCCCCATCCCGCCCTTCCGCCCCTCTGATGTCTCCTCCGGCACCCCAATCGACATCACAGTCACCCTCTCCCCCTCCGGCATCTCAGTCTCCACTCCCAACACCCAACACCCAACTCCAACCTCTTCACTCTTCCCTCTTAATTCTTCACTCTTAACTCTTAACTCTTCACTTTTAACTCTTCACTCTCCCCTCTCCCCCGCCCAGCACCCCGAACGCACGGCCGATGCCATCCGCAAGGCATTCTCCCGCCTCGGCGACACGAACTGGTCACTCGGCTCACTCACCGTAAACGATCCTTCCCACCTATTCGCCCCCGCCTCCCTCCTCAACGACCTCCGCCGCCAACTTGTCGCCGATCTCGACGCCAAGCGCGAATCCTCCCGCCGCGAGCATATCGCCAGCATCCTTAAAGACCTCAACACCCCTACCGACCCTAAAGGCCCAACCGACCCTAAAGACCTTAAAGGCCCTACCGACCCTAAAGACCCTAAAGACCCTAAAGACCCTACCGACCTTAAAGACCCTAAAGACCCTAAAGACCTTAAAGACTTTAAAGACCTTAATGTCCTTAAGCTCCGCCTAGATCAGTCTTTGCCAGAGGATGTGTCCGACTTCGACGAAATCGTCTTCGCCATCGGCCACGCGCGCGGCAAGGACGTGGAAGCCGCCCTCACGGCGCGCTGCGCCGAGCTTCGCGCGATCTCCGAGGAAACAGGCGAGTCAATGCCAGCAATACGACTCGCCCTGCCGGTCTTCACGCGCGAACGCGACTTCGGCGCACTGCGCGCCGCCGTAAAGCACATGGTGAACCACAGCATCGACAAGTGGGAGGCCGCTGACCTTGCAACGCTCCGACTGCTGCGCGCCCTTGGCATCGCCGATATCACGGCCGACTGGACACTCTACGCCTTCAACGCTGCCGCCCGCCAGGCATTCGCCGATCTCGGCATCCGCCGCCACGTCGCCTCTCCGGAAAGCTATCACCTCCCACGGCAACGCCCGATCCATCGCGCCTAGTGGGCCTCAACGGCGACACCTTCTCCGCATACCGAATCGACGGCCTGTGGATCACGGCACGCACTGAGCCGCGCCGCTTCCACACACCGCCACCAGATGCCCCCCGCCGCACCGATCTCTCTTGGGACCATTCCTTGAGAAAACAAGGTTGACCTGTTTCTCACCACGGGAGGGACGCAATTTATTGCGTCCGTTACTTCACGGCCTGCGCAGGTCCAGGTCCCGACATTGGAGCGCCATATCCCTGAAACGCACCGGGACCCGACATGGGAGTACCATATCCAGGAGCTGTACCAGGTCCAGACATGGGAGTGCCATGCCCTTGAACCGCACCAGGCGCAGCCATGTGCGTGCCCTGCGTCCCATGTCCTTGCCCCTGCCAATGGCCTTTGGAGTGCCCCTGCAGTATCTGGGCACTTTCAACTATGACGCGAACCCGCTGATCTTTACGTGTATCCGACAGGATAGACATCCAGGCCGAGAACGCAGCTTCCGCCACCTCCTCGCTTGGATCGCCGATGAAATAGGCGAGATCAGACGCCGAACTCTTCTCAGTGCTTTCAAGCGCGTTCACCATGGCCATGCGGACTTCCTCTGAACGCGAAGCCACCGCAGACTGCAGGTAGCGACGGAGCGCATTCGCCGATTCCGCCGATTCGATGTCTTCAATCAGACGCTGATCGCTAGAACCTGTCTGGCCCCTGTCGTGCCCACTGCGGCGCGACCTAGCCCCCCTGTTGCCGCTTCCGCCGCAAGCGTTGCAATAGCCACCGCAAAAACAATCAGCATCTTCTTCATTTCGTATTTCCTTTCTTTGGTTGTTGATTGGTACAATCGGTTCAATCGCCCTTCAAGGACGTACCGCCGGCGCCTCCGGCATTAGGCGGGCATTGGCGAGGATTATCGCTCCTGCCGGCGACGAGGCGTCGAGCGGGAACGTCGAGACGATCAGCAACCCCTTCCCGTGGCGGAACGTCGCCAGGTTGAACGACCGATTGTACACGAGCGGGCCGCCCACGTTGAAATTGACGGAGGCGAAGGAAACGGGTTCCGTGTCGGTGGTGAAACCGGAGAGCGGAAAACAACCCTCGTAGAAATCCCAGTCGAGAAACCCGGTCTTCAATCCCTCCGTGAGCGTATCCGGCACCATGATCGTGTCGTCGTGGTAGAGCCAGTGGCTGCGCGGGATGATCTTCAGGTTCTTGAGCGGCAGGAAGGTGCACGAGCGCCGTCGCGCCCGCCGCCACGCGCGCCATCGCGTCCGCGCCCTGTTTCTCATCCACCTTCCCGAGATCGATGAAGTCCGATACTGGGACAACGGGCGTCTCGCCCGTTGCGGCCGCGCAGCAGCGCGGCCCTCCCGTATGGGGAGCCGCCGTCCCGGCGGCTGACGGGCGCGCCGTGACGTAGAAGCCCTTCTCGAACGCCGCCGCGTAGCCACCGTGGTCGAGGTACGCCCGCAATCGGTACGCGCCCGGCGCGAGTTTTACATCCGCCTTCATCTGCGCCACCGGGTATGCCACGGCGCGCAGGCCGTCCTGGTCCTTCTGCGGCACGCGGAACGCCACGGCGTCCGACCGCCACTTCACGCCGCCGTCCGCGTCGACGATCGCGAACGTCGCCTGGTAGTCGCCGTCGCGCAGCGCGTCGAAGTCGGCGAGCACGGCCTCGAACGACACGGCGTCGCCCGCGAAGTAGTTGTATTTC
>CACWSW010000107.1 GCA_902763655.1 uncultured bacterium
TGAAGTCGACGACGGTCGTGTTCGCGCCGCTCATGTCGTAGTCGCCGTTCACCTTGCGACGGTAGTCCACGTAGAAGCAGCCGATCTCGTAGTCTCCGTCCACCTCGACGGAGTAGGAGCTGCCCGTGTCGGGGAAGATCACGTACTCGTTGCCGTCCGGCACGTGGTTCGCGGACCAGTTCGCGGCCACGCTCCACTTGCCGCCGTCCGCGCCGACCCAGCTGTTGGTGACGACGTCCGCCTGCGCGGCCAGCGCGCCGGCAACCATCACCCCAAGACACATTAGCTTCTTCATTGCTATGCCTTTCCTTGCCATCACCAGAGCTATACCACCGCCGGAACGGCAAGCATCTCGCCGCCCTTCATGGCCGAGAGATGCGCGTAGACCCCGGCGATCGTGGTGTCAAGGGCCGTCTTGACGTCCACGCACGGCGTGTGGCCGGGCAAGAGGATAGAACGGATGAAATCGTCAGTGAGATAGCCGTGCGAGCCGCCGTGTCCGCCGGCGGGCATGCCGGGAGGGAGCTGGGGCTTCGCGATCGCCATCTTCTTGACACGACACGAGCATGCGCGCGGCCGAGCCGTCCTCGCACGTGAACATCGCGTACTCGCTCCCGTAGGGGTTGCCGTAGGCGTTACCCTTCGCGTACTTGTACTTGAGCGACGGGATGCCCGTGCATGACACCTTCACGAACCGCTTGTGCGTCACGCACGTGTAGTAGCCGTTCGAGTGCGTGGGGTAGTACTGCGGCGGCAGGCCGTACCGCCAGCCGTTGTAGCTGTTGTTGTTGGACGTGTCGGTGATGTTGTTCGAGCCGGGATGGAAGTACTCGCCCTCGATGTAGGTGATCGCGCCGAGCTTGCCGGCCTCGTAGAGCTTGCGCATGGCGTAGCAGGACGCGCGGAACGCCGTCGTCTCGTTCATCTGGTAGACCTTGCCGCTCCGCTTCACGGCGTCGAGGAGACGCGGCACGAACTCGAGCTGGTCCTTGCCGAGGAACGCCGGGACGGCCGTGGCGACGTTGAGGCCGTGTTCCAGCGCCATGATCGCGAGGCGCACGTGGCTCGCCGCGTCGGTTGCGATGTAGACGGCATCGAGCTTGTCCTCCCCGGCGTGCTTGATCATCTCCTCGCAGCTGGGATACGTCTTCTGCGCCTTGACGCGCTCCTGGAGGAGCTTGCAGCGTCCCGCGTCGAGGTCCGTGCAGGCCACCACCTCCACGTTGGGGTGGTTCTGGTACCCGAACGCCGAGCCGAACGAGCAGTAGCCCTCGCCGGCTATGCCCACGCGCACCTTCCTGTCGGAGAACGGCGTCCACGCCTGTGCGGCGAGCTTGCCCGCGTTCGTCTCGTCAAAACCCTGGATTTTCTTCGCCGACTCCGGGGCGGCGGAGGATCTGGCCGCCGCGAGCAACGCGAGCGATCCGCCAAGGAAGCTCTTGCGTGAAATACCAAACGTGTTTTCTGTTACCATGGTTTTCTACCTTTCTGTTTTCGAGATACGGAAAATCATCTTACTGAGCCAAGCGGCAGGGAGCCGTCCGGCGACGTTTCGCGGGCCGCGAAACGGAAGTTGCGGAAGATGCCGTGGCGGTGGCGCAGGCGCAGGGCCAGCTTCAGGTCGCCTTTCGGTTCAGCCGGCAAATCAAATGCGTCCACGAGGCGGAACGGACCTGGCAACCACGTCCCGGGATCAGCCGCCGCCTCATGCGCCATCACCTCGCGTCCGGCCGCATCGGTGACGACGATCTGTGCCACGTACGGCAGATGAATCCGCGCCACGCCCTTGTTCACGCCCGAGAGCGACACCGTCACGCGCCGTCCGCTACGCTGCACGGTTGCCTCCTGCGGCACAAGGCGCGCGCCCGCGTACAGGTCGAGCTTCCGCAGGAGCGGATAGTGGACGGGATCGTCCTTCAGCTGCCAAGGCGAAAACGGACACGTATTCACCACGCTGACGTGGTTCGTGAGCATCCATTCCACCGCATACGGAAGGTCCCAGCCCTTCTCCACAATCGACTTGCCGCTGCCGAAGAACTCAAACCAGATCGGCCGGTCCTTCCACACGTCGCCCATGCGCGGGATGGCGTCGTACGGCGTTGTGCCGATCCAGCGCTTGAAGTGCCACGGCGACGCTACGCCGTCGCGGCGAAGCCCCACGCGCGCGGTCGGGCCGTCCCCGAGCGCGTAGCGCAGCACCTCCCAGTCATCGGTCATGAACACGATCGGCGTCTTCTTGAAGTTTTCCAGATACCAGTCCGCGTACTGTTTGCGGATCTCGAACGGAAACTTGCGCGGCGGCACCCACTTCAACTTCGCCCGAGCCTCCGCCGCCACGTAGCGGTTCGTGTCCGGCGGCAGCCCGCCGCAGTGCCATTCACCCCAATGCCCGTAGCTGCCAAGATCCAGTCCCGCGAGGCGCGGATCGCCGTCATACCGGGCCGCAAGGGCCTTCACGAAACGCTTGTGCGCCGCCATGAAGACGGGGTCGTCGAAGACGGGCGTGTGGTGCACCATGTTCGTCGGCTGCCCGCGCAGGACTTTCGGCACAATGAACGGCTCGTCCTTCGCACCCTTCTGGAACACCCACGGCGGCGTCGGCCAGCCGGTATTGCTATGCTGACTCGCGCACATGATGCGGAAGGAAGCAGGCAATCCCTTCGAAGCCGCGAACGCGAGCAACTCGTCCAAGGGCTTCCAGTTGTAGCGTCCTTCCTCCGGCTCGAGGCTCGTCCACGAAAAACGGCAATAGACAGACCCGACGTTGACGACTGGATCCGACTGGTCAAACGACCACTTGCCGCCCATCGTAGACCAGCCCTGTCCGGGATTGCGGATTACGCCGGTCTCTTCGGTGAACGTCACCGTGCCGGCGACGCAGACAAGGGAGAGCGCCGCACCTGCCAGCGTTGTAACATGCTTCATTTCTTTCATCGCGTCTCCTTACCGGAAGATCAGCATCGTGCCGCGCGGGAAGGCAAGGCGCACCTCGCGTCCGCCGTTCCCAAGCGTGAGGATCCACGGCGACAGGTCGTCGTTCGTCAGGCGCGGCAGGTTGGCGAACGAGCCCGCCCCGGTGATCTTCAGAAGCGTGTACGCCTGGTCGTCGGAATTGCGCACGTCCGCGTTCTCCAGCGTGAGCGCGGCGTTCGCCGGGAAGGCGAACGAGCCGGAGGCGAAGGTGAGGCAGTCGCCGGCCTTCGCCTCGGCGACGTCGACCGTGAGCGCGGCGGGAAGCGTGAGCGTGCCGTTCGCAACGGCGCCACCCGTGCTGGAGATCGCGCTGCAGGAGAGCGAGCGCCCGTTCAGGTCGAGCGTGCCGCCGGCGGAGAGGGAGACCGACGCGACGGACGGCAACGCGCCGTCAACCCCGACTTTGAGCGTGCCGCCTTCCACGGACACAGCGCCCGTGAAGGAGTTCGCCGCGTTGAGCGTGAGCGTGCCCTCGCCCTTCTTCGTGATGCCGCCCGAAGGCGACGCGGCCAGCGTCACCGCGTTCGTGATCCACGGCTTGCCGTAGCGGAAGACGGCCTGCGCCGACGTGTAGTTGCAGCCCGGGCTCGTCACGTGGATGCCCGTCACCTTCCGCGTGACGGAGTCGAAGTCCGCATACGCCGTGGCGCCGTAGCCCTCGCTCGCCCCCGTGTTCTCGATGAGGACGATCGGCGGCCCCACGAACGTCTCGCCGACGATGCCCGTGCCGTCCACGGACGCCACGCCCATGCCCTCCGGCGCCTCGATGGGCACGTCGACCGTGCGGTCGCTCCCGGCCGTGTCGATCACCGCGCCGCCCGCGAAGGACGTCACGCGGTCGACCTCGTAGAGGCCTGTGCCGAACAGGTTGACGTTTGCCGCGCTCGGCTTGAGCGTGCCGCCGCCGAAGTTGACGTAGACCTTCGCCCCGACCCAGGGCACGTTGCCGCTGCGCACGCTCCTCGCGATGGTGCGCGTCTCCAGCACGCCGGCGTTGAGGTTGACGATCGCCAGCGCGTTGGACGAGACGCCGAGGCGGTCGAACGTCGCGTCGTAGACGATCCGAGCGTCGGGTCCGTCAAGCGAAATCACGCCGATGCCGTCATGATGCGTATTGTTCCACTCGCAGATGGACAATGAAGCCGGCCCCAGCCGCAACGTGCCGCCCTTCATGTACAGGACGCCGACGGAATGGTCCACGCCGAGGTTGAGGCAGGACGAGCTCAGCCCCTCGGGCACGACGCATTCGGCCTCGCCGCCGTGGATCGCCAGAATGCCGTTGCCGAGGTTGAACCCGACACGATGCGCTCCGAGCATCTTGTATCTGCCGTTCGAAAGCTCGTAGTAGCCATAGCTGTGGGAAGATCCGCCCACGATGCCGTAATGGGTGCCGTCCATGCCCACGTTGGCGACCTCGCCGCCGCGCTGGTACACGGCGCCGTGTCCCGTATCGTAGTACCCGATGTTGAACAGGTTGGTGATCACCGTGTCATCGCCAGTCACATCCATGATGTCCGTACCCCTGAATCCGATCTGGAACCCGCCCGTGGCCGCCAAAAAGTTCTCGTAGATGAGGCGTGCATTCTCCACCTTGAGCATGCCGTAGGCATTCGCGGTATCGTTGAGAAGAAACTTGCCGTTCCCCAGCCGCACGTCGCCGGCGTCGCGGAACGCGAGCATGCGCGTAAAACCGTCAGTTGCAGGTGCAAACGGCTTCGCGGCGCTGATTGACACAGCTTCGTTGCCGGTCACTTCCACAACGCCCGTCCAGGCGCTGTCGAATTTCAGACTTCCGGGGAAATCGCCGGGGCCGGAGATGACGAGCTTGCCCGTGCCGCCGTAGGTGCCCAGCTCCACGATGGTGCCGGACGCCATGTTCGCCTCGTTCAGGAAGGCCGCAAGTTTGTCGGCCGGCCAGCGGTCGCCGGTCCCCATTGGCAGCTTGACCACGCCCGCCGCAAACGTGGCGTTGGAGTACACCGGGAGCGAACCCGCGTAGTCGAACTGCCAGAACCCCGGCCAGTTGTTGGCGAGGAAGGTGCTCGCGCCCGTCCAGGTGTTGGACGGATGGGAGAAAAAGAACCGGCCCGTGTAGGACGTCTTGATGCCGCCGGGGCCGGACACCTTTCCGGCGAAGCGGAGCGTGCGGTCCGTCTGCGAGTATACGTTCATTGTGATCAGTGACTCGGGCGTGGACAGCGAAATCGGACCTGCCCAGCAGTTGTACGTGGGGTCGTCGGGATGGTAGTTGTGCCAATTGTAGAACGTCAGGTTGGACAGCACGTTCAGCGGACGCCATTGTGCAGGCACATTGTTGGCCAGCGTAATGAGCGAGTTTGCGTGCGTCGTAATCGGCGGATCGTCCGCGCCTCCAAGATTGACGGAGGCCTCCACCAGCAAGTTGATGGAGGCATCGCCCGGGGCAATCACGATCGGTCCGGCATTGGTGACGGACATGTAGCTCGTCTCGAAGATTCCCGCGTTGGTGATCGTGAGGGTGTGGAACTGCTGGTCGATCACGGACAAACCTTGGAGATGGAAGCGCACAGGGCCTGCAACGCCCATGCCGATCGTCGCGTCGTCGAGCAACGTGATGCGGCCACCATAGAGAAGCGTGCCGTTGTTGTTCGTCGATCCGCTTGACGCGCCGGCGGCCGCGTTATACGCCTCCGGACGCAGCGCGCCGTAGCCGTCGGGGCCGTTTCCGGCGATGCGGATGTGCCTGGCTCCCAGCCTGAGCTGGCTGAACGTCCCGTCGGCGAGTCCGCCCGAGATGTCGAGCGCCGCGCCGTTCGTGATCGTCAGCGTCGCGCTCGTCGCGCCCAGCACGCGCGAGTCGATGCTGCCGAGACGGGTGACGCCGCCGCGCAAGACGAAATCGCCCGTGAAATCCGGCTGAAGTTTCGTCAGCGTCCAGTCCGCCGCGCCCTCCTTGGCGAACGTGGCAGATCCCGAAAGCGCAAACGCCGGCGCGGCCTGCGCGTCGTTCGCGAGCACCACCTCGCCCCGGTTGACCATCATCGTCCCGTTCCAGGGCGCGACCGGCCCCTCGAACCGCACCGCGCCCGGACCGCGCTTGTCCACCGTCGTCGCGGCGGAGAGGTCGGCCGTGGCGGCGATCGTGAGAGACGCGTCCGGATTCTCGTTGTCAAGGATCAGCGTGCCGGCGGAACCGGCGGCGAACGTGCCCGTGCCTGCCGTCGCGCCCACCGCGAGCGAGGCCTTGCCGTCGTTCACCGCGAGTATGTCGGCCGTGAGCGTCTGGTTGGCCGCGATCTCGACGATCGCAGGGGTGTCGGCCTTCTGGACGAGGCCCGCGACCGCCGTGGCGTCGGCGGCGAGCGTGTCCGCGCCGCCTGATCCCGCCGAGGTGATGCCCACCATCGCCGTCGCGTCGTTCGGCACCACGTCGCCCTGCGCCGCGATGGACGTAGTCGTCGGGTAGGAGGCGACGGCAAGCGTTCCGTCAGCCTCGTATTCGCTGTTCTTCCCGTTGAGGGAGAGCCATCCCGGCGCCATTCCGCTCTGTCCCGGCACGACCACCTTGCCCGTGCCCTCCGTCACGACGTTCAGCGCGCCGCCGCCCGACGAAACCCCCGCCAGCGTCACCGTCACGCCGTCAGGGACGCGCAATGTGCCGGTGCCCGAAGGACCCGCCGCAACCGTCGCCACGCCGGCAGTTGCGGCATCGCCCGTCAGGCACAGCCGACCGCCGCCCGCAATCGTGTAGCTCTGCACGCCGTTGGCGCCCGCCAGCGTCCACCCCCCGTCGCCCTGTACCGTCACGCCGGTCACGTCGGACGGAATCACGCCGTTCCACGTCGCGTCTGCGTTCGAGGCGTTTACCAGCGTGAGCATGCCGGTCTTCCCCGCAAGCGTGGTCATCGTGCCGTTCATGACGAGCGGTCCCGTGCCCGCCTGCTCGACGATGGCGTTGCCGTTCGTCATCACGACCGTCCGCGCCGTCGTCTCGCCCGCGCCAGTGTACACCAGACGCGCACCGCCGCGCACGACGATCAGGTCCATCCCTGACGCCGTACCGCCCAGCTGCGAGATGTTTGAGACGCGCGTGATGCCACCATGCAGCAAAATCGAACCCGGCATCGTGTTGGGTCCGTTGATGACAAGCACGCCGGCGCCGATTCGTGTCGCCTTGCCGATCCAGGTCGAGTCGGACTTCGAGTTCGTCAGCGTCACGTTCGCGCCGAGCGTAAGCGTGCGATTCTCCGCGATGTTGATTTCGCCGTCGTACCAGCCAACGGTCCCGCCCCTGTTGCTGCTCGCCATGCGAACAGTCCCGTTGCCAGTGATCTCCGCATCATAATTGACCGTCAGCTGGCACCAGCTGTCGCCCATCGCCACTAACGCTCCATTCTCCAGCTCAAGCGTGTGGCCCGCCGCCCTTGACAGCACCAGCCCGTGCAGACCGGTCCAGTCCGCGACGACCGTCACCTTCGGCGCGCTGAAGGTGGGTTTCACTTGCCAGCCGTTCATGCTCGTCAACGTGCCGGCCAGCCGGAAGTTACCCGTTCCGGCAAGCGTCAGCGTCGTCTCCAACCAACCGCTCGCTCCGGTAACCTTCGTGACATAACCCACCTTGTTGAGGACGAGCGTCTCGGAGGCGTTGTTCTCGAACCTCACGTTAAACGCCGTCTTCAAGCCGTCGGTCACGATTCCCAACCCGCAGGTCAGCAAGGGCATGTTCACGACCGAGGCGTCGACCAGCAAGATGCCTTCAAATTCAAAGCGAAGAATCTGGGCATCCGACGTGCCGAAGGTGTAGACTGGCGTCTGTGCGCCCGTCACCGTCACGTGAAAGATCGAGTGGTGTCCGGCGAGGTTGATCGTCGTGTTGGCGGACGCCTGGGAAAAGACGGCCGTGTCGCCAAGCGCCCCGCCGACGGTGCCGTCCGGCAGGTCGAACTGCCCCGGCGGCTGCGTGGCCACCGCGCCGCCCACCGTCCAGTTGGCGGCGTTCGTCCAGTAGCCGTCCTCCGCGCCGGTCCACACGTACTCGTCGGCCGCCGCGCTCCAGCAGCATGCCACCACACCGAAAAGGACGCTCACTTTGCGTCCCCAAGCATACATTCGCTCAAGTTCCATAGTTTCTCCTTTGAGGCCAGTGCGTTTATTATGCCAAATCCGGTCCTTAGGCGCAAGGTTGTAATGCCATTAAAAAGGCGTTGCGGAGGCGGCGGAAGGGGCGTATAATGTCCCTCCGATGAAACGACTGTCTTTTCTTCTGGTCCTCGTGCTGGCCAGCGGGTGCATATTCGCGCTAGGCTGGTACGTGCGCGAGTTTGTAGGCTTTAGCGTGAACGCGCGGCCGCGCAAGGCCGCCGACGTGCCCGCAGTCGCCGTAGGCGAGGTGACGGCGGAGAAGTTCAACCCGCCCGAGGAGTTCGTCGGACACGTTGAGCCCGTGCAGGAGGTGGACATCCTCCCGCAGATCGAGGGCTACGTCAAGGAGGTCAAGTTCTCGGAGGGCGACGAGGTGAAGCAGGGCGACCTGCTCTTCGTCATCGACGACGAGCGCTACGCGGCCGAACAGGGCGTGGCGCGGGCCGAGGTTGACTCGGCCAAGAGCAAGGTGGTGCAGGCCGAGGCGGCGGTGGACCGCGCCGAGCGCCTCCTGCAGAGACTGAAGTCGGCCGACGCGCGCGGCATCACGCAGACCGAGCTCGACACGGCAGAGACCGGCCTCGCGTCCGACCGCGCCGCGCTCGGCTCCGCGAAGTCCGCCGTCTCCCAGGCCGAGGCGAAGCTCGCCAGCACGGCGTTCAACATGAAGCACACGCGCATCTTCGCCCCCATCGGCGGACGCATCGGCAAGTCCCTAATGCACGCGGGCGACTTCGTGTCGCCATCCAAGGGCGCGCTCGCGCGCATCGTGCAGGTGGATCCAGTGCGCGTGACGTTCCCGATCACCGACCGCGCCTACCTCGCGTGGGGCGGCGCGAGCGTCGGCGACAAGCGCCGCCTGCGCCTGCGCCTAGCTGACGGCTCGATCTACCCCGCCACCGGCAAGTGGGCGTTCTCGGACAACGAGATGAGCGCCGAGACGGCCACCCTTCTCGTGCGCGCGCACTTCCCCAACGCGAAGCGCCTCCTCGTGCCGAACGCCTACGTCACCGTTCTCGCCGACGAAGCCGACCCGGCCCCAGTCCCTGTCATTCCCGTCTCCGCACTCATGCAGACGGCGCAGGCCACCGGGGTGTGGGTGATGGACGGCGAGGACACGGTGCGCTTCCGCGCCGCAAAGCCGGGCGCCCGCGCCGACGGCAAGATCCGCCTCCTCACCGGCGTGAAGCCTGGCGAGAAGATCGTCGTGCAGGGCATCCACAAGCTGGGCGACGGCATGCGCGTGCGCGTGGTGCCGGCATCGGAGTTCCACTGAGGAGGCCGCGCCCGTGAAACTGAGCATACGCGCCGCGATCGAAGCCCTTCACCCCTTCTCGCGCTTCTTTATCGAGCGGCCGCGCTTCGCCGGAGTCCTCTCGATCGTCCTCTCGCTCGCCGGCACGGTGGCGCTCATGAAGCTGCCGGTGGCGCAGTACCCCGAGGTGCAGCCCCCGCGCATCGTGGTGGCGTGCAACTATCCCGGCGCGAACGCGCACGAGGTGATGAACACCGTGGCCTCGCCCCTCGAGGACGAGATGAACGGCGTGGAGGACATGCTGTTCATGGCGTCGTCGTGCGCGGACGACGGCTCGTACTCGCTCGGCATCACGTTCGAGGTGGGCACCGACCGCGACGTGGCGCTCATGAAGGTGCAGAACCGCGTGCAGCAGGCGCTCACCAAGCTTCCCGCCGAGATCAAGGCCACCGGCCTGCGCGTGCGCTGCGCCTCCGAGGACCAGCTCGGCATCCTCACGCTCCGCTCGAAGACCGGCAAGCTCAGCCGCATCGAGGTCTCTGACTACATGTACGGCGTGGTGCAGCCCGCCATCCTGCGCGTGCCCGGCGTGGGAGATGCCACTATCCACGGTCCAAAGATGGCAATCCGAGTGTGGCTCGACCCCAAGCGCTGCGCCGCCCAGGGCATCAACGCCGAGGAGATCGTGGCCGCCATCAAGGCGCAGAACGTGCAGGCGTCGCTCGGTTCCGTCGGCGCTTCCCCCACGCCCGACAACAACTCGCGCAAGATCACGCTGATCGCCAAGGGCCGCCTCCACACGCCGGAGGAGTTTGGCGAGATAATCGTCCGCCGCGACGCCAAGGGCGGAATCGTCCGCCTCAAGGACGTAGCGCGCGCCGAGTACGGCGAGCAGGGCTACAACTTCTTCAACACGTTCAACAACGACGTCTCCACCTCCGTTGACCTCAACCAGCTTCCAGGCGGCAACGCGATCCGCACGATGAACCTCATCCGCGAGGAGATGGCGCGCCTCGCCACGCGCTTCCCGGGCGACCTCGAATGGACCATCCCGTACGACACCACGGACTACGTGCGCGCCTGCCTAAAGGAGATCGTCTTCACCCTCTTCCTCACGCTAGGCCTCGTCGCGCTCGTCTGCTGGATATTCCTCCAGGACTTCCGCGCCACGCTCGTGCCTATCATCACCATTCCCGTCTCCCTCCTCTCCACGTTCACCGTCATGGCCGCGCTCGGCTACTCCATCAACATCCTCACGCTGTTCGGGCTAGTCCTCGCGATCGGCACCGTGGTGGACGACGCGATCGTGGTGGTGGAGCGCGTGCAGACGCTCATGGAGCAGGGCCTCAACCAGAAGGAGGCGTCCATCCAGGCGATGCAGGACGTGACTGGCGCGGTCATCGCCACCACGCTCGTGCTGCTCGGCATCTTCGTGCCGGTGGGCTTCCTCGGCGGCCTCACCGGCAAGATCTACCAGCAGTTCGCCGTCACGCTCTCCACGGCGGTCGTATTCTCGTCCGTCTGCGCGCTCACGCTCTCGCCGGCGCTCTGCACCGTGCTCCTCAGGAACGCGCCAGAGGGACGGCGGAAGTTCGTACTCTTCCGGATCTTCGACGCGCTCCTCCAAGGTGCGGGACGCCTCTACGTGTGGGCGTCTGGAATCTTCGCCCGCCACGTCGTCCTGCTCGCGTTGTTCTTCCTCGTGCTGGTCTGCCTCGCCATCTCCACAGCGAAGTCCATCCCGCAGGCGTTCATCCCGCATGAGGACCAGGGGACGGTGATGGTGGACGCGAACCTGCCGGAAGGCTGCGTGCGGACGCTCACCGCGCAGGCCTGCGGCGAGGCCGTCACGCGCATGAGGGGCATCCCCGGCGTCGAGTCCGTGCTGATGACCGCCGGCTCGAGCCGCATCGGCGGACGCGGCGAGAACCAGTCTATGATGACCGTCAGGCTCGACCCGTGGGAGAAGCGCCCCGGCAAGGACCTGGAGGTCCTCGCCATCCGCGCGCGCATCAACGAGACGAACTCCACCCTCCCGATGCTCGTGACGCGCGCCTTCGCGCCGCCGCCGATCCCGGGCTTCGGCGCGATCGGCGGCGTGGAGCCCGCCATCTTCTCGCTCGGCGACACCGACGCCACCCGCCTCGCCCGCGTGGCGAAGTCGCTCAAGCAGGAATTCGAGGCGTCCCCGCTGATCGAGAGCGCCGTCTGCGGCTACAACGCCGATACGCCACATCTGCACCTGGACGTCGACCGCGCGAAGTGCGAGCTCTTCCGAGTGCCGCTCGCCACGCTCTACTCGACGCTCCAGACCTACCTCGGTTCGCTCTACGTGAACGACGTCAACCTCGGCACGCAGGTGAACCGCGTCACAGTGCAGGCCGACTGGTACGGCCGCGCCGACGTAGAGTCCGTGCGCGGACTCTACGTGCGCTCCGAGACGGGCGCGATGGTGCCGGTGAGCGCGCTCGTCACCTTCGGCGAGAGCCTCGGCCCGCGCGTCATCTACCGCCGCAACCAGTACGTGTACTGCACCATCCTCTGCACGCCCGCCCCCGGCGTCCTCGCGGGCGACTGCCGCGAGGAGGTTATCCGCATCCTCAACGAGAAGCTGCCGCCCGACTACGGCTACGACTGGGCCGGTCTCACCTTCCACGAGATGCGCGCGCGCGGCACGGCCCTCCCGCTCCTGATCCTCGCCGTCCTCTTCGGGTACCTGTTCCTCGTGGCGCAGTACGAGAGCTGGACCATTCCGCTCCCGGTGATGCTCTCGGTCGCGACGGCAGTCCTCGGCGCGCTCCTCGGCCTCAAGATCGCAGGGCTGGACCTCTCCATCTACGCCCAGCTCGGCATCGTGCTCCTCATCGGCCTCGCATCGAAGAACGCCATCCTCATCGTCGAGTTCGCCAAGGAGCGCCACGAGCGCGACGGCCTGGGCATCGTCGAGGCGGCGCTCTCAGGCGCGCACGAGCGCTTCCGCGCCGTGCTGATGACGGCTCTCACGTTCGTCCTCGGCGTCGCGCCGCTCGTTTGGGCCACCGGCGCCGGCGCGGGAAGCCGCCGCGCGATCGGCACCACCACCTTCGCCGGCATGTGCGCCGCCACGCTCCTCGGCATCGTCCTCGTGCCAGGCCTCTACGTGCTCTTCCAGGCACTCCGCGAGAAGGTGCGCGGGAAACCCAACTCTATGCCGGTTCGGAAATGACGGACACCCCGTCGGGGATGACGGCGATCCTGGCGTCCGCGCCGACGATCTCGTCCGCACGCGCAAGCGCCTCGGGCAGCGACGACGCCGTCTCAAGATGCATAGCCTGCAGCATCGCGTGGTCGCAGTCGCGCGTTACGAGTATCACCGTATGTCGCGAAAGGATGCGCGCGAGTATCTGGAACTCCCACTGGTCGGGCTGCGTGGCGGTACGCGGCACGCGCAGCACCCGCTCAAGCACGGCCTCGGGCGTGGGTGCCTCCGCCAGGTTGCGGTAGAACGACTCGCCGCCCGATCCGTCGGCGCAAGACGCCACCATCACGATGACGCCGCCGTCACGGCACACAGCCTCCGCCGCCGTCATGCCCTTCACCGACTGGTACACGTTCTGGTCGAGCGGATAGCCGCCGTTCGAGGTCACAACGATGTCCGACATCGGCGCGCGCACGCGGCAGATGTCCTTAAGCCACGCACATCCCGCCTCGTGCGCCTTCCGGAAATGCCCTGCCACCGCATGCACTATCTTCTTCTCGCCGTTGATCACCACGTTCGCCACGAATGCGAGCTTCGCCGTCTCTGCCGCGTACAGCATGTCGCGGTGGATCGGGTTCCCTTCAAGGATTCCTGTCCGCGCATACGGGCTCTGGATGAACTCGCTGCAGTGGTTGGCGAGCACCGTCTCGCGCGAGACTATGCCCGGAAGCACGCTCTTGCGCCCTCCCGAGAACCCCGCGAAGAAGTGCGGCTCGATGAAGCCCTCCGAGACTAGCAGGTCCGCCTCCATCGCGAGACGGTTCACGATGAGCCGCCCGCCAGACGGAAGCGTGCCAGCCTCTACGAGGCCTTCCGCGTCGGAAGAGTCGTGCACCACGATCCGCTCGCGCGCCACAATCTCCTCACCGAACTTCCCGACCAGCTCCTCGCGCGTCGTCAGCCGGTGAAAGCCCGTCGCGATCAGGATCGTGATCTCCGCCGACGGGTTCCCCTTCCTGATGCGCTCGAGCAGCTGCGGCATGATGATCTTCGACGGGACGGGCCTCGTGTGGTCGCTCGCGATTATCACTACCTTTTTCTTGCCGGCGGCAAGCTCCTCAAGACGCGGCGAGCCGATCGGCGCGTCGAGCGCCGCACGCACGCATGAGGACTCGTCTGCCGCAGCAGGCGGCAGCGACGAAGTGTACACGCCGTTCAGCCGCGCTTGATCGACCTCGGCCTCCATGGCCGTGCGTGCGTACGGGATTGAAATCTTCACTTCTGCAGCTCCACTTCCACCTTGAAGAAGCTGTTCGTCTGGCGGAACTCCGCCGGCGGGTTCACCGCGTTGGTCTCGGCCCACGGGCCCTCCAGGCAGGAGGCACCCTTCAGCTTGTAGACGCGCGTCGCGCGCAGGTCCGGACGGTCTGGTCGCCAAGAGATGTACGCCGTGTCGTTCGTCATCGTGATGTCGGCGGTGAAGAGCTCGTCCACGTCCGTCGGCGTCGTGCCCGCCACGTAGTCCTGCCAGAGCGGCACGCTCTTGCCGATCGGCGAGGCGTTCGTCGCGAAGGCGAGGTAGTCGTCGTACGACACGGGACGCGCCGCCGTGCTACCGGCCGCGGCGAGATCGTCCCATGCATCCGACAGCCACGCGATCGGCACGTCATGCCCGCCGTCCGCCTCGGCCACCACTTCCGGCAGCGACGCCACCACCAAGGCCACGTTCTTCGCGAGGTCGCCGCCGGACGCGTTCTTCGCGACGAAGGCGAAGAAGTTCGTGCCGCCGGGCACGAGGGATGCGGCCGGGATCGACAGGGAGGCCGTGCCGGACGACACGGGCACGTTGGACGCGAAGCGTCCGTTCACGTAGACGTCAAGAGACGCCGCGCCGGACGTCGGCACCGCCACGGTGCCTGTCAAGGCAGAACGGGCAATCGGGGCCGTCACGTCCGCCACATCCGTCTCCACGGATCCCGGCGTGGGCGACGCGCCGGTGAATGTCGGCACGATCTCCTTCTTGCGCGCGTAGCGCAGGGCGCTCGCGTTGACGGTCTCCGAGACGTTCGACACGGCGCAGCCGACGGTGGCGAACTGCCGGTCCAGCCACGCGAAGCGCCGTGTGAGGAATTGCTTCAGCGTGTCCACGTCGCCCGTTTCCTCCGCGTTGCCGAAGAAGCCGATGCGGTTGTTCCAGCGCAGGTCGTTCGCGCGCGCGGACGCGGCGAGCTTCACCTTGTACTGGTCGATGAGGCCGCCTGCCTTCACCATGTCCGTCAGGTACGGACGCGTGGCGAAATAGCGCTCGCGGAGCTTGAAGGTGAAGTACGGGTCCACTTCTCGGGGATGATCGCCGCGTAGGTGGCCTCGCCGTAGATGTTCGTGACGGCGGGCGTGCGGATGCGGATCTGGAGCGAGCCGAGGCCGTAGTCGAAGTCCCACGCCGGGGCGAAGACCATCTTGCCGTCCGAGTCGCGCAGGTAGCTGTAACGGCTGAAGGAGCCCGCGTCGTCGTTACCCGGCACGAACTGCGAGAGCCAGTAGGACACCATCGAGTCGAAGTCCGCCATGTCCGCGTAGTGCTCGCCCCTCGTGTTGACGTTCGTGCCCGACATCCACGCCTGGCCGAGGTTCCACCACGTCTCCCACACGAAGTTGCTGATCGTCGGATTCGTGAAGGCGTATTCCGGCGTGTTCATCGCCACGCACAGCTTCATCGTGCCCTTCGAGGTCGTGTTGTTTTGGATGAAGCTGGACGGCGCGGGAGCAGTTCCGCCATTGGCTTTGGGCATCTTCTTGGAGTCGATCTCGAACACGAGCCCCTTGGAGATGTCGCCGCCGTTCCAGGCCTTCCAGTAGACCTTGATGCGTCCCTGTCCGTCGAGCGTGCCGCCATCGGCCTTCTTCGCGGAAAGCACGTAGTTCGTGCCGCCGTAGGCGAACGTGCCGGACGTCATCCAGAGGCAGTTCGTCTCCAGCATCACGTCAAGCGCGTCGACGTCATCGGCCGTCAGGGCCGGGTTCGCCTTCTGCGCCGCCTCCGCGACGTCGCCGGTATCCCAGTTGAGGATGGGGATGCGCTCATCGGACACGCGGATGTGCTGGCAGAGCTGGTAGTTGCCCACGTACTTCCCGTTCATCACCACGTCCACCCACTCGCTCTTCATCCACACGGGCGCGCCGAACTGTCCAGAGAGGTCGTAGCAGAGCTTGTTGCGCATGAGCGACTCGTCGAAGCAGTTGGCGAGCAGCACCCAGTGCTTGTTCTTCACGCCGCCGCCGAGTCCGAAGAGGTCGGTCTTCTTGTCGAGCTTGATCTTGTAGGGCTTCTTGTCCTGTCCGGCCGTGGAGTTGCCGCGCACGTGGATTGTGAACTTCATGTTCGTCACCTGGTCGTCGTACTCGGCGTTGCCCCGGATCGTGATCGTGCCGGAGTGCGTCTCCTTCTTGCTCGACGGCCATGTGTAGGCGATCGCCTCCACGAAGAGGTCCTCGTACTGTTCGCGGTACGGGGCGAGGTCCGCCCCCTCCTCGACCGCCAGCGGGAAGAAGTTGTCGGCCTCGTCGGCGTAGTAGTAGGTCACGCCGACCTCGGCCGTCTCGTCGTCGGTCTTCACGTAGCCGTCCGCCGTCCCCACCGTCATCTCCACGACGGGCAGGTCGCTGCACCAGAACTTCCCCGTGCCCGCGTAGCCGTTGCCGTCGGAGACGTCCACCACCACCCAGTGGCCGAAGTCGGACGCCTGCAGGTCATACGTCGAACCCGTGCCGCGCGCGCCGCCGGCGACGGGCATCCCGGCGGCGTCCACGAGGTGCCAGTCGTAGGACAGCTCGCCCAGCGTGACGCCCTCGTTCGGCGTCACCGTGGGCGTGAGCGTGCTGCCCGCCTGCGGACGCGACAGCGCCGCGAACGAGACCTCGGCGCGCGCGGGGCGCGCGACCGCCTCCGTGGCCGTGATGCGCCCCACCGTGCCCTTGCCGCGCAGGCCGACCTTCGTCGCGTGCTTCTTCTGCGTCACGTCCGGCCCCAGCGAGCTGCGCGACGAGAACCAGGTGTTGCCGAGGGCGTCCGCGAGCACGTGGCCGTCAACCGTGTAGCGGATGCGCGTGGGCACGCACGAGTAGTCGCTCTCGACGCGCACGGCGTAGGTGCGGTCCTCCTCCGCCACGAGGCCGTCGGCGGAGAGTTCGAGCCAGCGGCCCTTGATGTTGCCGCTGTCGCGCGTGGAGACCCAGCCGATGAACGTGCACGTCTCGCCGTCTTCCTTCAGGCGCATCGCGATGGCGGCGTGGTGCGAGAAGTTCGTGAGGTTCCACTCCTCGCCGAAGCGGCAGGCCGTGAAGGTCATGTCCGCGTCTAGCTGCATGCGGGCGTTGTAGGCGTACTTCTTCGTGGGCGTGAACTGGATCTCGCCGCCGCGCGTGTCGAGCTGCAAGGAATCCCCTCCGGCAGCGCTCGTGTGGACCGTGCGGTCGGTGGCCGACGTCTTGCGCCAGGTGCCGGCCGACGTGGTCCATTTGTTGCTCCGCACTTCCGTGAAGTTCTGGTACGTCTCGTCGAACCATGTCGTCGCATCGCCGAGAGGCCCGTCGCCGAACGCCGCCATGGCACACATCGTGACGGCGGCGGCAAGCCATCCGCCAAGAAACCCACGCACTCTCTTTTGCATCTCGTTTCTCCGGTTTCGCCCAGCGGCACCTGTCCCCTGCGGACACGCCCCGTCAAGCTGGTGAGGATTGTAGCATTTCCCCCCGCCCCTCTGCAAATGCATTTTGGCGTCCGCAGACAACCTCGGGGGATATGTGCTATAATGGGCGCATGAAAAAGCAACTTCTTGCATGCCTTGCCGCCGTGGCGGTGGCAGGTCTGGCTACGGCAGGCGATCGCCTTGCCGATGGTTTCGCGAACGTGCCGGCGGCGAACAGGCCCTGGTGCTACTGGTGGTGGGTGAACGGCCACGTTGACAAGGACACCATCACCAAGGACCTCGAGGCGATGAAACGGCTCGGGTTCGGCGGACTCCTGATGTTCGACTCGCGCGGCTACTGGGACGACGAGCGGCACGTGGTCAACCCGAAGCCGGAGATTGAGTTCATGAGCCCCGAATGGCAGGAATACGTTGTCCACGCCATCCGCGAGGCCGCACGCCTCGGACTCGAGTTCTCCATGAACATGAGCTCCTCCGGCGGCAAGCTGGACGGTCCGTGGGACGTGGGCGCGGACGCGCCCAAGCGCCTCGTGTACAAGCTCTA
>CACWSW010000108.1 GCA_902763655.1 uncultured bacterium
TGCGGCGAGCATCTTCACCGCGGCGGCGCGGTACTTCGCCGCCTTCGAGGGGGGCGCGAACTCCTGGAGCTCGAGAAGCGCGCTCGCCGTGACCGCCGAGGCGGAGACGTCGCGCTCCTCGCCGACGAAAGAGAAGTCCCAGTAGGAGATGCCGTCCTCGGGGAGATTCGGCTCGTCGAGCCAGTAGTCGGCCGCGCTCATGGCGCGCTCGAGGTAGCGCCTGACGCGCGTCTCGCGGTACATCATCGTGAAGCCGTAGATGCCCCAGGCGTGTCCGCGCGCCCATGTGCCCTCCACGTTACCGCCCTGGCCCGAGTAGTGGGCGCGGACGCGGCAGGTGACGGGATCGTAGTCAAGGATGTGGTAGGCGCTGCCGTTCGGACGGTAGTGGTGCGCGTCCGTGATGTCGGCCTGGCTGCGCGCGATCTTGTCCGACTTCGGATCGCCGCCGTTCTTCGCGTCCCACTCGAGGAGCTCGAGGTTCATCATGTTGTCGATGATCACGATGTACTTCGTGCCGAAGTGGCCGCCGCCCTTCTTGGGGGAATTCCAGCTGCGGATGAGGCCGAGCTTGTCGTCGTAGCGCGTGCGGAGCGCGGCGGACGTGTCGTGCAGGAACTCGGCGTAGCGCTTGTCGCCGGTGAGGCGCAGGCCGTTGCCGGCCGAGCAGTAGGTGCGGAAGCCGACGTCGTGGTTGCTCGCGTCATGGCGCAGGGGCTCGATCAGGCGCTCGGTGTAGGCGACAGCCTGATCCTTCCAGAAGGAGTCCTTCGTGTACTCGTAGAGGTACCACAGCGAGCCGGGGAAGAATCCGCTGCACCAGTCCTTCGGCGGGATGACGACAAGCTTGCCGTCCTGGAAGCGCTTCGGGAACTTGTCGGGCTCGTGCGCCTTCATGGCCTCGAGCAGGGCACGGTAATGGTCCGCCGCCTTCTCGAAGATCGACGGCAGTTGCGCCTTGAGCTTGGCCTCGTCGGCAGGCACCGCAGCCTGCACCGCGAAGATGGCAGCCGCGACAATCGTAACAGTCATTGCATGTCTCATGTATTCTCCTTTGTTCGGGTACGCCGCAAGTATACCACGTATACCCCATCCCGCGCAACCACATCGTCAGCGCGCCGTTGGGTGAAAGGTGAAGGGTGAATGGTGGGGAATTTGGAGAGCGAGGGAGCTGAGGAGTGAGGGGGTGGCTTCGGTGCGGGACGATACTGATAGTGAGGTAACGCCCCTACTGGCGCGCGGCAAGGCTGGCGCAGAGGGAAGCGATGGCGAGATATGCGCCGGAGGTGCGTGCCCAAAGGCATTCGCCCACGGACCGCCACGTGACCTCAGTGGTGCAGGCGATCCACACGATCACGCCGGCCACGTTGAACGTCCAGATGAGCACGTAGGAGAACAGCCTCCCGTACTCCTGGACGTCGGGCTGCGGCTGCATCAGCGAGCGGATCGTGAAGCAGACGTGGAAGCACCAGGTGAAAGCGATGGCGAAGAGCCACGCGCATGGCCACGGGAGCGGCGACACGAAGCATCGGGTGACGAGCGCCGCCACCACGACGATGATCGTCCAGAACGGGAAGAAGTACGGCGCGAGGGTGATCCACACGTTCGACTTCGAGAGCAGCACCGAGCCGCCGGACTTGCCGACCTTCAGGTTCGAGACGCGCGCGCCGAAGGCGAGTCCCCACACCGCGTGCGTAAGCTCGTGCCCGAGCACGTAGAGGCGCACGGGGGCCGGCAGGGCGACCCATGCCACGAGAAACGCGACGAGTCCCCCGAGAGCCGAGAGCGCCTCTGGAGAGAAGATAGTCTCGCCGGAGGCGGACACCATGCGGAAGACGTCGAAGAAAGCGACGGACACGCCCCAGGCGAAAGGCAGCAGGGCTATTGCCAGCAGGAAGCAGAGGAACCGCGCCATCTCACTCGTCGAAGATGAACACCAGCTCGCCCGGATAGACGCGGCGATTCTGGCGCGCCAGCGCCTCCACGAACTCGCGGTCCGTGTTGAACCGGCGCTGCTTCTCGCGGATGGCCTCTATCTGGGCCTTCTTCTCCTCGATCTGCTTGCGTATGCGCGCATGCTCGGCGCGCAGTCCCTCGGCCTGCCTGTACTTGGGATACGACAGCATCACGCCGGTGACGACGATGCATGCGAACGCCGCGAAGAACAGAAGCTGGAACAACCTGTCGAGAAGCTTTTCCATGTCAGCCGGCCGTCCCCTTCACGATCGAGCTGCACGCCTTGATGACGCCCGCCACGTTGGCGAGGTCGCTCGGGATGATCATGGTGTTGTTCGTCTTGGCGAGGTTGCCGAACTGCGTGAGGTACTGCTGCGCGAGCTGCATGTTGACGGACTGGATGCCGCCCTCGCCGTTGATGGCCGTGGCCACCTTCTCGATGCCGGCCGCCTGCGCCTCCGCGACGAGCAGGATCTCCTTGGCGCGACCCTCGGCCTCGTTGATGCGCCTCGCGCGCTCGCCCTCGGAGAGAGCGATCGCCTGCTGGCGCTCGCCCTCGGCGCGGTTGATCTTCGCCTGGCGCTCGCCCTCGGACTCGGCGATCATCGCGCGCTTCTCGCGCTCGGCGCGCATCTGCTTCTCCATCGCGTCGCGGATCGTGCGCGGCGGCGTGATGTTCTTGATCTCGTAGCGGGTCACCTTGATGCCCCAGGGGTCGCTTGCCTTGTCGACGGCGGCGACGATCGCGGCGTTGATGGACGTGCGCTCCTCGAAGCTGCGGTCAAGGTCGAGCTTGCCCATCTCCGAACGCATCGTCGTCTGCGCCAGCTGGGTCGTGGCGAACAGGTAGTTGCCGATGCCGTAGCTCGCCTTCACGGGATCCATCACCTGCATGTACAGGATGCCGTCCACCGAGACGGCGATGTTGTCCTTCGTGATGCACTCCTGCGGCGGCACGTCGATCGCCTGCTCCTTCAGCGAGTGCCGGTAGGCGATCCTGTCGAAGAACGGCATCAGCACGTGGAACCCGGCCTCGAGCGTGGTGCGGTACTTGCCGAGCCGCTCCACGATGAACGCCGTCTTCTGCGGCACCACGATCGCCGTCTTCAGCACCGCCACCAGGACGATGAACGCGACTATCGCAAAGAATATCAACGATCCGCTAACCATGATTCTGTTCCTTTCTGTCTTGCTTCAAATCTTTTCCACCCGCATGGTGAGGTTGTCCTGCGCGACGACCTTCACCTCCGTGCCCGGCTCCAGCCGCTCGCCTGCCGAGGCCTTCCACTCCACTTCGCCGAGCTCGATCCGCCCCGGCACCTCGGGTCGGATGGTCTCGATGACCTTTCCCACGCGCCCCACGAATTCGCTCGCAAGCCCTGGCGAGTTCTCGGCGTCGCCCATGAACAGCTTCTTCATGTAGCGGCGCAGCACAAGCAGGTATACGATGGAGGTGATGGAGAAAAGCGCCAGCTGCCACGCGAGGGACATCGAGGGGAAGGCCCACTTGCAAACGGCTACAGTAGCCGCGCCCAGGCCGAAGAAAAAGATCACGAACCCGGGGCTGACGATCTCCGCCAGCATCAGGAACGAGCCGATGTAGAGCCATATCCAAGCCGCAGCCGTAAAATCCATGACAACCTCTCGAAATGCGTGCCGTAAGGCAGACGACGTCATTGTAGCACAAAATTCCGCGCCCACGCAATAGCAATTGTGGTAAAATATCGGCATGGGCTACCAGTTGATGGATCTGAAGAGCGCCGCCGCGCATCTGCACATGTCGGCGAACGAGCTGCGCCATTTCGCGCAGCGCGAGGAGGTTCCCTGCGTCAAGCGCGGGGAGGCGTTCTTCTTCGAGCATCGCCCGCTCGACGAGTGGGCGCAGAGGCGCATGCTCGAGATGTCCGAGAAGCAGCTCGCCCAGGAGCACCAGACCGCGATGTCGGAACGCCGCCGCGCAGAGGGGCACGACTTCCACATCGCTGACATCCTCCGCCCGGAGACGATAATGCCTGAGCTGACGTCCAAGACGCGCGCCGGCGTCCTGCGCGACATGACGGACTTCGCCGACTCCACCGGCCTGCTATACGACCCCGAGACGCTGTTCGCCGAGCTCACGGCCCGCGAGGAGGTGGCCTCGACGGCCGCGGGCGGCGGAGTGGCGTTCCTGCATCCGCGCTACCACGACCCCTATCTTTTCCAGGAGACGTTCCTCGCACTCGGCCGCACGGTGCGTCCGGTGTTCTTCGGCTCGCAGGACGGCGAAGGTACAGACCTCTTCTTCCTGATATGCTGCACGGACCACGTCCTGCACATGCACATACTCGCGCGCCTCTGCCTGCTCGCGCACGCATCCACCCTTCTCGCCGACCTGCGCGCCGCCCCCGACGCGCAGTCGATGCACGAACTGCTCAAGGCTGCGGAAGACGATTTCCTCGGCCACCAGCCGCTTCCGCGCGCCTGACGGCAAGCGCTTCCGCCACGCGCGGATCCACAAGCCCTTCCAGGCTCTCGCCGTTCTCCATCCGCCGCCGGATCTCCGTGGACGATTCCCTCGTGCGCGGGAACGACACGAACCTGCACATATTCGATAGCTCGTCGTAGCTCCGCCAGCAAGGGAGGCCGGCCACCGAGTCCTCGCCGACTATGAAGAAAAGCTCCGCCTCCGGGTATCGCGCCTTGATCTCGCGCACCGTGTCGATGGTGTACGAGACGCCGCCGCGCCTCAGCTCGATGTCGCACGGCTCTAGGAGCGGATGTCCCTCGCACGCGATCTGCACGAGCCGCCACCGCAGATCGTCATCCAGCGGCGCCGGTCCGACAGTCTTGAACGGCGAGACGTGCGCCGGCACCACCAGCACCTTCGAGAGGCCGTAGTCCGCAGCCGCGCGCTCGGCCACGCCCACGTGGCCGAGATGGATCGGGTTGAACGACCCGCCGAAGATTCCTATGCGTTGCGCGCTGCTCATTTCGTCTACTGCCGCAAAGTTTTTCGCTTATTATAGCAAATCGCCGCCCGCAGGGATTTCATTTGATAGAGGGCAACCAAGACCGCCAAGACGCCCCCGGAAAAACAGAAAAGACGCCTTTTCGGCGTCTCCTGCGAAACCAGATTGGTAGCGGGGGCTGGATTTGAACCAACGACCTTCAGGTTATGAGCCTGACGAGCTACCAGGCTGCTCCACCCCGCAATCTGGCGCCTTCCGAAATGGCGGGCCTGACAGGAGTCGAACCTACAACCCTCAGATTCGTAGTCTGATGCTCTATCCAGTTGAGCTACAGGCCCTAATCGGAAAACGGCGTGTAGTATAGCACATGCCGCGGTTATGCGCAAGGGGGTAAAACGCAGTTTTTTCAGCTTGCGGCGATGGCTTTGCCCACCGCCTCGCCGATCGCCACCGAACTGCCCGTCACGCGGTAGCTGGCGTGCGCGTAGAAGTCGCCGGAGATGCAGCGCCCTGCCATGTAGAGGTTGTCGAGGTCCTTCGCGCGGCACGCGCGCAGCGGTATCTGGAACGGGCGGAACTTCACGCCGAAGTCCTGGCCTGCCGCGCGCACGTCGTTCGCCTTCTTGTCGAGGCCGTGGATGTCGATCCCGAAGCGTGACGTGGTGACGGCGTCGGGGAACCTGGCGCCGGCCGTCACGTCGTCGCGCGTGACGGTGTAGCGGCCGTGGATGCGGCGCGCGTCGCGATGGCCGATCTGCTCCGCCGTAGCCGCGACCCGGAACCCCTTCCACGGCCCGCCCAGCCTGGCGAGCCCTGCGGCAAGCGTCAGCACCTCCTTGCGCGCGCGGACGGTCGCGTCGGAGATCGCCTGCGCGTCGTCGAGGCGGAGCTTGTACTCGTGGTTCGCCATGAAGCAGAAGAGGTTTCGGTGGATGCGGAAGAGCGTGGGGTCGCCATAGCTCGGCTCGAGCCCTGCGCGGTGCAGCTCGGCCTTGAGCTTGTGGCTGGCGACGATGTGGTGGCAGGAGGGCTTGCCCGTCTCGGGGTTGACTGGGCGCGTCCACATGGCCGGCTCGTTCGAGACGAAGTCGTTCGCGGCCAAGGCGTCGCCGTCGTCCACCACCGCAAGCGCGTTGAGGGTGGCCGGCTGGCCCCAGCCGGCGGCGCCGAAGCCGATGTCGAAGCCACAGCCGGCTAGCGCGCCGAGGTCGCCGTCGCCGGAGCAGTCGACGAACGTGCGCGCGCGCCATGCCTGCCGCCCGCTCTTCGACTCGGTGACGACGGTCTCGATGTTGCGGCCCGACGCGTCGCGGTATGCCGCCACCACCGGGCACTGGAGCGTGACGCGCACACCCGCCTCCGCGCACATGTCCTCGCAGACGGCCTTCATGTACTCGGGGGCGTAGACCCAGTCCTTGTCGATGCCGTCCTTGTAGTACCGCATGCCATCTTCGCCTGGCCTGTCAACGGCGCGCGCGCCGTAGGCATCCAGGCGGCGGATGATCTCCCACCCGATGTCGGACTTGTTGAAGTCGAAGATGTAGGTAAGAAGCCCCGCGGTCCAGATGCCGCCGAGGCAGCCCTGCAGCTCGAGGAGGCGCACCTTCTTGCCTCCGCGCGCCGCGGCCACGGCCGCCGACACGCCCGCCGGGCCGCCGCCCACCACGATCACGTCCGCCCAGCCGTCCACGGGAATCTCTCGCGCGGGCTCAGCGAAGGAGTCCTTCGCATGCGCGTCCACAGCGTGGACTCCCGCGAGCGCGCCTGCCGCGAGCGACGTGCCGAAAAAGCCTCTTCTCGTAATAGCCATATCTCACTTTCCTTTCTTCTGCGGCAGGTCGAGCTCGAACTCGTGCCAGGAGCGGCCCTTGCGGAATCCGACGCTTTCGCACACCTTGTCCTGCGCGGGCGAATACGTCCACACCTCCACCTTTCCCGCGTCGGGACGGAAGCGGTAGAGGCGCAGCCAGTCCGAAGCGTCCTTGTCGCGAGGGTAATCCTGGAGGGTGGAATGCACGACGTTGCCGTGGACGCCCTTCTGCGCCTCGCGCCAGCAAATGGCCTGACTTTGGTCGCCGCAGACTATGAGGAAGAGGTTCTTGTGACGCGAGAAGCAGGTCTTCCACGCCTCTGTGGGCGGCACGCCGTCGCCGCCGTGGTTCTTCTTCCAGTCCATCACGCCGAACCACTCGTCTGGACGCGGCGCGTCGCCAGCGAGCTTGCGGCGGGCCATGTCGATCTCCTGCGTCCGGTAGCCGAGGTACATGTGGGTGCAGACGATCGCCGTGCGGTCGGCGTAGCGGTCGAGCATCGAGTCGACCCAGGCCAGGACCGGCTTGGGCGCGTTGCACTCAAGGTGCAGAACCACGAACTTCATGCCACCCGCCTCGAAGAGCTGGCAGCTGTCGGCGTTGCCGGCGCAGACGCGCTTGCCGTCGGCGCGCACGTAGCCGTCGAACCCGCCCGCGTACCACGGCGCCTTCTCGTAGCGGGAGCGCGGAAACCAGCGGTTGAAGTCGTCGGTGGAGCAGCCGGCGATGTCGTGGTTGCCGGGCGAGATGCCGTACGGCACCTTGCCGTCGAGCTTCGCCATCAGGTTGGACGCGAGCGACCACTGCTGCACGTTCTTGAAGTCGACGATGTCGCCGACGTGCGAGACGAAGGCGATGCGCTCCCTCTCGACGTTCGCGGCGATCCATTCCACGCGCGTGCGGAAGGCCTTGTTGTCGGTGGGTCCGGACTGGGGCTTCTTGCCCTTCTTCACGTGCGCGCCCTCGCCGGAGTAGCGCTGCGTGTCGGGAATTACCACATAGGTGAACGCGCCGTCCGGGAGCGGCGGCAGCTTCTCGGCCGCCGCCGCGCAGGCGGCCATGGCAATGGCCAGGAACACGTACATTCTCATCGCATCAGCCTCATGCTCTTTTTCGGATGGGAATATTATAGCCGTCCTCGCCCTGGCAGGCAAGCGGCGGCAGGCGATTTTTGCGAAGCCCACTTGCGGGGCGGGACGGCTTTTGATAAACTATGCGCCCGCTGAAGCGACGGTCCCGTCGTCTAACGGTTAGGACACCAGGTTTTCATCCTAGTAACAGGAGTTCGACTCTCCTCGGGACTGCCATGCACGAAAAAACGGCAGGGCGATGGCCCTGCCGCTTTTCGTTTGTGGTTCATGCGCGCGAGGATCAGCCCTGGCGCTCCTTGAGCAGCTTGCCGATCTTGAGCATGCGCTCGTTGAGGTCGCCGAAGGTGACGTCGGAGGAATAGACGTCCTTGTAGTAGTTGTACGCCTTCTCGTAGTCTCCCGACTCCTCGGCGCATAGGCCGAGCTGGTAGACAACCTTCTTCTTCAGGTCGTCCATCATCGGCAGCTGGTCGCGGGCGGTCTCGAGCTGCATCACGGCCATGTCGCGCTGTCCCTTCTTCAGGAAGCACATGGCCAGGTAGTAGAGGGCGTTGAGGCGGTCCTTCGGGGACTTCTGCGCGAGCTGGAGGTGCTGCACGGCCTCGTCGTAGAAGGACGGGTCCTGGTCGCCGTAGATGTAGTACTGGTAGCCCAGCTCGAAGCGGAGGTGCAGGTCGTTCGGGTAGCGGTCCACGCGCGTGGCGAGGTCGTCGAACACGAACTGGTCCTTCTCCACCTCGAGGGCGTCGGCCTCCTCTGTCTTGCCTTCCTGCCGGAGGGCCTCGATGCGCGCCTCGTAGTCGGCCGCGCGCACGGTCGAGAGCATGCGGTCGAGCTCCGGGTCCGCGGAGTTCACCGTCTGCGCCTGCTCCAGCGTCTGCACCGCCTCGGCGAAACGCTTGTTCTGCATGTAGATTCGGGCGAGGGCGCGGTACATGTTCATGTTGCCGGGCTCCTTCTCGATCTGGGCCTTCTTCTCGGCGATCAGGGCTTCGGCGTCGGTGCCGACGACCATGGCCTTGTTCGCCTGGTCGAGCTTCTTGGCCTGCTCCTTGTTCGCGATGAGGTTCTGGAAGCCGCCCTTCTTGCCGACGGAGTCCGACCAGCCGCTGGACATCGTCGTCTGCGCCTCGGCGTTCTTGAGGAGCTGGAGCACGCGCTGGTCGCCGGGCTTGAGCTGCGAGAGCTTCACGTAGGCGTCGCGCGCCTTGTCGTAGCGCTTGGCAGCCATGTAGTACGCGGCGATGCGCTCGAGGAGGTTGGCGTCGTTCTGGTTGCAGGAATAGGCCGCCTCAACGGATATCGCCGCCGCCTCCGGCTTGCCGGCCGACTCAGCGGCCTTGACCGCGCACTCGATGTTGTCCGGGTCGAGCGGATTGATCGAGAGCAGCTTCTCCGCCTCGGCCATCGCCTCCACGCCCTGGCCCTTCTTGGCGAGCGCGAGCACCTTGGAGCGCATCGTCATGCACTTCATCTTGGCCATGAATCCGGGCGGCGACTGCCGGAACTTGGCGATCTGGGCCGCGCGCAGCAGGCGACGCGTCTCGAGCGTGTCGGGCGCGCAGCTCAACGCCTCCGTAAGCAGTTCCACGGCCAGCTCGTACCGCCCGGTCTCGAGAGCCTGCCGCCCGCGGTTCGTAAAGTTCTGTGCCTTTTGGGCAAGTGCGTCATTCGCCATCTCTATTCTCCTCTGGTCTGCATGAAATTTGAGTCTAGTATATCACAATTCCTCCGACGTGGGAACGGGCGGATATTCACGCCTCGATCGCGAAGCGCGCGGCGTAGCCGTTCAGGTCCACCTCGTCCCCGCCATCGGCGAGGTCGTTCGCGATCGTCGTCGCCAGCGTCTCGGCGGCGATGTAGTCGCGGTACGGCTCGAGCTCGGCGGCCTGCTCCGGCGCGAGTGCGAGGCGCAACGTGATGCGCTGGGTCACGTCCAGGTCCAGCTCCTTGCGCTTCGCCTGCACGTGGCTCACCAGCTCGCGGGCGCGTCCCTCCGCCACCAGCTCCGGCGTGAGCGCCGTCTCGAGGCCAACCACCACGGCACCCTCCGACGCCACCACCATGCCGGCCTTGGGCGTGCGCGTGACGAGGACGTCGTCCTGCGTGATCTCGATGTCCTCGACCGTGAAGGGCCAGGCGGTCGCGCAGGAGCGCGACCCTCCCATCGCCGCGATGGCGGTAGCCACGGCCTTCATCTTCGGGCCGCACTTCTTGCCGAGCGTCTTGAAGTTCGCCTTGTAGGATACGTCGCAGAGCTCCGTCTCGTCGGCGACGAACTGCGTTGTCCGCGCGCAGGCGGCGCCCCAGCTCCACCACGGCCTGGACGTCGGCCATGCGGCGCTCGAGGTCGAGGTCGCGCGCCGCGGCGTTCGCCGTCGGGAAGTCGCACAGGTGCACGGATTCGGGATCGCCCTCGCCCTTGAGGTTGCGGTAGATCTCCTCGGCGATGAACGGCGTGAACGGCGCGGCCACCTTCGCGAGCTGCACGAGCACGTAGCGGAGCGTGCGGTAGGCGCAGAGCTTGTCGCCGTCGTTCTGCGACTTCCAGAAGCGGCGGCGCGAGCGGCGGATGTACCAGTT
>CACWSW010000109.1 GCA_902763655.1 uncultured bacterium
CTTCACGTGGGGCGGACGCTCGACGAGCGCGACGGTCTGCCCGGCGGCTCTCCGTGGGCGAACAAGACCGTGGGGCAGTTCATGCCGCGCATGGTGGAGTTGCAGAAGGAGTATGCGCACGACCTGCTCACGCACGTGAACCGCTACACTGGCAACGCCTACACGGACGAGCCTGCCGTCGCCATGATCGAGATCAGCAACGAGGACAGCGGCCTTGTCATGACGCGCCGCCGCATGGGCATCAAGAAGCTCGCCCAGCCGTTTCAGGACGAGCTGCAGCGACAGTGGAACGCCTGGTTGAAGAATAAGTATCCTGCGAACGAGGTCAAGTACGCGAACGGCAAGGCTCCGCTACTCAACAAGTTCCCCAAGGCGTCGGCGCAGTTCCGCAAGGACTTTGATGACTTTCTCTGGGATACCGAGCTCGCGTACTGGAAAGGAATGCGAGACTACATCCGCGAGACGCTGAAGGCCAAGATGCCCGTCTCGGGGACGCAGGCGGGGCACTACAGCCCGCGCGAGATCCAGGCGCAGCTCGACTATGTGGATTCGCACGCCTACTTCCACCATCCGCGCGGGAAGGGCGCGCCGTGGGTCAACAAGGGCGTGACGAACGACTGGACGGCCGGCGGCGAGTCGCTTGTCCACACGATGGGCACGCTACGCAATCTCGAGGAACATTCTCACGCGCCGAACCTGCCATTCACGGTCAGCGAATACAGTCATCCGTACCCAAGCCCGTTCGTGGGCGAGGGGCAGCCCCTTGCCTGTGCCTTTGGTCGGCAGAAGGGGTGGGACGGCGTGTTCCAGTACAGCTACAACCACTATCCCGACGGCTACGAGCCGCAGGGAATGCCGTGGTGCATCTTCGACGCGGTGGCCAACCCGGCGGTGCTCGCGCAGATGCCCGCATGCGCGGCGTTGATGGTGCGGGGGGATTTGCGCGGTTCCCGGGAGTTCATCTGGAACAGGGACCGTCCCGGCAAGGAGTATGTGGCAGTGAACACGGCAAACAGCAAGCTGTTCGTCGGGTACGCCGACGGGCGGACGATCGAGCTCGGCTCGGTACGACGGAGACCGGCTGGGCGACCGTCTCGCTCGTCTCGCGCGACGCAACAGGCTTCGGACAAAAGGGGAAGGCAAGTGTCCTTATCGCCGCGAGCGCTTCCGTGGGCAACACGGGTGCGAAGGTCGAGCGCGCGTCGAAGACGGCCGTGCGTCTCCTCGACTGGGGCCGTGCGCCGGTTCGCGCCGAGGGCGTGCCCTGCGAGATCGTATTTCCCGTGCCGCCGTCGCGACTCGCGTGCTACGCGCTGGCGGCGGACGGTTCGCGTGCGAAGGGGATCGCGCTGGAGTCCGTTGGCGACGGAAGCCGCGCGCGTGTCCGCCTTTTGCCGGTCCACCGTACGCTTTGGTACGAGGCCGTCATCAAATAAAAGGAAACAACTTGTTTGAAACAACTTGCCTTTGGCGCGCGGGCTAACTCGCCCGCGTCCTTTGGCTAATTAGTTAATCTGCAGTTCATTTACAATTGACAAAATGGGGGAGGTTAAAATAAAATATCAATTATTCGTTTTCTGGTCATAAAAGGAGCCTGCACGATGTTTAGAAAAATTATCGGAATCGCGCTTGTGGGCGCGCTGGCGCTTGGCGCGGGTGCGGACGTGGTCACGAACGTGTGGATCAATCCGGCGGGCGGCAACTGGTCCGACCCCGCAAACTGGCAGGACGGCGCGGTGGCCTACTCTGAGACCGTTGCCGATTTCCGCCAGCTGGCGAGTGGGTCCACGGTGACGATCAGCAACAACATATACGTCAGCGGAATGGTGTTCGCCGGCGGCGCGGACGATGTCTGGAAGATCGCGCTCGGCCCCGGGGTGGGGTATGCTCGGCTCCGCCTTCGCACCGTCTTGGGCTATATGCCGATCTATATCGAGGGCGGCACGTTGCAGCTTGACGTCATAACGCTCTTTGAAGGCAATCATGTTGTCCGGAAAGAGGGATCGGGCACATTGGAGACGCTGCACGACTTCCCGGCGGAGGCGATCATTGCCGACAACCAGGTCATCGTGGCGGATGGCGCGATCCGTCCGATGGGAATGACGCACCTGTGGCAGGCCAATGTCCACGTGACGGGGACGGGCGTCCTTGACGTTCCTGATTCCCATACAGCCCTGTGGCTCGGCTCTTATTCCTCCGACAATGGCGCGACGCTCGACCTCAAGGGACGGCGGTTCCTGTTCTGTTCTGCGCGCGACTATCAGCTCTCGGAGAGCCTGGTCGGCACGGGGCAGGTGGTCGCCGTGGCCGGCAGAGTCCTTTCCGTCGCGAACGCGCGGTCGGGCGTCGAATACGTCGCGCGCGATGGCGTGGTGAGGTTCGGCGAAGTGTCGCTTGTGGGGCATTGGAAGTTCGACGATCCGGCGAGTCCCGGCAAGGATTCGGGGCAGTTCGGGAATGACCTGGCCGTCAGCAATTCTGTGACGGTGGTGGACGACGCGGAGCGCGGGAAGGTGGCGCAGTTCGGCGCGAACTCCTGCCTTTTCGGCATGGGGCCTGACCGTTCGATCACGCACATGCCCGTGGGGAACTCCTCGTACACGGTGGCGGCATGGGTGAAGAAGGGGAGCGCGCCGGTGGAGTCCGCATTGTTCTACTGGGGCGATCTTCCCGTCGTGGTTTTTCACGGATTGTTGTGCAAGTTCACCAACGCCGCCGGCAAGATCTACGTCGGGCATGACGGCAATGGCGGCTATAGCAGTACGATCCAGGGCATTGAGGATTGGCACCACGTTGCCGTCGCGTACGAAGGAGGGGCAAAGACGATAACCGTCTATTGCGATGGCGTCCAGGTCGGGACGAAGACGTACGAGACTGCGAATTCGGCGGTTGCCAAGAACTTCGCCATCGGTTTTCCGTGGAGCCAATTTGCCTCCTATCCAAATGGGTTGAGAATGGACGACGCAGTCTTCTTCAGCCGCTGCCTCTCGGTGGACGAGGTGACGGCGCTGAAGAACGGCACGCTCACCACAGATACGGTGACGCTTCCCGCCGGAACCGGCCTGTCCACCACCTTCAACAGCGAGATTCAGTTCGCGGGCGACCAGACGATCGCGGAGATCGGCGGCGACGCCATGCTTGGCGGCGTGAACATGCCTTTGGGCGGCACGTTGACGGTGACGGGCGATGTGGAGAAGGTCCTATCCATCTATTCCGCGGACATAGCAGGAGATGCTTCGCTCGTGAAGGACGGCGCGGATACGACGCTTCAGCTTACCGGTCCGCTCTCCTACACGGGATCGACGCGCGTCAAGGCGGGCACGCTTGCGATCAATTCAGTTGTCGAGAAGAAGCCGTTCGCCGCATACGACTTCGAATCCCCGAATCTCGGCATAGACTCGTCCGGCAACGGGCGCACGCTCGCGGTAAACGGTCCGACGCGCGTGTGGGACGAGGCGCGCGGCGGCTGGGTGGCGCGCTTCGTGGCGGCGAACAAGCAGGATTTGAATGGAAGCTTGGACAGCAAGACGGAACTCGTCGGCAATTCAGACTATACGTTCAGCGTATGGGCGAAGCCGTCCGCCAATTGCCCGTCGCAGGGTTCGTTCCTGTCGTTCGGCACTTACAACACCGGGAACTTCCAGATGAGCCAGTTCCGATTCCAGGACTTCTCCGCGCGGACACTTGTGCTGGCCCACTGGGGCGGCACGCTGGACTTCACCGGCATCCCGTCTACGGCCGCTTCGCCCGTGGGCGAGTGGCACCACTATGTGGCCGTGCACGAAGGGACTGCGTTCCGCGTATTTGTGGACGGCGTTCAGACCTGGTCGCAGACGAACGCCCAGGCGGTGAACTTCCAGAAGAACCACCAGCTGTACATCGGCTCGTGCTTCGGCACCATCGCCAACAATGCACAACGCTACTTCGACGGCGACATGGACGACGTGCGCGTCTATGACCATGCCCTGGACGCGGCGGAGGTGAGGGGATTGTTTGAAGGCACTTCGCCGTCGCTCGAGGTGCCGGCCCCCGTGCTGCACTATGCGTTCGAGGACGCCTCCAATCTTGGCCGGGACTCGGCCGACGGCGGTTGCGATCTGACAGCCACTGGCACCTTGACGTGCGAGGATTCGCCGCTCGGCGGCAAGGCGCTGAAGTTCAACGAATCGGCGGTCAGCTACCTTTCGGCATCGCCGCTTCCGTCGGCAATCCCCGCGGCGGGCGAACCGATGACGGTGACGTTCTGGGTGCAGAGCAGTCCAAAGGACAAGGGGGACAGCACGACCTATCCCACATTCGTCTCTTGGGGCGATCCGGGCGCGGGGACGATCGACTTCATGTCGGCGTATCGATATGACATGCCGTGGCGTGCGCGCCTGTACATGAAGAAGAGCGATGGCAACGCCGTTGATGCTGGAGGCAACAGGGACTTCCTGATGGCCATGTCCGGCCCGGACGGGCTGCGTTGGCATCATTTCGCCATCGTATACGATCCGGCGGCCGGCGTGAAGACGTATGTCGACGGGCATCAGGTCTCGGATCTCAGCTCGGAATCGGCATTCACGAACGCTCGCACGGCGGACGGCTCGTTCTATCTGGGCGCCAAGCCGACGAGTCTCACGCAGCCCTTCAGAGGGTGCCTGGACGAAGTGAAGGTGTATGCGGCTGCGCTCTCGACGGCGCAGGTACGGGCCGCGCTCAGGGCCGAGCAGGGCAAGGGGACGCGCATACTGCCTGCCGGCACGGACATGACGGTGGATTCCGGAGCGAAGCTCAGCATCGGCGCCGGCGAGCAGACCGTCTCGTCGCTCGCGGGCGTCGGCATGGTGTCCATCGCGAAGGGCGCGCGTCTCACGGCGTCAGACTTCTCGGACTTCTCCGGCACGGTGGTCGGCCCCGGCACGCTGGGCGTGGCCGACGGCACGACGCTGGAGTTCGGCGATGGTTCCGCGCCGGTTCTCGTGAGCGCGGGGACGATCGCGCTCGGCGCCGGCGTGACGGTGAACGCCACGTTCACGGGCGGCACGTACACGCTCATGCGCGCGGACACGTTCGAAGGCGTGGAGAACCTCGCCTCGTGGTCGGAATCGCCCAAGGTGAAGTTCTTCGTCTCGTCCGACGGCAAGTCGCTCCTGATATCGATCTTCAGCGGCACGACAATTATCTTCCGATAAAAGAGGAGACTCAACATGAAAGCAACGATAATGGCGGTGGTGGCCCTGGCGGCCGAAATGGCGTGGGCGGCGGACGACGGGATGTTCCCGTTCGTGCCGTCGTACGACGCGCCGGAGAACGTGGTGAACATGAGCCACCTGCTGGAGGCGCCGGCCGGAAAGCACGGGCGCATCCGCGTGAAGGACGGCCACTTCGTGAACGACAGGGGGCGCGTGCGCCTGCACGCGACGAACCTCACCGGCCCCGCCAACTTCCCCACGCACGAGGAGGCGGAGCGCCTCGCCGCGCGCCTCGCCCGCTTCGGCGTCAACTGCGTGCGCCTCCACTACTTCGACAGCTCCTACGGCACGTTCATGCTCCCGCACGAGCAGGGCATCCTCACGGAGGACTTCCGCACGCGGCGGCAGTTCGACGCCGAGCGGCGCGACCGCCAGGACTACCTGATCGCGCAGTTCAAGAAGCGCGGCATCTACGTGAACGTGAACCTGCACGTGGCGCGCACGCTCGACGCGCGCGACGGCTTCGCGCCCGGCACGCCGTGGGCGAACAAGGGCGCGGACCAGTTCGACCCGCGCATCATCGAGATGGAGAAGGAGTACGCGCGCGAGCTGCTGTCGCACGTGAACCCCTACACGGGGATGAGCTACCTCAAGGACCCCGTGGTGGCCGTGGTGGAGCTCAACAACGAGGACGCGCTCTGGCGCGAGTACCTGAACGGCGCGATGGACCGCCTCGGCGAGCCGTACGCCACCGTGTTCCGCAACCAGTGGAACGACTGGCTCCTGAAGAAGTACGGCGGCAACGAGAAGATGCAGGCGGCTTGGAAGCAGCAGATGCAGCCGCTCGGCGACGAGATGATCGCCGAGGGGAAGTTCGACGGCGTCGTAGCGCCGGACGGCAAGACGTGGATCCTCGACAAGGGAAGCGCGCAGGCGAAGGTCGGCGCCGTCGAGGGCGCGCTGCGCGTGACGGTGACGCAGAAGGGCAACGAATATTTCCCCAAGCTCTACCGCCGCGTCGTCGTGAAGAAGGACACGCCCTACACGGTGTCGTTCCGCATCCGGCGCGTGAAGGGCGCGGCGGGCGAGGTGGGCTTCGCCGTCGCGGACCGGCGCAAGGGCTGGTCGTCGCTCGGCGTCCTCACGCGCTTCGAGCCGACGACGAAATGGTCTGAGCACGCGTTCACGTTCTACGCCGGCGATACGGTGGAGAAGGCCGAGATCCAGTTCACGCGCTTCGGCGAGGGGACGTACGAGATCGACGACCTCTCGTTCAGGACGGGCGGCAAGTCGCTGGACATCTCCGGCCTTTCGCCGGAGAAGGGCGAGATTCCGGTCGTGTCGGCGCGCGGATGCGCGGCCCCCGCGATGACGCGCGACTTCTACCAGTTCCTCTGCGACACGGAGCACGCCTACTGGACGGGCATGCGCGACTACCTCCAGAAGGAGCTGGGCCTCGAGGCGCCCGTCTCCGCCACGCAGCTCGGATACTCGCCCCCGCACCTGCAGGCGGAGATGGACTACGTGGACAACCACGCCTACTGGTGCCATCCGAGCGTGAACAAGAACTGGGCGATCCGCAACAAGGCGATGGTGAACGCGCGCGGCGGCTGCATCCTCGGCCTCGCGGGCCAGCGCGTGGCGGGCAAGCCCTACACGATCAGCGAGTACAACCATCCCTACCCGATCTACTACGGCGCGGAAGGCCAGCCGATGCTGCGCGCGTACGGCGCGCTGCAGGGCTGGGACGGCGTGTTCGAGTATTCCTACAACAACCGCCAGAACGCGGAGCCTGACCACAACGAGTACTTCTTCAGCATCGCGGCGCGCACGGACGTGCTCGCGCACTTCCCCGCCTGCGCGGCGATCTACCTGCGCGGCGACGTGAAGGAGAGCGCCACGAAGATCGTGGCGAACCTGCCCTACACGGAATACTTCGACCGGCTCGTGAAGCAGCGCGCGGTGGGCCAGGGCATCGCGCAGGCGTCCGGCGGCAAGCTGCCGGCGGAGCTCGGGCTCGTGCACCACGTGGCCGTGGACGTGACGGGAGGGTCGCGCTCCGTCGCGACCGCCGAAGCACCGAAACCCGTCATCGTGAGCGACACGGGCGAACTCACGTGGAACAACGAAATTCCCGAGGCGGGCGTGTGGACGGTCAACACGCCCAATACGAAGCTCTTCACGGGATTCCCGAAGGGACGCACGTTCGACCTCGGCGGCGTGAAACTGGCTGTCGGCGAGACGAAGCTCGGCTGGGCGACCATCTCGCTCACCTCGCACGACGCGACGGGCTTCGGCGAGAAGGGGGGGGGCGCTCGCATCCTGCTCGCGGCGACGGGACTTTGCCACAACGGCGGCGCGAAGTTCACGGACCACGGCAACGGCACGATCTCCTGCCGCGACGAGGATTGGGGCAACGAGAAGACGGTGAACGAGGGCATCCCCGCCACCATCACCTTGCCCGCGCCTGCGGCGCGGACCACCTGCCGCGCGCTTGACGAGCGCGGCGAGCCGAAGGCCGACGTGCCCGTGACAGCCGACGCGGCGGGCCATGCCGTCGTCACGATCGGCCCCTCGTTCCGCACCGTGTGGTACGAAATCGTGGTAAAATAAGGGACGGAAGTCTGTAGAGAAAGATCGATATGAAGACAAGAATAGGCAAGTTGACTGCCGTCGCTGCGACGCTGCTGGCGCTGGCGGCGTGCTCGCGGGAGGCCGGGGCTGCGCAGAAACTGTTCGTGCTGTGGGATCCGGGGCTGCAGCTCCCGGCCATGTGCTATAGGCTTGACGCCGACTGGCAGGGAATGGGGCAGATCGCATGGAACCTGCGCGGCGACAACAAGTTCCTCATGAACACCATCCTCGCCTCGCCTGCGAAGCACATGATTGTGCAGACGACCGGTCCGATGCTCAAGGTGAGCGAGGTGCTCACGCCGCAGCGGCTCGCCGAGTTCCAGAATCCGCAGGTCCTGGCGCAGAACCTGGCAATCGATATCAACCGGCACATCGTCGTGCCTGGGCTTTCGGGCTTCGTCGCCACTGGCGGACGCTTCACGCAGGATGTACCGCAGTTCACGCGGATGCTGGCGGCGGCGTACGACACCGGGTCGGGGCTGGCGAACATCAGCGCCTTCGGGTTCGAGGGCACGTTCGCGTGCACGTACGGCGGCGTCAGGTGCGAGGCGAAATACGTGACGTCATACGCCGTGTCGATCAGCGCGGTCCGGAACCCGCGAATCCCCAAGATCTGCAACTGGACGCGTACCGGGGTCCTACTCGTCGTCGCCCCTCTGGGTAAGATGTCAGAGACGCTGCGCGAGGGAGGGCGCATGTTTGCCTCGGTGTTCGTGAACTACGCTTGGGTGCAGCGGCGCGACGGGACGCTGAACGCGCTCGTGCAGGGTACGATACAAGGACGCGACGCAGGCTGGGAGCTGTGGCGGAAGAGCCAGGCCGAGACGTCCGCGATGCTTGACCGCATCCGCAATAAAAGGAGCCAGGAGATACGCGAGGTGGAGACGGTAGACAACCCCTTCGAGCCTGGGACAAGGGTGGAGCGCCCCGCGTTCTTCAAGAACTCCTGGATAAACTCGCGGCAGGACACGATGCTCCTGAGCGACTCGTCGCTCGAGCCGAACACGATCCGCGGGCTCATGGAGCAGGGCGAGTGGCTGCCCGCAAACTTGACAAAGGAATGACCGCAATGAAGAATCCATTAGACCTCAAGATAACCGACATCCGCTTCGCGGACATCGACGGCGCGCCGAAGCGCTGCACGCTCGTGAAGCTCTACACGAACCAGGATGGCCTCGTCGGCTACGGCGAGGTGCGCGACGCGAGCTCGCGCACGTACGCCGCCATGCTCAAGAGCCGCATCCTCGGCGAGAATCCGCTCAACGTGGAGAAGGTGTTCCGCCGCATCCGCCAGTTCGGCGGCGACTCGCGCCAGGCGGGCGGAGTGTGCGCGATCGAGCTGGCCTGCTGGGACATCGCGGGCAAGTTCTGGGGCGTGCCCGTGTGGCAGCTCCTGGGCGGGCGTTTCCGCGACCGCGTGCGCGTGTACTGCGACACCGACTCAGAGGGCGGCGGCCGCGACATGGGCGAGGCCCTCAAGGCGCGCGTCGCGCAGGGCTACACCTTCCTCAAGATGGACCTCGGCATCGAGCTCCTGATGGACGTGCCCGGCGCGCTCTCCGCGCCCACGGGCTACCTCGAATACATGCGCGCGATGAAGCACGTCATCTCCACGCCGCACGGGTCCATCGACCCGCGCGCGATGCGCGGCGAGGCGTACGACCTCTTCAACACGGAGCACCACTTCACGGGCATCCACATCACCGAGCGCGGCCTGGACTGGCTGGAAGGCTACCTGCGCGAGTGCCGCGAGACGGTCGGCTACGAGATCCCCCTCGCCATCGACCACCTCGGGCACATCCCGCTGGAAGACTGCATCCGCCTCGGGCGGCGTCTGGAGAGGTACAACCTCGCCTGGATGGAGGACGCGCTCCCCTGGCAGCAGACAGAGATGTGGAAGCAGCTCCATGCCGCCACCGTCACGCCGCTCGGCACCGGCGAGGACATATATCTTCTCGACAACTTCAAGCCGCTCCTCGATTCCGGCGCGCTCGCGGTGGTCCACCCCGACCTCCTCACGGCGGGCGGCATCGGCGAGACGAAGCGCGTGGGCGACTACGCGGAGAAGCGCGGCGTGCAGATGAACATCCACATGGCGGAGAGCCCGATCGCCGCCCTCGCGGCCGTCCACGTGGCCGCCGCCACGCGCAACTTCATGGCGCTCGAGATCCACTCAGTGGACGTGCCTTGGTGGAAGGACCTGGTGGTGCCGGCGTTCGACATCAAGGACGGCTTCGTGAAGGTGCCCGATACGCCCGGCCTCGGCATCGAGTCTCTGAACGAGGATCTCATCCGCGAGAAGCTCCATCCCGACTTCCCGGAGGCGTGGGCCTCCACCGAGGAGTGGGACAAGGAATGGGCGAACGACAGGCGGTGGAGTTAAAGGGTTAGAAGGTTAGGAGAACAACATGCTAAAGGAAAAGTTTGACCTGACGGGAAAGATTGCTCTCGTGACCGGGAGCACGCGCGGAATCGGGAAGGCCATCGGCGACGCGCTGGAGGAATATGGCGCGAAGGTCGTTCGCCACAACACGAAGGTGTGCGAACTTTCCGACCCCAGCGCCATCGACGCATTCTTCGACAAGCTGGAGGCGGAGGGCTCGCTGCCCGACATCCTCGTGGCGAACGCCTCTATTCAGGCGAAGATTCCGTGGGGAGAGTTCCCGCTTGACGAGGCGCAGAAGGAAATGCAGGTGAACTTCTTCGCCACGTTGCGCATGTTCCAGCGCTGCTATCCGAAGATGAAGGCGCAGGGATGGGGGCGGCTCATCGTCGTCGGATCCGTCAACGAGCGTCGTCCGCATCCCGACATGTGCGTCTACGCGGCGACGAAGTCTGCACAGGAGAACCTTGTGCGCGGAATAGCCCGCCAGGTGGCGCGCGAGGGAATCACGGTCAACAACCTGTGCCCGGGAGTCTTCGCGACGGACCGCAACAAGGAGGCGCTCGGAAATCCGGTCTACGCCGAGAAGGTGATGAACGCGATCCCGATGCACGACTACGCGCGGCCTGAGGACGCGGCAGGGGCGGCGCTGCTGCTCGCATCGGATGCCGGACGGTACATCACCGGCGCGACGATCATGATCGACGGCGGGAGGATAGCATTGATGATTGCTTTCGCTACTTGGAGATTTGGAGCTTCGGAGTTTCGGAGAAGATTATAAAAATACTCCGAGCCTCCTAAACTCCAAAACTCCCAGCAGCGAAAGCAAACTAGAGAAGTCACAAGGAAGTTATAGGCAATGGTAGAGGTTGATTAAAGGAGATTGAGTGGAGATGAAGAGACGTGAAGTTTTGGGATTGGCGGCGGTGTGCGTGGTGAGCGGAGCGCTTGCTTGGCAGCCGGCGAAGGTGCCTGGGGTCGCGAACGGCCCGATGCTGACGGAATGGGGCGCGAAGGTGACGCCGGAGAACGCCTGGCGCGAGTATCCGCGTCCTCAGATGGTGCGCTCCACATGGACGAACCTGAACGGCCTGTGGCAATACGCCGTGACGACCGATGCGCCAACTGTGCCCTCCACTTGGGACGGCGAGATACTGGTGCCGTTCCCGATAGAGAGTCCGCTCTCCGGCGTAGGCCGCCTGCTCGAGCCGAAGGAGACGCTTTGGTACAGGAGGACGTTCGATGCGGACGTGAAGAAGGGCGAGCGGCTCATCCTCAACTTCGAGGAGTGCGACTTCCGCACGCAGGTGTTCGTGAACGGTCGCGAGGCGGGCGTTCCGCACGAGGGCGGGCAGATGCCGTTCGCGTACGACGTGACGGACCTCGTGAAGAAGGGCGCGAACAAGCTGGTCGTGAGCGTGTGGGACCCGACGACCGACTTCATCGGCTCGCACGGCAAGCAGACGTTCCGTCCGCGCGGCTGCATGTACACGCGCACGAGCGGAATAGGCGGGACGGTGTGGCTCGAGACCGTGCCGGCGACGCACATTGCGGGATACAAGGTGACGCCGGACATCGATGCGGGGACGGTTCGCTTCGAGTTCGACGTTGCCGGCGGCTTCTCCAGGCCGGAGGTGTGCGTCAATGTTTTCGGACGCGACAAGTCGCGTCCCTCCCATTGTGTCGCTTCTGCGACAACTAAGGACGGCGTCGCCGTCGTGAAGATGCCAGCCGGATTCAAGCTGTGGAGTCCCGAATCGCCCGCGCTTTACGATTTTGTCGCCAAGTGCGGCGAAGACGAGATCAAGGGCTACTTCGGAATGAGGAAGTTCGAGAAGCGGAAGGATCCGAACGGCGTGCTGCGGTTCTACTTCAACAACGCGCCGCGCTTCATCATCGGCACGCTCGACCAGGGCTGGTGGCCTGACGGGCTGCTCACGCCGCCGTCGGACGAGGCGATGGCGTACGACATCCGCGCTCTCAAGGATGCGGGCTTCGACATGATGCGCAAGCACATCAAGGTGGAGCCGCGGCGCTACTACTGGCTGTGCGACACGCTCGGCATAATCGTCCTGCAGGACATGCCGAGCGGATTCAGCGACACGACGAAGCGCTACGGCTTCTACAGGCGCGAGCTGAAGGAGATGATCGACCACCTCTACAACGTGCCGTCTATCGTGATGTGGGTGCCGTACAACGAGGGCTGGGGGCAGCCCGGCCAGTTCCTGACCCATTCGACGCTCATGTGGACGCAGCGCTACGATCCGACGCGGCTCGTGGACGGTCCGTCCGGCGCAAACGACTGGGAGGGCGGCGCTCTTTGGTGCGTGAAGCCGCACCGCGACACTTCCCACCTGCCGGCAGATCTGGAGGAGGCCGCTGACAGCGTCGACAAGCACGACTACGGCCGTTCGCCGCGCATGTTCCCGGTGAACGCGCGCCGCGTCAGCTTCCTGGGCGAATTCGGCGGCATCGGCTGCCGCGTGGGCGATCACCTGTGGACCACGAACGCGTGGGGGTACGGCGGAACGGGCGGCGACACGGACCGCGCGGCGGTGCAGCAGAAGTTCGTCACCCTCATGGAGCATGTGGCGGGCCTCGCGCGGCGCGGACTGGGCGGGAGCGTCTACACGCAGACGACCGACGTGGAAGGGGAGATCAACGGTCTCATGACGTACGACCGTAAGGTGAAGAAGTTTGATCCGGCGGCGCTCGCGGCAGTGCACGCGAAGGTGCGCGAGGCGGCGGCGCTTGGTCTCGTGCCGTACGAGGAGAAGACGGTGTTCCCGAAGCTCGCGAAGGACCCGAAGACTTGGGCGTGGACGACGGCGGAACCGCCTGCCGGATGGCAAGAGGCCGCTTTCGACGATTCGGCATGGGGGCGTTCTGCCGGAGGATTCGGAAACAAGTCCATCACACGTGACCATGGCGCGCAGGTGTCGACCGAATGGAACACGGGGACGATCTGGCTGCGCCGGCACTTCACGCTGGACACGATGCCCGCAAATCTCCTCTCGGCCACGTTCGAGATGTTCCACGACGAGGACGCCGAGGTATGGCTCAACGGCAAGCTCCTAGTTTCCGCGAAAGGCTACACGACGGGATATGCGGCGTTCCCAGTATCGGCGGAGCGTTTCGCGGCCGCCGCGAAGCAGGGCGACAACGTGCTGGCCGTCAAGGTGATCCAGACGGTTGGCGGGCAGTATATCGATGTCGGTCTTTCGGTCGACGTAAGGAAATAGTTGGTGGTCTTGGAGAAGAGACGATGAGAACGACGACGTGCGTGATGGGACTTGCCGCAGTCATGGCGGCTTTTGCGGCTAACGCCTTCACCTCGGCGCCTGTGGGCGCCATCCGTCCGAAAGGATGGCTGCTCGATCGTGCGCGCGCCGCGCGTGACGGCTACACGGGGCACATGGACGGCGTGAGCCACCATTTCCGCCGGGCGTGGTCGGCGGACTGGAAGCCGCGGGGCGTGTATCTCAACTGGGGAAACGACGAGAAGGGCTCGTGGAGCAGCGAGGGCGGCACCTACTGGTTCGACGGCCTCGTGCATCTCGCCTGGCAGATGGACGATCCGTACCTGAAGGACCTTGCGAAGAAGCGGCTCGAGCCGGTGCTCTCGAACATGCACTCCAACGCTGTGGGGATGTTGTGGTGGATGGACAGGCGCGATCCGAAGCAGATGGAAGAGTTCTTCGGTCCGGGTGCATGGCAGTCCCGCTGGGTGCACGGCATGCGGGAGAGGGCGATCGCGGCGTTCTACGAGGTGACGGGCGACGCGCGTGCGCGGCAGGCGATCGAGTGGGCGTTCTCGAACGAGGAGATCGCGCGGCGCATGGGCGGCAGCGCGACGTTCGAGAGCGGGTGCGTGGACGCGGCGCGCGTGACGGGCAGCGCCCGCATCCGCGCCTGCGCGGAGATTGCCGCAAAGATGCTGAAGGAGACGTCGCAGTACGCGAAACCGCCGGCGCCGTGGCTGCCGGAGACTCTCTGGACGCGCCGCAGGGCGCAGAACGCCCTCAAGATGCCCACGCGCCACGGCGTGTTCTGCGCCGAGCAGCTGCTCAGCGTGTGGCGGGCATGGCAGCTCACGGGCGACACCAGTCTGCGCGACGCGGTGCTGGCCTGGTACGCGTTCCTGGACAAGAACTGCCGCCAGCCGTACGGCCTCACGATGATGGACGAGGAATGGGGCTGGTCTGGGGCGAAGCGCGGCACGGAGACGTGCGACGTGGCCGCCGAGACGTTCACGCGCATCAACATCCTCGCCGGGACGGGCGACGGCAAGTGGGGCGACGACGTGGAGCGGGTGCAGTTCAACGCGGCGCCGGCCTGCGTGTCGCGCGACTTCAAGCGGCACGTCTACTTCCAGCAGCCCAACCGCGCCGGACTTCCTGGCGAGGCTGCGGCGATGTCGTGTCCGTACGACAGCCAGTGCGAGTATCGCGAGTCGAAGCAGTGGCCGCTCTGCTGCGTGGCGGCGCTCAACAAGGTCCTGCCGAACTACATCCAGGCGATGTGGATGAAGACTGAGGACGGCGGCGTGGCGGCGACGGCGTACGGTCCCTGCACGTTCGAGGCGAAGCTGAAGAGCGGGCGCGCGGCGTTCACGGAGAAGACGGAGTATCCGTTCTCCGAGACGGTGGAGATAGTGGTGGACGACGCTCCGGCGGCGGAGTTCCCGCTTCTGGCGCGCGTGCCGGGCTGGTGCGGGAGCCCGCGTATGGAGTTGAACGGGAAACCTCTCGAGATGAAGCCGGAGCGCGGATTCGCGCGGATCGTGCGCGTCTGGAAGAAGGGCGATGTGCTTCGCCTCACGTTCCCGATGAAGCCTAGCGTGGAGATCGTGCGTGACATGAACGACATGGGCAGGCGGCGGGCGGTCGTGTCGTTCGGACCGCTCCTGATGGCGTATGCCTATCCGGCGAAGGACGACAACACGATCATCGGCAACGCGGCGGAGCCGGTTCTCGACCCGGCGTCGGTGCCTGGCGCGCAGGTGGTGCGCAAGGCGATGCCTGCGGTGTGGGACTGGCCGCTCGACGCGCCGGTGAAGGTGGTGGCGAAGGATTCGGCCGGGCGTCCGCTGGAGCTTGTGCCATACGGATGCACCAAGCTTCGCGTGTCCATGTTCCCGGTGGAGTGAACGACGGCATTTCATGAGAAAAGCAGAAAGAAGGAAGAAGATGTCCAAGAGCAGACTGACTTATGCCATGGTTGGCGGCGGGAAGGGGTCGTTCATCGGCCCGGTTCACAGGATGGCGATACGGATGGACGATCTCGCTGATCTTGTCGCGGGCTGTTTCAGCCGCGATGCGGCGGGCAATGCTGCGACCGGCGCCGAGCTTGGGGTGTCTCCTGAGCGGATATACCAGGACTGGCGGAGCCTGATCGCCGCCGAGAGCGGCAAGATCGACTTCCTTGCAGTCTGCACGCCGAACGACTCGCACTATCCGATCGCGAAGGCGGCGCTCGAGGCGGGCGTAAACGTGATGTGCGAGAAGCCGCTGTCCATCTCGTCCGAGGAGGCCCTGGAGCTGGAGCGGCTGGCCCGCAGGAAGAAACTCGTGCTGGGCGTGCCGTTCACATATTCGGGCTATCCGATGGTGAAGCTTGCGCGCGACCTCGTGAGGAGCGGCGAGCTGGGGAAGATATGCAAGGTGCTGATGGAGTATCAGCAGGGGAGCTTCAGGAAGATCGACTTCTCCAAGCCGCTCGACAAGCGCAACGCGTGGAAGATGGATCCCCGGCGTTCGGGCAGGAGCTGCGTGGTGGCCGATATCGGCGTGCATGGCGCGCACCTCATCGAGTACGTGACCGGCCTCGAGATCAGGCAGATCGCCGCCGACCTTTCGTCGTTTGCCCCCGGCAACCGTCTTGACGACGACGCTTCGATACTGATGAAGCTGTCGAAGGGGGCGAAGGCGGTGATGGTCACGTCGAAGATCGCGACCGGCGAGGAGAACGGCCTGCGCCTGCGGGTCTATGGCGACAAGGCATCGCTCGTGTGGCAGGTGGAGGAGGGGAACTACCTGCACGTGAAGTACGCCTTCGGGCCGGAACGCACATACAAGCGCAACGCGCCGTACATCGCCGGGCTGTCCGAGGTGTCGAAGCGCTGTTCCCGGATTCCCGCCGGACACCACGAGGGCTTCATAGAGGCGTTCGCGAACCACTATCGCGAGTTCTGCGCGGCGCTGCGGGGAGGCAGGAACTGCGACTTCCCCCAGGCGCGCGAGGGGCGGCGGACGATACAGTTCGTGGATGCGGCGCTCAAGTCCGCCAGCGAAGGAAGCAGCTGGGTCAAGCTCGCCTGAAGTGCGGCTGGCTGCTTTTTGGACTTCCAATTCGGGCTGGAATTTCATATACTATCCGCCGTTTGCAAAAGAAGGTAAAGAGAAAACCAAAGGAAAAGAAGGACAAGATGAGCAAGGAAACGAAGGAAGAGAAGAAGTACGTCTACTTCTTCGGTTGCGGCCAGACTGAGGGCAACGCCGAGATGCGCAACCTGCTGGGCGGAAAGGGCGCCAACCTCGCCGAGATGGCGGGCCTCGGCCTGCCGGTGCCGCAGGGATTCACGATCAGCACCGAGGCCTGCACCCGGTACTACGACGACGGCAAGGTGATCGGCGACGACATCCAGAAGCAGATCCTCGAGTACGTCAAGAAGCTCGAGGAGAGCGCCGGCAAGAAGTTCGGCGACAAGGACAATCCGCTCCTCGTGAGCGTCCGTTCCGGCGCGCGCGCGTCGATGCCGGGCATGATGGACACGATCCTCAACCTCGGCCTGAACGAGACGGTGGTGGAGGCGCTCGCCAAGAAGAGCGGCAACCCGCGCTGGGCTTGGGACTGCTACCGCCGTTTCATCCAGATGTTCTCCGACGTCGTGATGGAGGTCGGCAAGAAGTACTTCGAGAAGCTCATCGACGACATGAAGGCCAAGAAGGGCGTCAAGCAGGACGTCGAGCTGACGGCCGATGACCTGAAGGAGCTCGCCGGACAGTTCAAGAAGGAGTACAAGGACAAGATCGGCAAGGACTTCCCGAGCAACGCGAAGGAGCAGCTCTTCGAGGCGATCAAGGCCGTGTTCCGCAGCTGGGACAACCCGCGCGCGAACGTCTACCGCCGCGACAACGACATTCCCTACAGCTGGGGCACCGCGGTGAACGTCCAGATGATGGCGTTCGGCAACCTCAACGACGAGTCCGGCACGGGCGTCGCCTTCACGCGCGACCCGGCGACCGGCGAGAAGAAGCTGATGGGCGAGTTCCTGATGAACGCGCAGGGCGAGGACGTGGTGGCCGGCGTGCGCACGCCGATGCCCATCGCTAAGATGGCCGAGGTGATGCCCGAGGTGTTCAAGCAGTTCCAGGACATCTGCAACAAGCTCGAGGCCCACTACCGCGACATGCAGGACATGGAGTTCACGATCGAGAACAAGAAGCTCTTCATGCTCCAGACGCGCAACGGCAAGCGCACGGCCAAGGCCGCGCTCAAGATCGCGTGCGACCTCGTGGACGAGGGCGTCCGCACGGAGCAGGAGGCGGTGCTGATGATCGATCCGCGCAACCTCGACACGCTCCTCCACCCGCAGTTCGACGCGGTGGCCCTCAAGAAGGCCAAGCCGATGGGCCGTGGCCTGCCGGCTTCGCCGGGCGCGGCGTGCGGCAAGATCGTGTTCAACGCCGACGACGCGAAGGCGTGGAAGAAGAACGGCGAGCGCGTGGTGCTCGTGCGCCTTGAGACCTCGCCAGAGGACATCGAGGGCATGAAGGCCGCCGAGGGCATCCTCACCGTGCGCGGCGGCATGACGAGCCACGCGGCCGTCGTGGCTCGCGGCATGGGCGAGTGCTGCGTCTCCGGCTGCCAGGAGATCGCGATGGACGAGGAGAACAAGAAGTTCGTCCTCGGCGGCAAGACGTTCCGCGAGGGCGACTGGATCTCCATCGACGGCGGCACCGGCAACATCTACGACGGCATCATCCCCACGGTGGACGCCACGATCGCGGGCGAGTTCGGCCGCATCATGACGTGGGCCGACAAGTTCCGCCGCCTGAAGGTGCGCACGAACGCCGACACGCCGCGCGACGCGAAGAAGGCGCGCGAGCTGGGCGCCGAGGGCATCGGCCTCTGCCGCACCGAGCACATGTTCTTCTCGCAGAGCCGCATCGCGGCGTTCCGCGAGATGATCTGCTCCGACACGGTCGAGGAGCGCGAGCTCGCCCTCGCCAAGATCCTGCCGTACCAGCAGGACGACTTCGAGCAGCTGTACGAGGCGCTCGAGGGCCAGCCCGTCACGATCCGCTTCCTCGACCCGCCGCTGCACGAGTTCGTGCCGCACACGGAGGAGGAGATCGCGCTCCTCGCGAAGACGCAGCACAAGCCGATCTTCCGCATCAAGGAGATTATCGACGGACTCCACGAGTTCAACCCGATGATGGGCCATCGTGGCTGCCGCCTGTGCGTGACGTTCCCCGAGATCGCCGTGATGCAGACGAAGGCCGTCATCCGCGCCGCCATCAACGTGCAGCGCAAGCACAAGGCCTGGAACGTCAAGCCCGAGATCATGATCCCGCTCACGAGCGACGCCAAGGAGTTCAAGTTCGTGAAGGACATCGTCGTCCACACCGCGAACGAGGAGATCAACATGGCCGGCATCAACCTCTCCTACGAGGTCGGCACGATGATCGAGATCCCGCGCGCGGCGCTGCTCGCCGGCGAGATCGCGGACGAGGCGCAGTTCTTCTGCTTCGGCACGAACGACCTCACGCAGATGACGTTCGGCTTCAGCCGCGACGACTCCGGCAAGTTCCTGGGCGCGTACTACGACGCGAAGATCCTCGAGAACGATCCGTTCGCGAAGCTCGACCAGAACGGCGTCGGCAAGCTGATGAAGATGGCGGTGACGGACGGCAAGGCCGTGCGTCCCGCGCTCCACGCGGGCATCTGCGGCGAGCACGGCGGCGACCCGGCCTCCGTGGAATTCTGTCACCAGATCGGCCTCGACTACGTCTCCTGCTCGCCGTACCGCGTGCCGATCGCGCGCCTCGCGGCGGCGCAGGCCGCCCTGCGGTAAGGTCACGGGTCTCGCGGAAGGAGAAGAGATGTCCCTCTCGGTCGGAATCGTCGGGCTGCCGAACGTCGGCAAGTCAACCTTGTTCAACGCGCTCACGAAGCGCCAGCAGGCGGCGGCGGAGAACTACCCGTTCTGCACGATCGAGCCGAACTCCGCGATCGTGGAGGTGGCGGACCCGCGCCTTGAGGCGCTGGCCGCCATCGCCCACCCGCAGCAGATCATACGCGCCACAGTGGAGTTCACGGACATCGCAGGACTGGTGAAGGGCGCCTCCAAGGGGGAGGGCCTCGGAAACAAGTTCCTGGCGAACATCCGCGAGTGCGACGCCATCCTGCATGTTGTCAGGTGCTTCGAGAACGACGACATCATCCACGTGCAGGAGGGCGGCAACAAGTCGGCTCCGATCGATCCCGCCGGCGACGCCGAGGTGATCGAGACGGAGCTTGTCCTAGCCGACATGGAGCAGCTGCAGAAGCGCTGCGACAAGACCCGCAACGAGGCGAAGAGCGACCCGAAGAAGCGTCCAGAGTTCGATGCGATGACGGCTCTCCTCGCCCACCTGGAGGGCGGCAAGCCCGTGCGCACGTTTCCGCGCGCGGAGGGCGACCCCATCCTTCCGGTCCTGCGCGACCTGCACTTCCTCACGGACAAGAAGACCATCTACTGCGCCAACGTGGCGGAGGACGACCTGGCCGACCCTTCGGCGAACCCGCACGTGGCCGCGCTCAAGGCGTACGCAGACGCGCAGGGCTGCGAGATGGTGACGATCTGCGCCCAGATGGAGGCTGACCTCGCCGGACTTTCCGACGAGGAGGCGAAGGAGTTCCTCTCCAGCTATGG
>CACWSW010000110.1 GCA_902763655.1 uncultured bacterium
GCACGATGGAGCTGAACGACTTCAAGGGACGTCTGATCGTATCCGGATCGGGCTCGGACAAGGGAACCGTCTCCATCGCGTCGGGAACGCTGAGGTTCCACGTGGATTCCGGTCTCCAAGGCCTGCAATTCATCACGGGCGGCCGCCTGGAGATGACGGGCGGACTCCTTGAAGTGGCGCGGACAAGCGCGTTCGTGGACAACTTCCTTCGGTTGACCGACGGCAACGGCGTGGTGGAGCTGTCCGGCGATGCGCAGATCCACTATCGGGAAGTCAGCGCCGCGCTGGGCAACGGGACGGTTCATCTGCGCGGCCATTCGTCGATCCGGGGGAAATTGACCTGGGACGGCGAGAAAAACAGCACGTCCTCGCAGGCCCGCTTCCGCATAGCCCCGACTTGGGGAAAGACGGCCGTGGTGACGGTGGATGACGATGCGACGCTTGCATTGGACGGGTCGCAGCAGATGTTCTACGTCAACAACAACGCCGCCAACGCCCGCGCGATTCTCAACTGGAATTCCTCTCAGACGTTGAACGCGCCCAACACGTTCGCCGTGGGCTACATCAACGGCGATGCGGAGGTGAACCTGACACGCGGGCAGATCGTCGGCGGATCGTATGGCTTCCGCGTGGCGCAGCCGGGCGGGAATCCCACCGACTACGGCTGCGTGACGGGCGTCGTCAACATGACCGGCGGCAGTATTCGGAATGTCAATTGCTGGCTGTCCGCCTCGGCAGTCCACGGCCTGATTGTCGGCGCTGGTACGGTGGCGAACTTGGAAGCCCCCAGCTATTTCCGGGGCACGCTGAACCTCAGATGGTCGTGGGCGCGTGGGGAGGCGAGGGGCGGTACATCCTCTCCAACGGCGTGGCGACGGCGGCGAGCGACGTGTTCGTGGGCGGCATCACGACGAACCTCCTCTACCACAAACCATACGCCCTCTACACCTGCTGCCCCGTGACGAACCACTGCGCGAAAGGCCTGTTGCGCGTGGCGGGCGGGTCGTTCACGACGGACGGGACGCTGTGGCTGTCGCAGGACGGCGCGGGCGTGCTGGAGGTGGGGCCCGCAGGCTCGGTGACGGCGGCGAACGTGACGCTCACGAACACGCCGGCGGCGCTCACGGGCGGCGCGGACCTCGCGGCGAAGGTGAAGTTTACGTGCGGTCCGCAGGGCGTGGGAACGCTCACGACCGCCGGCGCGCTGACGATTGGTCCGGGCGCGACGCTGGAGGTGGATTCGACGGCGCTGGAGGCCCGCGGGCAGTTCCCGCTCATCTCGTTCGGCACGTGCGAAGGCGATTTCGCGTCCGTCACCGTGACGGGCCGCGGCTCCGTCAGGAAGACCGCGACCGGCTACGTCCTCGACCGCTCCACCGGCACGGCGGTGATTCTTCGGTAAGCGTCGCCAAGATGGCGGCTCCCCATGCGGGAGGGTCGCAACTTGTTGCGACCGATCTTGCGGGCGCAATAAATTGCGCCCCTCCCGTGCCAATATCTGGCCACTATTCTGCCTTCGGGGTGGAGATGGAGCCAGGTAACGGATTCGAACCGCCGACCTGCTCATTACGAATGAGCCGCACTACCAGCTGTGCTAACCTGGCTTGGTTGAACGGCAGACAGTTTACTAAATTCTGCCGCCGGACGCAAGGCGGAAAATGAAGAATTTTAATTTTCCCTGTTCACAACGCGGCGTATTTTCGCTAAAATATACACTCAATTGTTTTGCAGAAACTAGGAGTAAAGCACAATGGCGAACATCAAAGGCGGCCGTGCCGCCCGTAAACGCGACCGTCAGAACGCGAAGGCTAACAAGCGCAACACGCTTGTCAAGGCGCGCCTGCACAACGAGCACAAGAGGCTCTTCAAGAAGGCGGACGCCGGCGACCGCGAGGCCGCGGAGAAGGACCTCAAGGCGTTCGTGAGCGAGCTCGACAAGGCCGTGAAGAAGGGGATCATCACGAAGAACACCGCCAACCGCAAGAAGTCCCGCGCCCAGCTGCGCGTGAACAAGATCGCGGCCAAGGCGGCAGAGGCCAAGTAAGGAGCGGAACCATGGCGAAGAAGACGCTGCGGGACATCGATCTCAACGGCAAGCGCGTGGTGATGCGCGTGGACTTCAACGTGCCGATGGCCAAGGACGGCTCGGGCACGATCACGGACGACACGCGCGTGCAGGCCGCGCTCCCCTCCATCAAGTACGTGCTGGAGAACGGCGCGAGCCTCGTGCTCATGTCGCACCTCGGCCGCCCGAAGGGCAAGGGCTACGAGGCCGAGTTCTCGCTGAAGCCGGTGGCAGAGCACCTCGCCAAGCTACTGGGCAAGCCCGTCGCGTTCGCGCCGGACTGCATGGCGGCGGACGACATCGTGTCCGCGCTCAAGCCGGGCGAGGTGTGCCTCCTCGAGAACACCCGCTTCTACAAGGCCGAGGACGGCAAGGTCAAGAAGGACGACGAGAAGAAGGGCATCCACCTCACCGAGGAGGAGTACCAGGCGAAGAAGGCCGAGCTCAAGGCGAAGCGCCAGGAGATGGCCAAGAAGCTCGCCAGCTACGGCGACGTCTACGCCAACGACGCGTTCGGCACGGCGCACCGCGCCCATGCCTCGACGGCCGTCATCGCGGACTACCTGCAGCCGGCCGTGAGCGGCTTCCTCTTGGAGAAGGAGATCAAGTTCCTCGGCGATGCGGTCGAGCATCCCGTGCGCCCGTTCGTGGCGATCCTCGGCGGCGCGAAGGTCTCCGACAAGCTCGCCGTGGTGAAGAACCTCCTGAACAAGGTCGACACGCTCATCATCGGCGGCGGCATGGCCTACACCTTCAAGAAGGCCCAGGGCCTGAAGGTCGGCGCGTCCCTCTGCGAGGACGAGCAGCTCGGCTACGCGAAGGAGATGCTGGACGCCGCCAAGGCGAAGGGCATCAACTTCCTCCTGCCGGTCGACAACGTGATCGCGGACAAGTTCCCGACCGAGAAGGACGCCAGCGACATCCAGATGAAGGTGTGCGAGGGCGACATCCCCGACGGCTGGATGGGCCTCGACATCGGCCCGAAGACCGTGGAGCTCTTCTCCGAGGCCATCAAGACTGCGAAGACCGTGGTCTGGAACGGCCCGATGGGCTGCTTCGAGTTCGCGCCTCTCGCGAAGGGCACGTTCGGCGTGTGCGACGCGGTGGCGACGGTCAAGGCCAACGGCGGCACTTCGATCATCGGCGGCGGCGATTCCGTCAGCGCGGTGAAGAAGAGCGGCAAGGCGGCCGAGATGACGCACATCTCCACCGGCGGCGGCGCGTCCCTCGAGTACCTCGAGGGCAAGACGCTCCCCGGCGTCGCGGCGCTCAACGACAAGTAGGCCGACCACCGAGATGGCGCCTGCCTGGCGCTTCGCTCAACAAAGGCTCGCGGGCATACGCTCGCGAGCCTTTGCGCTAGGCAGGCACGGGCCGCCAACTCCCGGCGGCACTCCTTTTTTCCCCGCTCCGGCCAGTTTCATGCTATAATGGCCGCATGAAACGCAGAGACTTCATCGGGCTGGCCGCCTCCGCGGCCGCAGCAACGGCAGCAGGGGAGGGACGCGCTCCCGCGCGTCCGAACGCGGGAGGGTCGCAGCTTGCTGCGACCGCGAACCCCAACGTCCCCCCTCGCAACCGGCGTCCGTACTCGGACGTCGACTGGTCAAAGGTCGTGGAGGTGCACACAACCTCGCACGGACATTGCGAGAACCAGAAGATGCTGGACGCGTATCTTGACCGCGGTTTCGAGTTCCTCACGATCTCCAACTACTATCCGTCCGCGCCGACGATGCCGCTCAAGACGTTCCACGACCGGCACTACTACGTCCACCACGACTTTCCCGTGATGGTGAAGGGCAAGCGCACGGACGGCCCCTTCGACTGGTCGAAGATCGTCAGCGCCTGGGCGGACGAGCTGCCGCCGGAGCAGCGCAAGCAGCTGCCGTTCACCGAGGGGCCGCTCCGCTTCTCGCGCGTGCCCGACAACATCCTCGAGGCGCCCAACGCCGAGCATCACGCTTTCCTCGGCGACGACGGCAGGATCGTCCCCAGCCTCCACATGTGCGCGCCCGGATCTGCCTTCTGCTCAGGCACGTTCGACAAGCGCAACCGTTTCCTTTCCCACGGCAAGGGCTACTGCTTCGGCAGCGGCGAGCACGCGCACACCGCGATCTCCCGCATGATCGGCGGACTGATCCACCCCGACGGCGGCGGCGTGACGATCAACCATCCCGCGTGGTCCCACCTCAAGGACGAGATCATCTGGGACCTGCTCGACTACGATCCGCGCGTGCTCGGCATCGAGGTGTACAACATGTGCAAGCCGAGCAAGAACTACCCGTGGAGCCGCAGCAACTGCGAGGATTACTGGGACCGCGCCCTCTCCACCGGCCGCCAGTGCTTCGGGTTCTTCGTGCCCGACTGGGGCCTGCAGGAGGGCGTCAACGTGCTGCTCGTGCCCGAGAAGAGCGTCCATGCCTGTCTGCGCGCCTATCGCCAGGGCAACTGGTACGGCGCGATCAAGGGGCGTGGCATCCTGCGGTTCACGTCCATCCGCTTCGACGGCGCGAACCTCCAGGTGACGCTCGACAAGCCAGCCCACCTGCAGGTGATCACGAAGTGCGGCATCACGGCATGGGGGAACTCGAACAAGATGTCCTTCTCCGTGGCTGCGGCCGACCGCGAGAAGTACGGTTACCTGCGCGTCCGCGCCTACGCGCGCGACGGGGCGGAGGAGATCATCTTCTCCCAGCCGATGATGCTGACGTGAGCGCGTCATGGCGATTGCGGCGGGGACGCGGATTTGGTAAAATACCCCCGCACAATTTCAGGAGGCTTTATGGGCGGCTTTTGCGGCGTCATTTCGAAAAGGGACTGCGTGGCGGACCTGTTCTTCGGGACCGACTACCATTCGCATCTCGGCACACAGCGGGGCGGCATGGTGGTCGCGAACGAGAAGGGGTTCCAGCGCGCTATCCACAACATACAGAACGCGCCGTTCAGGTCGAAGTTCGAGAACGATTTCGCCAAGTTCGCGGGCTGCTCGGGCCTAGGCGTCATCTCGGACACCGACCCCCAGCCGCTGATCGTGGCCTCGCACCTCGGCACGTACGCGATCGTGACCGTCGGCCTCATCGCCAACATCGACACGCTCATGGCGGAGATGTACGCCACTCGCCGCGTGCAGTTCCAGTACTCGACGACCTCCGGCGTCGTGAGCCCCACGGCCGTCGTGGCCGCGCTGATCGACTCGCAGGACAGCTTCGTCGACGGCGTGCGCTACGCGCAGGAGAAGATCGAGGGCAGCTGCTCGCTCATGATCCTCACGGAGAACGGGCGCTTCTTCGCCGCGCGCGACCGCTGGGGGCGCACGCCCATCATCTTCGGCAAGAAGGAAGGCGCGCTCATCGCCACCCAGGAGACGTGCATCTTCCCCAACCTCGGCTACACCTACCTGCGCGACCTCGGGCCGGGCGAGATGGTCGAGGCTACGCCCGACGGCCTCACGACGCTGCTCGAGCCCGGCGAGGACACCGCGATCTGCTCGTTCCTTTGGGTTTACTACGGCTATCCCGCCTCGTCATACGAGGGCCGCAACGTGGAGATGGCGCGCTACCGCTGCGGCGGCGCGCTCGCCCGCCGCAACCCCGTGGAGGCCGACAGCGTGGGCGGCGTGCCGGATTCCGGCGTGGCGCACGCCCTCGGCTACTCGCAGGAGGCCGGCGTCCGCTACGCGCGCCCGTTCGTGAAGTACACGCCCACGTGGCCGCGCTCGTTCATGCCGCCCGACCAGAGGCAGCGCGACCTCATCGCGCACATGAAGCTCATCCCGATTCCCGGTCTCATAAAGGACAAGCGGCTCGTGTTCTGCGACGACTCCATCGTCCGCGGCACCCAGCTCCGCCAGCAGGCCAAGCGTCTCTGGGACGACGGCGCTAAGGCCATTCACATGCGCATCGCCTGTCCGCCGCTCCTATACGGGTGCAAGTTCATCAACTTCTCTCGCTCTAAGTCCGTGTACGATCTCGCCACGCGCCGGTATATCCGCGACGTGGAGGGCGACGACCCGGCCGTCGTCGACAAGTACCAGGATCCCGACGGCGCGCCGTACAAGGCGATGGTCGAGAAGATCCGCAGCGACCTCGGTCTCACGAGCCTCGCTTTCCAGCGGCTTGACGATCTCGTCGCCGCCATAGGCCTTCCCAAGGAGAAGCTCTGCACCTACTGCTGGACAGGGAAGGACGTCTCCGACAAGAAATGCGCAGGATGCGCGAACTGCCCGCACAAGAAATGAGAGGGATTGCCCATGTCCATGTCCAACCCCACGATGAAAGACCACCGGTCGCTCTTCCGCCAGCTCCTGGCGGGAATGTACGACGCGGTGCTGATCACCGACCCCAACGGGCACCTGCTCAACCTAAACGCCCGCGCGAAGGAGTTCTTCCGGTACGACTCTGACGAGATCCTGGACAGCCCAATCGGACGCTTCATCCCCGGCGTGACGCCGGCCATCGTGCAGCGCATCCGCAACGGGCTCGACCAGGCGCGCCACATGATGCTCGACGCCAACTGCCTGCGGCGCGACGGCACCGTGTTCCCGGCCGAGGTGACGGTCTCCCTCATCGACCTGATGAACATCGGCGACCTCGTCTTCACCGTGCGCAGCACCGAGCGCCGCCGTCGCCAGCTCGACGCGTTCCGCACGAAGGAGAACGTCTGTGCCATCGCGCAGTCCGCCCTCTTCGCCTGCGCGCCCGACGGACGCTTCCGCTGGGCCAACACGGCCTGCCTCGACATGTTCGGCTACGAATTCGAGGACGAGATCCTCAAGCTCTCGTTCTCCGACCTCATGCCCGACGATCCTCTGCCCGAGCTCTTCGCGCGCGCCCTCGACGGCGAGCGCTCCGCCACGCGCATCACGGCGGAGGAGGGCGACGCCGCCGAGAAGAAGGACATCGAGATACAGCTTGCCCCCGACCTGCACGGCAAGAAGACGGTCGGCGTCGTCGGGTCCATCATCCGGGTGTGACCATGCGCAAGGAACCCAATCTGGAACGCCGCATCGTCGGCAGGCCCGACGCCGGCAGGTCGCTGCAGGATTTCCTAGCCGCGTGGCTGGGCGTCTCCCGCCGCGCCGCGAAGGCCGTCATCGACGGGCGCAGCGTGTGGGTGAACAGGCGTTGCGTCTGGATCGCGCACCACACGCTGAAGTCGGGCGATACAGTGGAGCTGGCGCACGCCGTCATGGCCGCCGCGCGCCGTCCCGTCGCCCGCCGCGAGATCGCGCCTGAGGACCGCAAGCACGTCCGCGTGCTGGCGGAGTTCGGCGACTTCCTCGTGGTGGACAAGCCCGCCGGGCTTCTTTCCGCCGACGATCCGCACAGCGTGGAGGCGATCCTGCGCGAGCAGCTGGGCGACCCCGCCATACAGGCCGTGCACCGCCTCGACCGCGACACCACGGGCTGCCTGCTCTTCGCCCGCTCCGAAGCCGCGTGGCAGGCCGCCGTGGAGGTGTTCAAGACGCACCTCGTCCAGAAGCAGTACCGGGCGATCGTCGTGGGGCGCTTCGCGCATCCGCACGTGACGGTGGACGCGCCGCTGGACGGCCAGTCCGCCATCTCGCACGTAACGCGCGAGGCCGTTGGCGACGAGGCGTCGTTCCTGCGCATCCGCATAGAGACCGGCCGCACGAACCAGATCCGCCGCCATCTTTCGTCGATCCGCCATCCCGTGGTGGGCGACCGCATGTTCGGTCTCAAGAGCGCGCGCGACCCGCGCCTCATGTCCGTGCCCCGCCAGATGCTCCACGCCTCCGCGCTCGAGCTGCCCCATCCCACCGCGAAGGGCGAGACCATCAAGGCGCATTCGCCGCTCCCGGCCGATTTCCGCGCCACGCTGAAGCTCTTCGGCATGGGCAAGAGGTGAGGCGCGTGAACGGCGAGATACCTCTCTTCATGGACAATCCGGAATGGGCAGACTTCATTCCGGACATGAAGGCGGGCGGACCGAAGTGCCGTCTGCCGTCGCACGAGGACTGCACGCCGCTCGACGTGGAATCGGCAGCCCGCCATCTCGAGGCCGGCGGCACGCTGGGGGGCATGGCCGGCTACGAGTCGCGCCCCGGCCAGCTGGACATGCTTCGCGCCGTCACGCGCGCGTTCAACGGCCGCGAGCACCTGATGATCGAGGCCGGCACGGGCGTGGGCAAGTCGCTGGCGTACCTGATACCGTCCGTCCTCTGGAGCTTCACGAACGACACGCCCGTCGTCCTCTCCACCGCCACGCGCAACCTCCAGAGCCAGCTGCTCTCCTCCGACCTTCCGCGTGCCGCGCAGGTGCTCGGCGAGGACGCGCCGAAGCTGCGCGTCGCCGTCCTGAAGGGCCGCACCAACTACCTCTGCCTGCGGATGCTCGGCGAGCTGATGCAGGGCGGATGGTGGACGCTCTCGGCGGAGGAGCAGAAGGATTTCAAGGGACTATACGAGTGGCTGCACACGACGCCCGACGGCGATCTGGACGACCTCGGGCTAGAGCTTCTCCGTCCGCAGCTCTCCTGCCCGGGCGAGGACTGCGCAGGGCGCGCCTGCCGCTACCGCGAGAAGTGCTTCATCGCGAAGGCCCGCGCCCGCGCTCAGCGCGCGCACGTGGTGGTGGTGAACCACGCGCTCGTCCTCGCCGAAGCCACGTGCGCCGCATCCACGCTCCTGCCAGCATACGGTCGGCTCGTCTTCGACGAGGCGCACAACCTCGAGGACATCGCCACGGACTTCTTCTCCTACGAGCTCTCGCGCCCCGCGCTGATGCAGCTCCTCGGGAAGCTCTCGCGGACCTCTCGCTCGCGCCGCGGAACGTCGCGTCCGCGCGGCGCGCTGGGATCCATCGAGCGCCAGCTCCACAAGGGCGCCCTGCGGGTCGCCGCCCATGCGGAGGAGATACGCGAGCTGCTTTTCCGCGCCCAGGTTCAGATCAAGTTCGCCATTTCCGCAGGCGACGCGGTGTTCGAGGTGTTGCGCCGCCTGTTCTCGCCGGCCCCGCGCGGCACGGAACGCATCCGCTTCCGCTGCGTGCCGGCGGAGAAGCCCGGCGACCCGTCGGCCACGGTGCGCCAGTATTCTCTCCATGGCCTCTTCGCCGACTACACGCCCGCGCAGTGGGACGAGAGGGCGCTCGCGGAAGTGGCAGTGCGCTTCGAGGATTCGCTTGCGAGGCTGCAGGGAATCCTCATGGACCTGGCAGGCGTTCTGGAGAGCGTCGCCGAGGAGGAGAACCAGCCGATCTTCGGCGACCTCGCCGTGCAGGTGAAGGGCGTGACTGGCGCGTTCACCGAGTTCATCCTGGAATCGAAGTTCGTGCTGTCCGCATCAGACCCTGCGCGCGTGTACTGGGCCGAGAAGTGCCAGGGCAACGCGAAGGCGAAGATGCCGTCGTTCATACGTCTCACAGCCGCGCCGCTCAGCGTGGCTGACGAGATGAAGAAATGCTTCTACGACACGAAGGACTCGGTCGTCCTCTGCTCCGCCACGCTGCGCACGGGAGACAAGTTCGACTACATGGCCCGCCGGTTGGGGATATCCCTCGTGGAGCCGCCTCGCGTGAAGGCGCTCGTGGCGGCCTCGCCGTTCGACTACTTCCGCCAGGCGCTCGTGCTGGCGCCCGACTGCCTGCCAGACCCATCCGCCGCCCCAGGCGAGTACGCGGAGAAGCTCGCGCCGTTCCTGCTCGACCTCTTCCGGGCGACGGGCGGGCGCGGCCTTGTGCTCTTCACCTCGTACGACATGATGCGCGACGTGGCCGACCGCGCGCGCGCGGAACTCGACTCGGCGGGCTTCCGCCTGCTCGTGCAGGGCGAGGGCGAGAGCCGCGAGGCGATGGCGGAGGCGCTGCGGACGGCAGAGCGCCCAACGGTCCTTTTCGGCGCGCAGAGCTTCTGGGAAGGTGTGGACGTGCCGGGGGAGGCGCTCTCGTGCGTGGTGCTGGCGCGTCTCCCGTTCCCGCAGGTGGGCGAACCGATCGTCGAGGCGCGCGGCGAGAAGGTGGCGGAAGAGGGCGGTTCGGCGTTTCGCGACTACCTGCTGCCGGAGGCGATAATCCGCTTCAGGCAGGGGTTCGGGCGGCTCGTCCGCACCAAGTCCGACCGCGGGGTCGTGGTGGTGACGGACAGCCGGATCGTCACGAAGAACTACGGCGCGCTCTTCCGCAAGGCGATTCCCGCGTCGGTCCACGCCGTCACGTCTCTCGACGAGCTCATTTCCCGCACGTCCGCCTTCTTCGGCCCCTAGCGGCTTCAGCGGAATGAAAGGTGATTTTGTTGAAAGTGTCTTCCCCTTTAGGGGGCAGATATGGTGTATAATAGGCGCCGCACTTGATGGCGATCTTCGTGAAACATGGATCTTGAAACAGAAAGGAAAATGCAATGGCAATCAAGCAGACAAGCATCAGCTACTACGGGCTGAACTACGTGGAACATGCGGCGGCGGACTTCGTCGAGATGAAGGCGCACGGGGTGACGTGCGTGATCCTCGCCGTCACGGAGTTCGACTTCGACTTCTGGCGGCCCAACATCCCGAAGATCGTCGAGAAGGCGCACGAGCTGGGGCTCAAGTGCGTGATCGACCCGTGGGGCAACGGCAAGTACTTCGGCGGCGAGCAGGTGTCGAAGTTCCTGCAGGAC
>CACWSW010000111.1 GCA_902763655.1 uncultured bacterium
ATGCGCACGGCGTAGAGGCGCACCTCCTTGTCGGGGCACTCCACGGGCGTCATCTGCGCGTCCATCGGCACTGCGTCAAGTTCCTTCATGCATGCGGCCCAAAAGGCGTCGTAGTCCGCCGGCTCGTCCGCCATCGGGATCAGCTCCGGCTGCACGCCGGCGCCGCCCTGGAAGAACACGCGTTTCTCCCAGCGGTGGTTCTTGGGCACGCGCTTGCCGTCCTTCGTCACCACGTTCGCCTCGATGCAGACGAATCCGGGCTTGTCGCTCTTCGTCTTCAGCACGAGGCCTTCCGGCGGGAACGGCAGCGGCGCACGCCCGCGCGCCTTCAATCCGTCATCGCCCCGGCGCTCCCAGTCGACGAAGTAGGTGTCCGGCGGCAACGCCTCCTTCATGCCCTCTAGCTTGAGCGTGAACACCATCTCCTCGCCTGGCGCGTAGAACATCTTGCCGCCCGGCGTGGTGCCCATGATCAGGGCATTGTCCCAGTTCAATCCATACGCGACCGCCCCCAACAGGAACGTCGCGGTGACAAGCTTCTTTACATGCATGAGAGATCCTTTATCGGAAAATCAGAACGGTTCCAGAGGAGCGAAAGACTTGAGCCCTCGTGCTGCTAACAGACCAGCCGTTGGGCTTCTCGAGGTTGGAGTCGGCGAAGCGGCCGACAATGCCCGTTGCCTGGAGGAAGGTGCCGAAGACGCCGTTCTGGAGGTTCTCGGGGTTGTTGACCCGCAGGTACGCCGTGCCGTCCAGCGTCACCGTGCCGTTCACAGTGAGCGTGTCGGTGGTGCCGTCGGGCTTCACCGTCACGTCGAACCCGTCCGCCGTCACGTCGCCCACGAGCGTGCCGGCGCCGGAGAGGTAGCCCACCGACATGCCGGACGCTACAGTGGCCGATGCGCCGGACGCGACGGACAGCGTGCCGCCCGCAAGGCCCTGCTCACTCTCCACAGGAGGATTGCCTTCTGTCCACGAGGCGTCCTTCCACTTGGCGATCAGATAGTTCTCCACCTGCTTCATCTCGTTGTCGCTCAGCTCGCGGTCGTAGGCGATCACCTCGCCGACGAATCCCACGAACGACGGGTTGCCGGAGTAGTTGCCCAGATTGGTGACGCGCGTCGCCTCGTTCGCGCCCAACCCCAGCTCGTCCGTGAAGTAGGCGTCGGTGTGATGGGCCGAATCCATGCGCGCACCGATCACGCGCACCGTTCCGTTGCCCAGATCAAAACCGCTTGTTCCCTTCGCCACGCCGTCCAGCGTCACCCAATCGCCCGGTCCCGTGAACCGCACGCCGCCACCGCCACCCTCCACGGAGGTGGAATTGTTGCTGAAGCGGAATCCGCGGTCTTTGCCGGCGACACCCCAGATTCCGGCGCAGTTGCCCGTCTGCGCACCATTTGCCGCCACGACCACGAACATCGTCCGCACAGGCGTTTTCGCGATCGACCACAACGCGTTCAGTCCGCCGGCGAAAGAGATGCACGGCTTGCCGCCAAGCGCATCCGCCGAATAGGTCGGTTTCGAGCGCGTGCTGCTGTTGGGCATGCTGCCTCCCGTGCTCACCAGCATGGACGAGCTGGACGCGACGCGGCTCACCCAGCCCGTCACCGCGTTTGAACTGTCGAGCAGGATCGTGTCGCGCAGCCCGGCATCGCACCAGTAGGCGAGACCGTTCGTGGGCGGCGTGAGGGCGTGCGTTCCCGTGGCGAGCGTTCCGCCTGTCGCGGCGAGCGTCGCGCCTTCCGTCACGACCGCGCCCGCCGCCGCGTCCGCGCCCATCGCGAGCGTCGTCTTGCCGCCCACATGGCCGGTGAAGGAACCGCCGCCCGTCACGGTGAGCGTCGCTGCCGTGTCGGACGAGTTGGTGATCGTGCCGTTGCCGGAAAGCGACGCCACTGTAGCCGAGCAGCCCGCCAGGTCGAGCATCGCGCCCGTCTCCACCGTGAGCGCCGTCCCCGCAGGGAGCGGCGCCGGGGCCGTCTGCGTGTCGTTCCAGATCGTCCTGTTCAGCCACTTCTCGGAGAGATAGTTCTCCACGATGCGCATCTCATGCTCCGTCAACACACGTTCAAACGCCAGCACCTCGCAGTAGTCGCCGCCATAGTAACGGGTCGCATTCAGATACCAGCCAATGGCCGGCGTGAAATCGCACGATGCGGTGATGCCGCCCCATGAAACGCTGGACTTCCAGTCGTCGCGGTCATGCACCAGCGTAAGGATGTGCGGATTCCCGAAATCAATTGCGTTGCCGTTCGCGCCATCGCGACGAATGGTCTTTGTATGAATCGTCCAGCTGCCGAAGTTGTTAACGTCCCAAGTAGTCGGATTCGACGCGGTGGCCATGCGCAAGCCGATATCGACGGTGTTCTTACCAAGGATTCCACCCATGCTCACTGAAGTCCGCGCACGGTAGACGATGAACACCGTCCGGTGATCGGCCGAGCCCGACGCCACCAGCTTGTCCGGCGTCGCGCCGTCCGCCTTCTTCGTGGTCACCACGTTCAGGCCGTTCACCTTCTCCTCCGTGCCCCATGTGGGCGTGCCATTGGCAACGCTGAAGGTGAGATTCTTCGTTCCACCGTGCGAATGCCACTTCGTGATCACGCCCGTCTCGGCGTCCTTCTCGAAGTCCTCCTCGCACGAGGCATCCAGCCAGTAGGCAAGCGACAGGGAGAGAAACGGGTTGTCGTTGAGCTTCAGCGTTCCCGACGCCACCTTGGTGGGGCCGGTGTATGTGCGCTCGACAGGCGGCAACTCCACCGTGCCCGTTCCCTTCTTCGTGAGGCCCAGCGTGCCCGTTCCGTCGCTCAGCGGAATGCCCAGCACGGAGTCCGTGGCGTCGCCCACGCCCAGCGTTGCGCCCGCCGCGCACGCCTTGATCTGTTCCGTGCCCTCCGTGCCATCGCGTCCGCCGGTCGCCTTCAACGCGCCCGCGTCGAACGCGCCGCCGATCGCGAGTTCGGAGAAGTTGTTGAGGGACAGCGCGGTCGTCTTCACGTTTTTCGTGATGGACACCTTGGAATGTTTGAGCGACATGGCCAGCGTGCCGCTGTCCTGACGGAACTCGTTCGTGACCGCGAGCGACGGCACCTCGGCGAAGTTAAGGGAACGGGCGTGGTTGCTGCGCAGCCATACGCGGCCCGTGCCGAGCGTGCCGTTCTCGCAGATGTTGATCGTCGTCGCGCCGGAGAGGTCCAATCCTCCATACGAATTGGCCGCATAGAAGTTGAAGGTGCCGCCATTCGAGACGATCAGGCTGCCGGGACCGCGCACTTCGTTTTTGAAGAGCAGCGCTCCGCCTCCTGCCGTACGGCCGCCAAAGGTCGAATCGCCCACAAGGGTGATGACGCCCTTGAATGTCGTCGTGGTGTTCGGAAAATAGAGGACGCAGGAGCCATCGCCGACAGCTCCGGCGCCGGAAAGGAAGAAGTTCTGGTTGAACGTCCAGCCGCCCTCCCAACGCAACTGCCCGCCGAACAGGCTTTCGCCGTCGGTTACGCAGATGTCGCCCGCCGGCAGGATGTCGTCCTCGTACAGCCACAGGATCGTGCCGCTGATGCGCGTGGGGCCGTTCCAGCTGCAATAGCCCTTGTAGGGTCTGAAGTAACCCATCCGCTTGTCTGAGTTGTTGATGCCATGCGAGGCGAACGTCACGCCGTTCTGCCCCGTGATCTTCGTCTTGACGGACACCGAACGGTTGGGGCCCCAGCCGTCAGCGGTAGGAGTGGCGTTCCAGATGACGCCGGGCGACGCGCCGAAGTCGAGCGTGCCCGCGCCCTCGAACACGAGTGGTTTGTCCGTGCCGAGGCCGACCTGCCTGTTGAAGATAACGCCCGCTTGATGGGCAGCGTTGTTGTCGCCCACCGTCAGCGTCACGTTCGTCGCGATTTCCAGGAGGGCCGAATTGTCAATCACGAGGGCCGCCACCTGCTTGGACGCCGCAAGCGTGTTCGAGGCGGAGAGCACCGCCACGTCCGTCGCCGTCGCGTCCGCCAGCGGCACGAGCGATGCGGCCGGATACGGCACGACGCCGTTCGACGCGTCGTATGTGAGGAACGAGAGCGGCATGGACTCAACCGTCTCGTCGCGCGTCACCACGCCAGGATCGAGGATGCCGTTCACGAGCGCGGGCGGCGTGGTGACCATCAGCTTCTCCGTGTCGCCCAGCGCTGACGTGCCGCCGGAAGGACGAATCCACAGCGTCGAGCCAGCGCCTTCCGAGGTGAGCGAGTCGACCGTGAGCGTGGCGGAATCACCGTTGCCCTTCGCCCATTGCAGCACGCCATGTCCCGTGCCGTAGGTGACGGCACCCAGCGAGGCCGAGGCGGAGGCGCCCGCCGCGAGCGATGGCGCCCAGCGGAGAAAACCGCCGCGCAGGGCCGTCGTACCACCCGTGGCGAGAAGCCGTCCGCTCGTGGCGGAGACAATCGCGTCGCCGCCGCCCAGCACCACGGTGCCGAAGTTTGCGAACGGCGTGTTCACCGTCAGGGATCCTGGTCCGCGAATGGTGAGCGTGTTCGCGCCCGTGCCGCTCACGGTCGCGTTCACGAGTGCATAGCGGTCTTTCCCACTGGTGCTTGCGCCCCGTCCCGTGCCGCGGATGAACGCATCGTCGCCAGCGAGCGTGAGTCCCGTCGTCAGGATGCGTGGATGGTCGGCGTTGCCGCCGCTGGTTACCTTCACGTTTCCGAAGTCGAGGCCGCGCAACGTCACCGGCGAGCCAAACTTGATGTCGCCGGCCTGAGGGCCGTGCCAGTACGCCACGCCGCCATCGGCTGGCACGATATTCCCCTCCCAGAAGCGCAGTTGCGACTGGAACGTGTCCAGATGGTGGTACCAGCCTTCCGGCCAGTAGAACCCGTCCGTCGGCTCCGCCCACGCGCCGATGACACCCATGGTTGCCATGCAAACAAGCAGTTTTTTCATTTCTTCCGCGCTCCTTCTTTCGACGAGGTTGTTGTCTGCGCAAGCCGCGCAGAGGCTAAAAGGGTTGCGACCACGGGCGGCATGTCATACTCGCCGTTGGGCACATGCAGGACGGCTCCGGGAATCTGCGGAGTGGAGGGGAAGAACTGCCCGAACACGGGCCGCTGCCACTGGTTCTGCCCCACGCCCTCGACGTAGCTTGCGTTCCACGGGTTCATGCCGAAAATCCAGTCGAAGGACCGCTGCGCCCACACGCGGAAGTCGTCGCGTCCGAAGAGCTCGGCGCAGTCCAGGAGGTAGCAGGCGTTCGCGGCGGCCCCGGACGACGAGCCCTTGAGGGTTTTCCAGTCGGTGCCCTTCTCGACGTCGCGCGCGATACGTTCCGCGACGCACAGGGCCGCATCCTTCCACGTAGCGTCCCCGAACGTCCGCCAGAGCTCGAGCGGCACGTTGTACCCGGAAGCGCGCCAGCAGTAGCTCCAGTCGCGGAACGCGCGCGTACCGTCGTCCGCCATGTACCAGCCCTCGTTCTCGCCTTCCCGCGCGAGGTGCGCCACCATCCCCGCGCCCAGCGACTTCGCCTTGTCGGCGAAGTGCTTCTCTCCCGTGGCCTGGTAGAGTTCAAGCGCGGCCATCGCGCGTTCCGCGATCCCGTTCACGCTCGTGCGCCACTGCTGGAAGTAGCAGCGCTCCGCGGGCTGCGCGCCGGCGGGGAGGTTCGGAGCCGGCGCAGGCTGCGCCTTCTCGAAGAACGGATTCGTCTCGATCGCGTCCCACACGCGGCGCGCGGCGGCGAGCAGCCGGTCGGCGTAGGCGGCGTCGGACGGACGGAAGAACCTAGACGCGCGGGCGAGCAGCATCGCCACGTTGCACTGCGCGCCCAGCGTCGCGGGCGCGAGATAGTAGTCGCGCGGCTGCCAGCCGATCGGCGCGAACTGGGCGTCGTAGACGTACCCCTCCGGCGCGATCACGCGCAGAAAGTAGTCGCAGCCCCAGCGGATGTTCTCCGCGATCTCGCCGTCATCCCAGACGGGCTTCTTCAGTTCGGCGTAGCGCAGCAGCGTGTACATGCTCAGCGAGATGCCGTCGTGCCAGTTGCGCAGGTCGCAGCTCTGGTGGTAACCGCCGTGCGCGTCGATGAGGCGCACCGTCGCGCCCGTGGCGTCCTTCACCGGCACCGGATCCATGTGGCACAGCCCCGCCCAGCCCTTCTTCGAACCGCAACGCTGCAGGGTGACGTACGTCACGAACAGGCGCTCGGCCACGTCGTAGACGCCCTCGCGCACGGGGAAGTGGAAGGACTGGATGGCCGGACGCCAGTCCGGCATCCGGAACTTCTCGTTCCCCTTCAGCTCGCCGCAGAGGATGCGGTAGTCGCCCGGCTCGGTGATGCAGGAGAAGTCGCCCAGCTTGAGTCCGCCGCCCGACGGCGCATCAACCCACTTCCCCTCGTACACGGTATGCCAGTGGATGTCCGTGTCGCCCCGCTGCACGAGGAAGGTCGGCCGGGGCGGGTTCCGCATCGCGCACCACTTGGGCGCGTGCGGAAGATATCCGGCCTGGTTGACGCGGATCGGGAAGCGCGCGCCCGCCTTTTCGCCGGAATGCGCCGAACCGCATGCCAGGCAACAGGCGATCAGGCTCGCCAAACAGACTCGCCGACTGATCTTCCGCATACGCGCCACCGTTAGGCGTTCCCGCCCTTCACCGGCTTGCTTGAGAAATCGAACTTGCCCATGTCGATCTCATCGACCGTGAACGGCTGGGCTGTCTTCCACCCGCCGCGCGTGTAGTCCGGGAAGTCGATCGCGGAGGAACGCGCGTTGACGCTGCGCTCGGAGAGCTCCACGATCGAGGAGTACGTGGCGAGGTCGTACACGTCCGTGTCGAGCGGCAGGCCGTTCTGCAGGCAGTACGCCCAGCGGAGGTCCATCACGAAGTCCATGCCGCCGTGTCCGCCGACCTTCTTCGCGATCTCGCCGGCCACCTTCCAGAACGGATGGCGGTACTCCTCCTTGATCTTCTGCGCCTTCGCCTCGTCGAAGTACTTGTGCGCGCCGCCGTCGCCGATCTTCTCCTCCCAGGCCATGAGGAGCGACGGATAGCTGCGGTAGATGCCCTTCGTGCCCATGAAGAGGTTGCCGCGGTCGTACGGACGCGGCGTGCAGACGTTGTGGATGAGCGAGAGCGTCTTGCCCTGCGCCGTGTGCATGAGGCAGGTGTTGATGTCGCCCTTCACCATCCGCTGCGTATGGCGGTTGAACGGCTTGCCGTCGACGCCGACAACGCGGTCGTCCGCCGGGAAGTTCGCCTGGCCGAACGCCTCGAACGACGCGCTCTTCGTCTCCATCGAGACGAGGTACTCGAAGCGGTCGCCGCGGTTGATGTCGAGGCACCGCCCCGCCGGGACGAGCCCGTGCGTGGGATAGTAGTTGCCGTGGTGCTTCATGTGGCGGTCGATGCGCCAGAACACGCCGTCGCGCGGGTTGTACTGGAGCGAGCGCTGGTCGTGCTGGTAGCCGACCTCCGCCTGCACGATCTCGCCGAGCTTCCCCTTCTTGATGAGGTTGAACACGAGCATCTCCTCCTCGCCGTACGTACAGTTCTCCAGCATCATGCAGTGGCGGCGGAACTTCTCGGCGGCCTCCACGGTCGCCCAGCATTCCTCGAGGTTGAACGCGCCGGGCACCTCCTGCAGCACGTGCTTGCCGTGCGCCATCGCGTAGACGTTGATCGGGCAGTGGAGCGGACGTGGCGTGGCGGAATACACGACGTCGCAGACGTCAGAGTCGCACAGGCCCTTCCACGCGTCCTGGTCGCCGTTGCGGCTCCATTCCTTCGGCGCGGGGTAGCCGTTCTCCTTCATCCACTTCTGGACCGCGTCGAGGCGCACGGGGTTGATGTCCGAGATCGCCGTCACCTCGCATCCGGGGATCTGCGCGATGCGCTTCACCGCCGGCGTGCCGCGCGCGCCCACGCCGATGAAGCCCACGCGCACGCGCTTCATCGGCGCCACGCGGAACCCGTGCATCGGCGCGCCCGCGGCGCATCCCGGCCGGTTCTCCGCCGCCTGGGCGGCCAAATGGCCAGCGGCCATCGCCGCCACGCCCATCCAGGCCGTTCCCTTCAGAAACTCTCTTCTGCTCTTGTCCATGGTGTCTCCTTGTTTTTAACGTTATTTAAAATTCTTACATGCCGACGGGGCTGCTCCTTATCATGTCCTCAGCCATTCGGCGAACAGGCGATCATACACGACATATCCGTCGTCGCGCTTGTAAAGGAGTTCGTCGTTGAGAAGCGTGTCAAGCGCAAAGCGCACGCTTGAAGCCGCCCGAAGGCCATGCCGGCGCCCGAACTCGGCGGACATCGGCTCGGGCACCACACGTTCCGCGGCCACCGCGCGGAGAAGCTCAACCGCGCCCGGCGTGCACTTGGAGAGGATGAAACCGTAGTTCATCGCATTCTCAGCCACCAGGCTGGCGACGGCTTCGGCCACGTCTATCTCCGTGGGCCGAGCGACTTCGGACGCATAGAGCGCCTTCATCACTGACTGCACGTACCAGGTGATGCCCTCGAAGCGGTCGTACGCCGCGCGAAAAGTCTCCTCGGTCAGAATTCGTCCGGCTTTTCGGAAAAACGACGCCGCAAAGCGGAAATACTCCTGCCTGTCGATGACGCCGAGCGACATCGATGCAGTCGAGTGGAAGAACGGACGCTTCGGGGAGTGGAACATCTCGGCCATCATGTGAAGCCGCGACCCCGAAAAGACGAATCCAACGTTGTGCATGAACTGAATCTTCGAGCGGAGCAGTGCCTCGACGCCTTTCTCGGGGTATTCGGCTATCTGCTGGAACTCGTCGATCGCCACGACGGTGTGCCCCTTGCGCGACTGAAGGTATTCAAGGATGGTTTCAAGCGAGGCCTGCGCGTTCGCCGCGGTAATGTCAAAGCTGAATTTCGGACGTCCCGTTAGCTCGTCGAAGGTCATCGTCGGACGGGAACCCCGTGCAAACGCGGACACGGCCTTGAACACCTTGTCAGCGGGCGACTCCACGGAATCCGCGAGCGCGACTGCCAGCGCGCGGGCGAAGTCCGGAAGGCTGCGCGTCGGATACAAGTCGACATAGACCGTCTTCACGCCGCGCCGCTTTGAAAGCAGATGCAGCACCTGCTGGATCAACCCCGTCTTCCCATAGCGGCGCGGCGAGATGAGCGTGGTGTTCCGGTCGTTGTCAAGGTTCCGAATCAGCTCCTCCGCCTCCTGCTTCCTGTCGCAGAAGTAATCGGGGCCGACGTATCCCGCAGTCAAAAATGGGTTTGCGAGTTTCATGCGGAAGATTATACCACACAGGCGTCTCTCATTTCAACAAGGTTGTTTCAACATTCTTGAAATGACAACCGCGTTCCTTTTCTCATTCCGCGACCAGCAACACGCCGCCGCAGGCAGTGATTGGCACCGAACAGGATCCGTCCGCGCGGCGCGTGACGGGGATCGGCCCCCGTCCGCCAAACGCCGTGACGTTCTTCTCCTTAAAAGCAAAGACCAGATCGTACGAGGATGGATGCGCGTCGCACGGGTCGTCCGCCGCCGTCACGAAGAACGCGCGCGAATCGCTTTTGGAATCGCGCGCCACCATCTCGCCCACGAGCAGCGCCGCGCCGTTCGACGCGCGCACATAGCCGGGATCGTCCGGCGCGCCCGCAAATGGCATCGACGGCTTGTACGGCGCGTCGGCTGCAAAGCCGACGAATCGCGTCGCGATGTTCCGAAAGCGCATGTAGTGCGGCCCGAGGCGCTTCAGCTCCGCGTTCACGCGCTGCAGCTTCGCGTACTGCTCCGTCTGCTGTCCGGCCGCGTCGAGCACGTTGTTCGTCCACCAGCCCTTACACCAGCACGCCCACGTGATCGCCTCCGCGCCG
>CACWSW010000112.1:0-13598 GCA_902763655.1 uncultured bacterium
GAATCGAGCTTCGCCAGCGTCGCCGGCAGGTCCACGCGCCCGTCGAGGAAGATGCGCGCGTTCGAGGGGTGGTAGTGGCGGCGGTAGAAGTCCTTGTACTGCTCGAACGTCAGCTTGTGGATGCTCGCCGGATCGCCGCCCGAGACGAGCCCGTAGCAGTTGTCGGGGAAGAGCAGGCGGTTCAGCTCGTGGTACGCGAGGCGCTCCGGGTTCCCGAACGCGCCCTTCATCTCGCTCAGCACCACGCCGTTGCGCGCAAGCTCGCCGTCCTTCAGCTCGTAGTGCCAGCCTTCCTGGCGGAACGGGAGCGGTCCCTCCACGCTAAGCGGGTGGAACACGGCGTCGAGATAGACGTCCACGAGATTCAGGAAGTCCGCGTTGTTGCGGGAGCAGACGGGATACGCCGTCCAGTCCGACGACGTGAAGGCGTTTAGGAAGGTGGAGAACGAACTCTTCAGCAGTTCCACGAACGGCTCTTTCACCGGATACTTCTCCGATCCGCACAGCACCGAATGCTCCAGAATGTGCGCCACGCCAGTGTCGTCCTCGGGGATCGTGCGGAACACAATCGCGAACGTCTTGTTGTCGTCATCGCGGTCGAGCCACGCGAGGTCCGCGCCGTTCTTCTCGTACGTCATCCGGACGAGCTGCCCCTTCACCTCCGGCAGTTCCGTCACGGACTTGACCGTAAAGCCATGGAGCGACGCGCCTGGCACCAGCGGCGCCATCTCTCCTCCGACCATGCCGCACGCCAGCGAGCATCCGACCAAAACCTTCATCGTCATCTTTTTCCTCGTTGTCATGTACGCATTTTAAACCATTCCCCCGAAGCCGTCAACTGCCTCCGCGCCTTGCGGCGCGCGTCAGGGAGTGTCGAGCCGGAAAAGCGTTGTGGACATGCCCTTCCTTGCCGGCGTGAATACGATGCGGTCTGTCTCGGCGGCAACCGCGCGGCGCTCGGGATACAGCATCGTCACGCGCGCGCGGCACGGAAGGCGGATTGTCTTCTCGCCGCCGGAAGCGCAGTGGAACCCCACGCAGGCGGCGCTGGCGTAGACGGCCGCGTCGGGATCGTCGTTCCACACATGGACGCCGTTCGCCGCGAAGAGCGCGCGCAAATCCTTTGCCGTCAGGGGTTTCTCGGGGATCACCACCTTCTTGCCGCGCGCGCGCAGGTCGGCTACGAGGCGGTCCTTCTCCGGCGTGTGGAAGTGCAGGTTGCAGAAGATGTACACCTTGTAGTCCTTGAGCCGGCCCGACGCGAGGTCCACGGTGGATGCTGTGTCGAACGGCACGCCGGCGTGTCCGAGGGAGTTCACGAGGCCCGTCGTGCGCTCGTCGTTGAACTTCGACGAGCCGGCGTTCGTGAGCATCACGCTCTCGTAGTCGCCCACCACGAGCACCTCGGATACGCTCCGGCAGTCCTTGATCTCGCGGCGGATGGCGTAGATTTTCTTGAAGAAATCCCCGAATTCCGGCGCGTCGTACCAGCCGATACCGAAGTCGAAGTACCAGTAGCCGCAGCCCCAGCACAGCGTCTGCACGAAGTCGCGCGCGAGGATCGCAAGGTCGTCCGACCGGCTGGACGCATAGTTGCCGTGGCCGTGGGCCGTGGGGTGCAGAGTCGTCACGTTGTCCGCTTCCAGGAGCGCGAGCTTGCCGCGGCGCCGCAGGCCCTCGAGGAGGCAGCGGGCGTACTGCACGTTGCCGGCGGCACGGGACGACGGACCGTACACGTACGGCGAGCACTGGAAGTCGACGAGCGGGGAATCAAGGATGGCGTCGTTCTCGAGGTGGAACGCCTCTGCGGGAAACGGCATGCCGAAGAAGTAGCCGCAGTAGTTACCCACGAGGGCGCGTCCGCCGCAGGCTTCCTTCGCGGCGCGGTTGAAGGCGAAGAGGCAGTCCCGCACCTGCTCGGCGTGGCAGCGTTCGTAGTCGATGGCGGGGCGGTCCTTCACGGGGTCGCGCATGTTCCCGGCGGACAGGCGCAGGCGGACGTCCTTGCGTGGCACCTCTGCCGTTGCGAACGTGACGGCACCATCGTTCCAGGCGCGGCGGAGCGCTTCCACGTCACCGTTGTAGCGGCGTTCGAGCCATTGGCGGAACGCGTCCGTCATCGCCTTGCCGACGTCTGGCAGGAAGCCGGAAAAGCCGTAGTAGTGCCATTCGTGGTGGACGCCGTAGTCGGGACGGTAGGCGTAGATGCGCTTGGAAGGCGCCACGAAATTGAAGTACTGCCGCTCGGCTCCGTAGCTGGGGGTGCCGGTGGCGTAGCCGATCAGCTCGTCCGGATGGGCGTCGCACCACCACTTCGGAGGCGTGCACGTGTCGATGCAGAACTGGAAGCGGGCTTCCGGATCGATCGACAGCACGGAACGCATCTTCGCCTCGGCGTCCGCGAAGTCGATGGAGCCGTCCGGCCGCCACACGCGCGGCGTGTGCACGCCGATGCCGTAGACGTGCATGCCTGCATCGCGAAAGAGGGCTGTCTGCCGCCGCAGCTTGGGGTTGTCGCCGTGCCACCCTTCGGAGCAGTTGTAGAATGTGGTCTCGAAGCGCCGTCCGCCTATGTCGAAGTACGGCTTGCCGTTCTCGTACACGATGCGGCAGACGGGTTTCGTTTCCTGCTTGATTGCCTCAAGCGCCTTCGCGGCACGGGCATCCTGCGCCGCTAATATGGCGGCACGGCGTGCGTTCTCTGAGGGGACAGCGAGCGAGGCCATGTCGGCGAGGCTGCACCAAGGGGGCGAGAAAACGTCGCCATGCCGCCGCGCCGGTTGCCATGTAGCGTCGTCAAAGGTGGGTGATGTCCAGTCGTTCGGCGCGTTCGTGGCGCACAGCCAACTCTCCGAAGTGAAGATTGTATCATTCTTCCCGTCGGCGTATTCGAGGACGATGGAGAGACACACTCCGCCAGTGCCTGCCATGTTCTTTCCTTCCACTGCGAGCACGTGCATTCCGGGTTTCGCTAGCGCGGCCGTCAGGTCCACGGGCGTTTCCACCATCTTCGCCGACGCTGACACCTTCTTGCCGTCCACGTGGACGAAGCCCCAGTCGTCGATCCACCAGCGCCCGGTCGCGCGCACGAGCCCCTCGCGCGTCTCGAAAGCATGTCGGTAGAACCTCTGCTTCCCGATCCCGTCTGGGAACGCCTCGTTCGGGCATATCCACTTCACGGAGCTGGACAGCTCCTCGTCCGCCAAGTCGACGTTCGCGCCCGTCGCGCACCATGCCGCGACAGCAAGCAAAGGCACAAGGAATCTCTTCATGGACATGTGCCCCATCACACGTTTTCGCGGGCCGGAACCGTGAATGCTCCTGAAACCAGGCTTCGTCCGCCTTTCCCCGCCGCGTTGCGGGGCGTCACGCGGAACTTGACGGACTTGCCCGCCGGCAGGTCGGCGACGGCGAACTTGCACCGCCCGCCTTCCTCCATGGCCTTCTTCTCCGAGCAGGTGTAGAAGTCCTGGAGAGTCCTCCGCCTGACGATCACGTCGCCCGACTCGGCGTCGAGCGCCTCGAACACGTAATCGACCACGCGGCCGTAGCGTCCCTGCTTCTGCGCGTACGGCACCCACACCTTGAACTGCGCCTCAACCCTGCCAAGACGGTCCTTCGACTTCGGGCGAGGCGACACCTCGACCTTCGCGCCTTCTGGGAACTCGGGTGCGGGCGCCTGCTCCGCGATCACGAACGGGCTGTCAGGATGGCGTTCGAGCGGCAGTGGCAGCTCCCAGGCGTCACCAAGGGCCTGTCCCCGACTGAACTCCATGCGCTCCACGATCACCTTGTCGCTGTACACGCTCACGAGCGATCCCTGGCTCGCCTTCCCGCTCTCGACGGCGCGCGTGTGCGGCACGTACTTGCCAGGCGACGGCTGGCCGGGCGAGTTCTCGTATCCCTGACGGGTCGAGACGCTCTTCGTCGATCCCGCGCCGAACACGGTGAAGTCGCCCTGCCAGAGCGCGAGGTCGTCCGAAACCGACTTGTGGCTGTGCCCCGCCACCATGAAGCAGTTGGAGTAGGCGGAACTTAGACGTGTCCACCTCGGGATGCGCCTTGAGCCACGCCACGGTCTCGTCCTCGTGCTTCCAGTGCGTCCCCACGAACGAGAACCCCTTGATCGTCTTCGTGAACGTTTCGCCGGGAAACGCCCCCTCGCCGATCCGCCGCCACGCGGCGTCCTTGTCGCCGAACACCGACACCTTGATCTGCTCGGCCAGCTTCTCGGGCGGCATCCGGCGCATGTAGGAGGCGTCGGAGTAGTCGTGGTTGCCCCACACCCAGAACTTCTCCACCTTGCGTCCGTCCGCCGCCTTCCCGCCGGGGAACGCGTCGTTCCAGATGCGCACGAGGAAGTCGATCTCCGTGTTGAGGCCCTGCTCCGTGATGTCGCCGGATATGACAACGGCGTCGGCGTTGCGTCCGTGCAGCCACCGGAACACGCGCCCGAGCTGATCGGGGTCGTCGCCCACCCGCAGGTGCGTGTCGCTCAGCGCGCCGAACCGCAGCAGCGGCTCGTTCGCCGCCGCTTCGGCGGAAAGCCGCCGCGCGAACGCGGACGCGAACGTGACGGCCAGCCCGCCGATGAATTCCCTTCTTGATAGTGCCACTTCTGTTATCCTCAGCCTCGTGTTCATGGAAGCGTTGCGGTCGCAGGCTTGAGAGCCGGAGCGGAGACCGCGAGCTTAAGTTCTCCGGGCGCGTCGCGGCGGATGACCGCGACCGCCTTGCCGTAGAAGAGCGGATGCGAGTCCGTCTTCGTGAACGCCTCGAACGCGTGCGCGTTGCCGTTGCCCACGCCGAGGATACGGCCCGGACCCGACAGCTTGAAGGACACGCGGTCCATCGCGAGCGGATTCCGGACTCCGGCGGCGTCCACCACATCCACCTGCACCCAGATCAGCTCGTCCGGCTCGCCGCCCAGCTTGGGTTCGACCGTCAACTTGACGGCGGCAGGTTCCCCCGCCGTGCGCATCACCGTCTCGCCGAGTTTCGTCTCCCCGCGATAGGCGACCGCCTTCAGCTCGCCCGGTTCGTACGGCACGTCGAACCAACGCAGACGATACTTCGCGCACACGTCGTAGTACGAAGAATAGCGCGGCGGCACCGGATCCTTGTCGATATACACGTCGCGGATCGAGGCGAAAAGCCGCTTGTCCGCGTCCAGCACGACGACTTTGACGTACCGGGCTGTCACGGGCTTCTCCCACGTTGGATACGTCTTCTCCCCTTTCTTCTTGGCGAAGACCGTCGTCCAGGCCACGCCGTCCATCGAGGTCTGCAGCTCGTATGCGTAACCGGCGTAGTCAGACTCGAAATCGACCTGTGCGTGCGCGAACGACCGTTCGCCGTCCATGTCGAACTGAAGCCATTCGGGGAAATGACGGCTGCTCGCACACCAGCGCGTCTTGCCGTCGCCGTCGATCGCCAGCTCCGGAAGATTCCCCTTGTCGCGCTCGCTGGAGGACGCCGTCACCTTCGCGCCTTTCAGCATGTTCGGGACAGCGCTCAGCTCGCCCTTCTTGCGCATCCCCAGCGAACGGCCGTTGAGGAAAAGCTCCGCGCGGTCTCCGCTCGTGTAGACGTACACGGGAACGGGCTTGCCCTCCAGGCCCTCCCAGTTCCAGTGCGGAAGGACGTGGATCGTCTCCGCCTGCTTGTTCCAGTGGCTGCGGTACAGGTAGAAGCGGTCCTTCGGGACGCCGGTCAGGTCCACGATGCCGAAGTAGGACGAGCGCGACTCTTTCCAGTAGGGCGTGGGCTCGCCGAGGTAGTCGATTCCCGTCCAGACGAACTCGCCGCAGTTGTACACGTCCTGCTCCATGTAGTTGAACTCGACGTCCGGGATGTCGGGTCCCGCGTTGTGGTCGTAGGAATCGACCTGGAACTGGTCGTTCCCGTAGGTGTGCTTTCCGTTCGGCGGCGGGTTGACGTAGAACCCGTAGGAACTGAACGCGGAGGCCGATTCGGAGTAGACGATCGGCTTCGCGGGATACTTCGCCTTCACTCGGCGGTAGCAGGCACCGTAGTTCCAGCCGGTGATGTCGAGGTCGTCGAACATGTTCTCATCAAGGTACGGCGGCCTGCTCATCCAGGCGATGTTGCCGTTGCCGACCGGACGCGTGGTGTCCTCCAGGCGCATCTGCTCGCGGAAGTACGTGCAGCGCGCCTTCGTGAGGCCGTCGACGTAGTTCTTGCCCTTGTAGTCGGGCGTGACGATCTCGTTCGACATCGACCAGATGACGACGCACGGGTGGTTGCGGTCGCGCCGGACGAACTGCCGGAGGTTGCGCGCCACGTACTCCTCCAGGTTTTGGTCCGGACGCCGCCCCGCCGTGCCGTCCCACTTGTCGAACGCCTCGTCCCACACGAGAATGCCCATCTCGTCGCAGAGGTCGAGCACCTCGGGCGCAGGACAGTTGTGGCTCGTGCGCAGCGCGTTCGCGCCCATGTCCTTCATGATCTGCAGCTGGCGCCGCATCGCGGACTTGTCGAACGCCATGCCGAGCAGGCCGAGGTCCGAATGGAGGTCCACGCCCTTGAACTGCACGCGCCGTCCGTTCAGGTGGAACCCGTTCGCCGCCCAGTCGTTCGTGGCCGGGCCTTCGAGCGGCACGGGAAAGGCGATCGTCCGGATGCCGAAGCGCACGCGCTCGCGTGAGAGGGTCTGTCCCCCATGCACGAGCCGCACGTCCGCCTCGTAGAGGTTCGGCGCGTCCACGTCCCACAGCGCCGGCTTCTCGATGCGCCCCTCGAGGCTCCCCTTCGCGGCGGGCGCAGTAAACTGCGCCCCTCCCGTATGGAGAGCCGCCATCTTGGCGGCGTCAACACGCACCTCCACCTGCGCGCCCTCCGGCACGCTCCCCTCCAGCTCCCACGCCACGCACACCATTGCCGCATCCTTCGCCACCTCCGGCGTCGTCACGAAAATGCCGTTGTAGGCGAAGTGCGCCTTGTTGCGCACTTTCATCACGACCTTGCGGTAGATGCCCGCGCCGGGATACCAGCGGGAACGATGGTCGCGCGTGTCGGCGCGAACGGCGAGCGTGTTGACGCCCGGCTTCACGTAGGGCGTCGCGTCCACGCGGAAACTCGCGTAGCCATAGTCCCAGCCGCCGGCCTTCTGTCCGTTCACGTAGACCTCCGGCGAGGCCATCACGCCGTCGAAGTCGAGAAACACGCACGCGCCGGCATCTCCCGGCTCCAGCGTGAACGTGCGCCGATACCAGCCCACGCCCTTCCACGGCAGCTTGCCCGAACCGCCGTCCATGGATTCGTCAAACGGACCCGAGATAGCCCAGTCGTGCGGCACGCGCACCGACTCCCATGCCGCGTCGTCGAAGGCAACCGCCTCGGCGCGCAGCTCACACGTGGGGTCTTTCGCGAACCGCCAGCCCGGCCCAGCCAACGACACGTCGCGCTCGCCGCCTGCGGCAGCCGCGACAACGAAGGCCAAGGCCAGCGACACAAGCGCCGACTTGGTGCACATGTCCATGATCACACCTGCATGAAGCCGCTCATCGACATGTCATGCGCGTCGGGCTGAGCGGCCGCAGAGGCCTTGGCCTCCTCTGCGACGGGACGGAAGTTCTCTAGCATTGTGCGCCATGTCTCAAGCGTATTGACGAAGCTTGTCAGCTCATCGCAGAAGCCATCGAACATCAGGCCGTCCTGCGCAATGCGCTGCACGAGCGCGTACGAACCGGTCTCGGGGTTTCGCGCGAGGGCGGCGGATTTCTCGTCCATAAGGCTCATCGTGGCCTCCAGCATCAGGTTGGCGAAAGCCTCGCCACCCTCCGCCGGCGGTTCTCCGACGAAACCCGTAATGACGACTGCCGCGTCCTTGCCCTCTCCGAGCAGTATCGGCATCCCGTCGATCTCAAGTGCCACCTCGCCGTCCTCCACGGCAAGGCCTTCTATGCCGAACTTGGCTGCGAGCCCGTCAGCTATTTCCTTTAGGTCCATGTGCTCTTGTTCCTTTCGTCTCTCGTGACTTTAAGGGTTTCGTCCAGTTTACACGCAAGGCGCGATAAGGTTTCAACGCGGACATTATACCACGAAATCTGATTTTTGTGGCAGAGGGCACCTGATCCACTTGACGAGACGGGGGGGCGGCATGATAGAATGGCCGCACCATGGAACCTGTATTCTCTACACTCGGCGCAACCCTTGGCCTAGGCGCTGCCATCGTACTCGTGCTGCTGCGCATGCAGCCAGCCTACGCCCTCATGGCCGGTGCGCTCGTCGGCGGCCTCGCGGGCGGCGGCGGACTTGCCGCCACCATGGCGCACGCCGTCTCCGGCGCGCAGGGCATGATGCCCGCCGTGCTGCGCATCCTCGCATCCGGCGTGCTGGCCGGCGCACTCATCAGGACGGGCAGCGCGGAACGCATCGCAGGCGCGATCGTAGGCGCCCTCGGGCGACGCTTCGCCGTCGCGGCCGTCGCCATCGCCACGCTCGTCGTCTGCGCCGTGGGCGTGTTCGTGGACATCAGCGTCATAACCGTAGCCCCCATCGCGCTCGCAGTCGCGCGGCGCGCCAAACTGTCCGTCGCCGGCATCCTGCTCGCGATGATCGGCGGCGGAAAGGCCGGCAACATCATATCACCCAACCCCAATACGATCGCGACCGCCGAGGCGTTCAAGGTGGACCTCACCGCCCTCATGGCCGCCAACATCCTGCCAGCCCTCGCGGCGCTTGCCGCCACGGTCGCGCTCGCCGGATGGCTTGCGAAGAGAGGGCAAATGGTGCAGGACGAGACGTCCGCCGCCACGACCGATGCGCCGCTACCTTCCCTCTGGGCCGCCCTGGCCGGCCCCGCCACGGTCATCGTCCTCCTCGCCCTGCGCCCACTCGCCGGCGTGACCATCGACCCGTTCATCGCCCTGCCGCTCGGCGGCGTCGCGTCGATCCTCGCGACCGGCCACTTCCGCCAGGGTTTCGCTTTCGCCGAGTACGGACTCTCGAAGGTGGTTGGCGTCGCCATCCTGCTCGTGGGCACCGGAACCGTGGCCGGAATCGTGAAGGCGTCCGCGCTGCAGGGCGACGTGACGGCGCTCCTCGCGGCCCTCCACCTGCCCGCGTTCGTCCTCGCCCCCGTCTCCGGCGTGCTGATGGCGGGCGCGACGGCCTCCACCACGGCCGGCGCAACGATAGCGGCGCAGACGTTCTCCTCCGCCCTCGCCGACGCAGGCGTCGCAGCGCTCGGCGGCGCGGCCATGATCCATGCCGGCGCGACCGTGATCGACTCGCTCCCCCACGGATCGTTCTTCCACGCCACCGGCGGCGCAGTGTTCATGGATATCCGCGCGCGCCTGCGCCTCATCCCCTACGAGGCCGCCATCGGCCTCGTCTCCACCCTGGCAGCGGTCGGCGTATATCTCGTGCGTTGAACGGTCGCAACAAGTTGCGACCCTCCCTTGTGGACTAGCGGAAGATGATGGTCATTCCGGCGCGCGCCACCGTCACCTTGAAGGTGGTGAGGCCTGCGGCGGCATCCTCCTCGTAGGAGAAGCTCGCCCGGTAGTTCGTGGGGACGTCCGCCGTCAGACGCGGCGTCGTGCCGTCCAGGAACGCCGCCGCCTGCGCGGTCGGCACGGTCAGCACCGCCACCGTCGCATACCCCGCATCCTCCGGCGGCGAAATCGTGACGCCCAGGCTCGCCCCGTCGAACGTCACGGCTCCCTTCGCGTTGTAGAGGCCGTACGCGGCCACGTCGCCCGTCGCGGCGGCGTCGACCGCCAGCTTGCCGCCCTCCGCGAAGGAGAGCGCGAGGCCGTCCACCGCGTTCGTCGTGGTCACGCCGAGCGCGCCCTCCAGCACACGCACGAGGTTCGTGCCGTCCGCACCGGCCGCGGACGGCGGATCGGCGAGCTGCGCACTCGTGAACTGCGGCGCCGCCGTCGCGCCCAGCCACAGCGTACCCGCACCTATCTTCTCGAGCGTGCCGCCCATCGTCAGGCGCTCGTTGACGTTGAACACGATGTTGCTCTCCACGAGGAACCTCCCGTACCAGTTCACGAAGATGCCCCGGTTCGCCGTGTCGAGCGTCATGCTCGCAAGCGGCTTGAGGCAGCCGAAGTAGCTCAGCTCCAGCGCGTCGTACCTGAACGCGTCCAGCGGACCGCCGAGCGCGAGCGGCAGGGCGATGCCGAGCTTGGTGGACTCGTCGATCGTGTAGGGATAGGAGCCGTTGGCATATTTCCACGTCCGGATCTTGCCGGTGAAGTCGGGGCTGGCCTGCATGAGGTTGAGCTCCGAGCCGCCGAAATTGGTGTTGACGCCGGACGGCCTCGCCGTTCCGCGGTTCAAGGTCTGGAAGACGCCGCCGCCCGTGAGCGGCGCGTAGACGTTGAACGTCGCGCCACCGTACGGCCGCATGTTTCCAAGCGTGCCGGCCCTGACGTAGATTTCAGATGCGTAGACGTTGTAGGACGAGCCGCTTCCAGTGAGAGAACCGTTGTTGGATTCCAGAGACGCGGCCTCAAGCGTCAACTTGGGGAATATGGCGTCGCGATTGGCAAGCCACAGTTCTGACGCGGAAACCGTCAGCGACTTCATGTCGAAGCGGCATTCGGTCGACGAAACGTTCGCGTACGTGTAGAATGTATAGCGCGAAACATAGTCCGCGTCATTGTGCGGCGGCAGGCCGTCACTCCAGACGTTCGTGGAGGACGACGTCCACGGCACGCCGTTCTTGAGTTCGCGCGTCAGGTGGATGAACTGCGGCGGCACCAGCACCACGTTCCAGGCGTCGGCGTCTTCCTCGATGCGGACGAGCCCCTGCTCCTGCACGAATCCGTACGAGTCCGGCACGACAACGGAAAAGTCCGACGCGCTCGGCGCGGCCGACACGGCCGTCTTGGCGATCTTGACGACCGTCTGGGCGGATGAAAGCCCCTGGTAGAATTCCCCCATCCCGGAGCTGTCGACCACGAGCGTGACGGGGCCCACAAAGGAGTTGGTGACGTTGACGCACCCGTATCGGTGTTCATCCGTGTTGTAGTTGTAGCGAAACGACACTTCGGCGTCGGTCGGGTTCAAGGTTGAAATGGTGGCGGTGGCCTTCTGGCCGATCACCACCCGGCCGCCGGTGAGATTGTGTGTCTGCGGATTGATCCTGTTGCTGGAGTTGATCGTCACCTCGCCGCCGCTCTGGTTGAGCGTACCGATGTTCATCCTGCCGCTGGTTTTGTTGAGCACGCTCCCGCCCGCGTAGACGTTGACCGTCCCGAACGTGGAAGTGGCGCTGTCGCTGGACGTCTTGCCGCAATTGTAGAGATTCAGCGTGCCGACGGAAATGTTCGCGCCCTGATCCATCAACAGCGTCGCCGCAGAGCTGCCGCTCACCGCCCGCAGCGTGATTGTCGCGTGCGAGAGGTCGGTTCCCTTGCCGAGCTGGAGCGTCGATGTCTTGCTGCCGGTCTCGCACCGGATGGTGCCAAGGAATCCGTTCCCGTTGCCGCTGTAGAACAAAGTCGAATTTCCATTCACGCCCGAACCGCCCACGAGGATGTCCGCCGACGCGTCACCAGCAAGTGTACAGTCAAAGAACGAAAAGACGAAGTTCGCGTTCGAGTTGTCATTGTAGATCCGGAAAGGCTTGCTGGCGGGAGCCTCCACCGTAACGGAGGAGTTGGTAAGTCCACACGACGTAGACAAGCTTATCCTGGACGATTCAAGGAAATGCAGATCGAGAATCTGCAAAGGAAACTTCTCGTAGGCACAGGCCGGCCAAAAGACACCACCCACGTGGAGCGACCGTCCGCCGAACGTGATCAGCTTGCCGGCGTAGGGCGACACCGACTCGTCGATCTTGAATGTGCGGAGATTGTAGCCGTTCCCGACGTAGTAGTCGTACCCCGCGGCATCGGGATTGGCCGAGACGTCCGCATCCATCAGTTGCGGCGCCGTCGCCGTCCCGCCCGCGTTCGCCGTCCAGTGGGTGGCGTTCGTGAGCGAGGAAAGATACCCGCCGTTGTTGTTCCTGTTGAGGGTCAGCGTCGTCGTCGCCGTCGTGTCCAGCGCGCCAAACGCCAATTTTCCCGTACAGCAAACCGCCGCACAGACGATCCAAATCAACATGCTCCTCTTCATCGCTGCTCCCTTCTGATTCCTTGCGTACGGCAAAAGAATACCATATTCCCGCGCCGTTTGCAAAGACAGGTGTATCGCCGGGCGGGAAATGGGAAAGATTCTAGGGGAGTTGGGAAAAAGGAGTTTGGGCGGGGAAAATGAAAACCCCGTTGAAGAGGGTTTCAACGGGGTTGGAATGAGGCTGAAATAGGGGTCGGAAGTCATTTGATGTTGACTCGGACGGCATGGATGATGGGGGTTGGAAGATCGTAGGTGGCTAGGTGTGTGCCCATGAGAACGTAGCCGATGCCCATGCTGAAGGAGAGCGGGACGGAGGAGGACGTTGACTGGTTGAGGCGGCGGATGAGGCGGCGACGGTGGGTATCTAGCATGGCGAAGACGGCCTGTAGGTTGGTGTCAGACAGGTCAAGCCACCAGCCGCCTGCCTGATTGGAACGGAGGTTGCAGGATCGCTTGAGGATCGTGCGCAGGTAGTCTTCGGCGGGCGTGGTGGTTGCGGTCGCGCCGGTCGCCGTGGTCTCCAGGCACTTCAACTGCATGACCTGTTCGCAGACGGCTCCGATGAGGACGGCGAGGCGGCGTCCGGAGCCTACGGCGTAGTGGCAGGCTGATTGGTAGTCGGCGGCGTCCTCAGCGAAGCGCGTCATTACGGCGTCGAAGTCGTTTGTGCGGTTGAGCTGCTTGATGGACGTGACGTTGCATACCTCTTTCATCACGCGCTTGCGGTAGGCGTCTAACGGCTCGCCGAGGGCGCGGGCGGCTGCATTGGCCGCCCGGAAGTAGGCCGCAATCTGCGGCTTGGTCAGGCCTTGAGGCTTACGCATTGGGCACCTCGCTTTCGGTTTTAGGTTCCCAAAGGCATGGGTTGTGGCAACACCAAGATTCATGGATGTATACGTCTGGCCGATTGTCGCACCATCCACGCTCGTTCACCAGACCGCATGTCTCTCGGATGAACTTGGCGCATGTGCCACAGCATTTGTCCATTGATTCAGCCATTGGATGCTCCTATTCTTTGCAGCCTTTTCTCTATGATGCGGAGCATTTTTGGGGTAACATGGCACCAGTACTTTTCGCCATTGGGCCATTCGATCATTAGCGCGAACTCTCCGGTCCGTGGCCGTACAGCCAGGCGTGACGCGTCACAGAAGCCGAACGAATCTGCGGCGTAAAGAGCGTCATCCAACTCCCAAAGCCCCGCCGTGTTGTAGAGTTCCCAAGTAAACAGTTCCGGGTTTAACTCTTCAATCGTTCTTTTACGCATTTGGCACCTCGATTCCGGCTGTGAGCTGGGGTTTGCGGCTGGACGCGCTGCGGAGCATCGCCAGATGCGCGTCAAGGCCGCGCTCGGCCTCCTTTGAGGCGATTAGCGCGGATTGCGTCCTCTCCGCGAAGTAACGCTTCTGCGCCTTGCGGCAACGGGCGACGAGCTTGTAGAACTCGTTGAACAGCGTCCGTTTCGTCTCGAACTCCTGCGCCGAGGCGTCCTGGTTGTG
>CACWSW010000112.1:13633-14017 GCA_902763655.1 uncultured bacterium
CATACAAACACCTCCTTGGAAATTAAGCCGGCCTGGCCACAAGTGGCACTCGATCTTGACCGCTGCCGACCGGCGAGCAGACGGGGCAGCCGCACCCACACTAAAAACGGTGCGGCGCATCCATTAAACTACTTCACCTGCTCGTCGGCGATGGGTTCAATCCAGAACTCGTCCGTCTGCTCAATCGAGATCTCGTACTCGTCAAGCACGGACTTCTTCGCCTGCGCCTTGGCGACGACCTCGGGATCCTCGCTCTTGAGGTCGCGGAAGACGGTGAGAATCGCCTCCTTGTCAACCTCCGGCTGGTTGCGGACGAACTGCTTGAGCTTGTCGATGCCGTCGAAGATGATGCCGAGCGCCTTCCACGCGACCTTCTTGAAACGG
>CACWSW010000113.1 GCA_902763655.1 uncultured bacterium
GCTCGTTGGGCAGTGGGACGGCCTCGAGAACGCCGGCGTGGGGCTGTACGACGCCACCACGAACTACTGGACCGACCTGACGGGACAGTCGGGCGACTTCGCGGTGTACACCAGCTGCGCGGCCTTTACGGAAAATGGCCTCAAGAAGAACGCTGCTGGCATCATGGCGACGAATGTGACCGCTACCGCGCGGACGGACGTGCGCACGATCGAGGTGGTCGTCTCCGGCGCGCCGTCGTCGGGCTGGGTGAATGCGTTCTTCGTCACGAAGGACCAGACGGTGACCTTCAATAACGACCGGACTGGCGGGAATCGCGACTACTTCTTCGACTATAACAAAGGCGGTTGGCGGACGCTCCAGAAACCGGAGCAGGAAACGATTGCCATCACATACTACGGAAATGGCAATACGTCGTCCAATTTCTACCAGAATGGCGTGAAGCCCGCTGGGAGCAAGACCACAAACAACTGGGGGTCGCCGACTTATCCGACGATGCACATCGGCGGACGCACGGGCCAGACCGGCGGCGACTATCAGACATACGGCTACACGATCCATGCGATCCGCCTGTACGACCGCGCGCTCACGAATGTTGAAATCAGGCGACATGCGATGATCGACCAGATCCGGTTCTTCGGCGCGCCGGCCGAACTCATGCCGTCAGACAGCAAATGCGCGCTGATCGCCACGGCGGGAACGGGCGGCATGGTGGCGGTCGACGACGTCAACGCGTCGCCGGACGCGACGGCGAAGATGGAGCTGACGTTCTCGCATGACGTGTTCCCGGTCGCCCTGCGCGCGGTTCCGCTGCCGGGCTGGAAGTTCTCGGGCTGGAGCGGCGACTTCTCGTGCGTCATCGAAGGATCGGCCTCGACGCCGGTAATCGTCGTTTCGCCTGGCTGCGGACACGCCTACCAGGCGACGTTCGAGCGCGATCCGGACAACCCGGAAATCCCCTACGTGACGGACGGGCTCGTCGGCCGCTGGGACGGAATTGAGAATGCGGGCGAGGGCATCCACAACACGGCCACCAACCGCTGGGTTGACCTGTCGGGGCAGGGCGGTGACTTCATCCGGCTGTCCAGCACGGCGTCCTTTACGGAGGCGGGCCTGAAGAAGATAGCGGGCGGCATCTGTGCGACAAACCTATTGACACACACGGGCGTATTGACGATTGAGGGTGCCATCTCCATTCCGAACTTGCCGCTGAACAATTGGGTCAATGCGGTGTTCCTCGGCAAGGACCAGACGCTGACGTTGCGCAACGAGGACAACAACCGCCGCCAGTTCTTCTTTGACAACAACAACCTCAAGTGGAAAATGGAGGGTCAGCCGGACGAGCTGACGGTGTCGGTCGTCTACGCAATGGATGGCGAGACGCCGAAAGGACAGTTCTTCTGCCTTGACGGACTTCCGCCTCAAAACGGATCCGTCGATGGCGGAAACGGCATGTATTGGGGCGGACAGGCGGACGCGGCCACGTCAATTGGTGGACGCATGGGGTTCCCTGCGGGCGGCGACATCAAGACAACCGGCTATACCGTCAACGCGCTGCGCTTCTACAACCGCGCGCTTACCGCTGGGGAACTCGCCTACAACGGCGCGCTGGACAAGGTGCGCTTCCGCGGCCTGCGCAAAGAAGGTTTTGCCTATCGACTCGTGGACGGCAATGTGCAGTGCCAGCTCCGCGCGTGGATGGACGGACTGGGCGGAACGGTCAGCGTGGACGGCGGCGCGGCGGCGACGGACCATGTGGAGACCGCGTGGGTCGCCTTCGGTATGGCGCAGACCGCCACCTTCACGGCGACGCCCGAGCATGGCTGGACATTCTTGGGCTGGGCGGGCGATACCGACGCCATCGTCTCCGGCACGGCGAACGACCTCACGGTGAACGTGAGCGCAACGAATGGCGTGGCGTTGCAGGCGGTGTTCACGCGGACGGCGAAGTACGCGCAGGACGGCCTGATCGGGTTCTGGGATTCCCTTGAGAACGCGGGATTCGGACTGTTCGAGACGAACGCGCTCTACAAGGTTCGCAGGGGGCGCATGGCCTTCAACGCCAAGCGCCGCACGGACGTCCGCACGGTCGAGGCGGTCGTTTCGTCTCTCCCCCAGAATGCCTGGGCCGTTGCGGCGTTCGTTAGCCACAATCAACACATTACCATCAGGGACCTGCCGAGTGAATCGAAACGCCAGTTCTTCTTCGATCGCGACACATCTTCTGACGCCGGCCACTATGGCTGGCAAACCGCCGAGCGTCCGGAGCAGATGACCGTCACCGTGCTGAGCGAGTCGGAGACGTCGGCCGTGGATTGTTTCGTCAACGGAGCCAAGCCGGAAGGTTCGGCGTACGGTAACTGGTGGGGCGATTCGCCTGGCGGCGTGATGGTCATCGGCGCGCGCGGTTCCGTTTCCGGCGGCGACACCTTGGCCGTCGGTTACCGTGTCCACGCGGTCCGCTTCTACGACCGCCAGCTGACGCCGTCCGAGATCGCCAGCAACGCGCGCCAGGACGCGATCCGCTACTTCGGCCAGCCCGAGCCCGGCATGACGCTCATCGTCCGGTAGAACGTCCTGCCCTCGCCGCCGCCATTTCCTTTCTGCCTTTAGCGCAGGACCCGAAGGTGGATGCGGACGGCGGCCGTGGTGGCGATGGTGGCGAGGATGATGGCTGTGACGCCCATCAGCCAGCCGGGCATGCCGAGGTGAAGGGTGGCGGCAAGAACGGCGATGAGCGTGCCTAGGTAGGCGACTTGCCCGGAAAGGACGGCGTTCGGGCGGCGGCGCACGGCCGCGAAGCCCTCCATGTATCCGCGCACGGTCTGGAGGACCGGCCAGGCGGCGTACAGGAGCATCACGGCCTGCGTCTTGCCGATGTCCTCCGGCGGGATGTTCTGGACGATGCGGAAATACCAGTCCGCGATCCATGGTAGGGCAGGCAGCACGAGGAGGAGCCCGAGCGAAAGCCCGGCGGCGATCGCGTAGCGGAGCATGCGGCGGTCGTTGTCGTGCTCGGGCGGGAACTGGATCGTGACGGCCTGGATGCGGAGTGCGGCGTAGCCGATGGCGTTGGCGAGGCCGATGGTGACGTAGTGGATCGCAAGCATTGCGACGTGGTCCGTGGTGCGTCCGACGAAGGTGGCCACCATTAGCGGGGCGGCGGCGAGCAGGAAGCCGCCGAGGGCGAGCGGCATCGTGAAGCGGAACTGCGCGAGCGCGGAGTCGTTAGGGCCATTGGGGGCGTTAAGGTCTTTAACGTCTTTAACGTTGTTAAGGACGTTAGGGAGCTCGCGCACGTAGCGCCGCGCGAATACGTACGTGAAGGCGAGCTCGGCGAAGGTAGGGATCGTCATGGCCACTAGTCCCCACATGGCGCCGGTCCAGCCTATATGGACGAAAAGGTATGAGGCGAGTATTGTGAGAAGGATGCGGATGAACGTGGCGTTGTTGGCGGCGGCGCTTGCGCGCGCGTTGAAGAGTATGACGAGCGGGACGTTCCGCACGAAGAACGTAGCCTGGAGCGGCGCGCCCCAGAGAAGCGTCTGGCGGGCGGTCTCGGCGAGGTCTGGCGGCAGGTTGAGCGCGTGCTTGAAGATTAGCGCGTCGAATGGCGGCATGGCGGCGACGAGCTGCACGGCGATGAGGGTTGTCATCATCCAGGTGTTGAGCCGGATGAAGTTGAGGTATCCTGCGCGCGTGCGCGCGAAGACCATGCCGGTCATGATGAGGCCTCCGCCGATCGCGCCGATGAGGAACATGACGGTCTGCCCCTGGGCGAAGGCCGTGAGCGTGCTTACGCCTGTCGGGCCATGGGAGACGATTGCGGCCACGAGCGGGTAGGTGAGGCACTGGGAGAACGCCTGGATCAGCAGTGGCACGTAAAAACGCGTCGCCCGCCACGGCGTGTAGCCGCCGAATCTGTCCTCGTCCTTCATGGGGGCGCGTATTTTACCACGATTGCCGCCAGGTGGCTACTCTGCGGCGGCAAGAAGGCTGCCGTATTCGCGCACGCAGGCGATGGAGTCGGCGCCGAAGTCGGCGACGTAGTCGTCGTCCACGTTGACGGCAAATGTCGTGAAGTGGCGGATGCCGCGCTTGCGGTAGGCGGCGATCTCGTCGCGCGTCCGGGTGGCGTCCCACGGAATCTTGGCGAGAGGCTTCTGCCACTTCGAGAAGAGCGAGGCGTCAAGCCAGTATTCGAGCGCCTGCGCCGTCGCGGACGGGAACACCTCCAGCAGTCGGTCTAGCTTCTCGAGCCATGGGCCGCCATCGGCGAGCGGCTCGCGGCGCTGCATGCCCTTCGCGCGCCAGCGCTCTATGGGGGCGAACTCGAGGAAGAGGGCGGGGTCTGGCTTGACGAGCCGGGGCGGGTCCATCGTGAACTGGTATGCGAGGTGCGCCAGCGTGGCGTCCGGATCGATCTCTGCGCGCAGGGCGCGGACGATGGCGTTCTCGACGATGACCGCCTGCTCGGCGCCGGAGAGGCCCTTGCACTTGCGGCAGTTGCACTTCTCGCCGTTGTCGGTCATCCAGAAGAAGTGGCGTCCGGTGGTGGAGCGGCAGATGCGGGCGGCCTCCACGGCTCGGCAGGCGATGACCTCGATGGCGAAGGGGTTGGAAGGGCAGCAGTTGGAGTCGGGCGTACGCTCGCCCTTGGCGTTCATGCGGAAGAAGGAGGGATCGGAGGCGAACATTTCGCGCGGAAGGAGCCAGTCGATGGCGTGAAGCTCGTGCTCCACCTGCAGGCCGTAGCGCGCGCAGGCGTCCAGGAACCGTTCGCCGCGGCCGCTCATGATGAACGGCATCACGTCGCGCGGGCCGATGTGCGTGGCGATGGTGGTCAGGCCGGCAGCGTGGGCCAGGCGCGGCCAGTCGAACGCCCCCGAGAGGTCGCGGGCGCTGACGACCACGCCGCGCGTCGCGGCGGCGTTCCGGCTGCCGCGACCGCCGGCCATGCAGCCGCCGACGCCAATGGCGGCCATTGCGGCCGCCTGCTTCAGGAAATCGCGTCTTTTCATGTGTCTTTCCTCCGAAAACTCGGCAAAGCGCAATTATATCACATTTGGCGTTGCGTTTGCGCGCGGTGTTTGATATACTACTCAGCTGTTTTCCGGGCGCGGAAGGACCGAGTGGTCGTTGCCGCGCGGAAGCGAACGACGCGATGGCCCGTCCAGGCCGGAGCGCCAAAGCGGATTAACCAAGGGAAGACGGGCACGGTTGCCTGTCGTCCCGCAACAGAGAAAGGTTCAAAAAGAACATGGACATGCCAACATCGGCCGCCACCGGCCTCACCCTCAAGGATCTCTTCGACGCGGGCCTGCACTTCGGGCACCAGACGAAGCGCTGGAACCCCAAGATGAAGCCGTACATCTTCGACAAGCGCAACGGCATCCACATCATCGACCTGACGCAGACGGTGACGCTCATCGACGAGGCGGCCGAGTTCCTCCGCAAGACGATCCTCGACGGCAAGAAGATCCTCTTCATCGCCACCAAGAAGCAGGCCCAGGAGATCGTGAAGCAGGCGGCCGAGGATTGCGGCCAGTACTACATGACCGAGCGCTGGCTCGGCGGCACGCTCACCAACAGCCAGACGATCCGCGGCAGCGTCAAGCGCATGCGCCAGATCCAGGCCCTCGCCCGCGCCAACAACGGCGAGCTCTCCAAGCACAAGCAGGAGGCGTCCATGCTCCGCCGCGAGCTGGCCAAGCTCGAGAAGAACCTCACGGGCATCGCCGACATGGACGAGCGTCCGGGCGCCGTGTTCATCATCGACGTCTGCCGCGAGATCAACGCCGTGCGCGAGGCATCCCGCCTACACATCCCGATCGTGGCGCTCACCGACACGAACGCCAACCCCGACCCCATCGACTACGTCATTCCCGGCAACGATGATTCCGTGCGCGGCATCGAGATGCTCGTGAACGGCATCGTCAACGTCGTGAAGTCCGCCAACGACGAGTATTCCCGCGTGGCCGCCGAGCAGAAGGCCAAGCGCGACGCCGAGCGCGCCGCCCGCGAGGAGCAGGAGAAGGCCGAGCGCGCCGCCCGCAAGGAGAAGGCCGCCGCCGAGAAGCGCGCCGCCGCCGAGGCCAAGGGTGGCGAGGCCCTCAAGACCGTCCGTTCGCGCGGCTCCAAGTCCGGCGTGTCGAGCGACGTGAAGCAGATCGCCCGCAAGGCGAAGGAAGAGGCAGAGGCGAAGGCCAAGGCCGAGCTCGCCGCCGCGCGCAAGGAGAAGGTCGAGGCCGCGCAGGCCGCAGTCGTCGCCGCCGAGTCCGCGACGGCCGAAGCTCCTGCGGCAGAGGCTCCGGCAGCGGAGGCGCCCAAGGCCGAGTAATTGCAAACGACGGGGGAGATCCGTCTCCCCCGCACCCCCACAAGAAGAAAGGTATTATTGTTATGGCAATCTCAATCCAGCAGATCAAGGAACTCCGCGAAGCCACGGCCGCCGGCATGGGCGCGTGCAAGGAAGCGCTCATCGCCACGGACGGCAACATGGAAGAGGCGGTGAAGTATCTCCGCGAGAAGGGCCTCGCCGTTGCGGCGAAGCGCGTCGACAAGGAGTCGAAGGAGGGCATCATCGCCCTCGCGTCGGCCGCCGACGGCAAGACGCTCGCCCTCGCCGAGGTCAACTGCGAGACCGACTTCGTGGCGAAGACGGACGCGTTCGTCAAGTTCGTGAAGGACGCCGCCCAGGTCGCGCTCGAGGGCAAGGACATCGAGCAGACGCTCAACGACGACTACAAGATGCTCCTCACGAAGACGGGCGAGAACGTGAAGATCCGCCGCTCCGAGCGCTACGTGCTCGAGGGCGAGGGCGTCCTCTCCGGCTACATCCACATGGGCGGCAAGATCGGCGTCCTGGTGGAGATCGGCTGCACGAAGCCGGAAGTCGCCGCGTCCAAGGAGCTGGCCGACGCCGCTCACGCGCTCTGTCTCCAGATCGCCGCCAACTCGCCGAAGTACATCGACGTGGCCGACGTTCCGCAGTCCGAGATTGACGCCGAGCTCGAGATCAAGCTCAACGCGCTCAAGGAGCAGAAGGGCAAGCTGCCGCCCGAGCAGGCGCTCGTCGGCATCAAGAAGGGCATGGCCGCCAAGTTCTGCACGCAGATCTGCCTGCTCAAGCAGGAGTACTGGGCCGACGACAAGCTGACCATGGAGAAGTTCCTGGACGGCGTCGCCAAGAACCTCGGCGACACGCTCAAGGTGAAGCGCTTCGTCCGCCTTCAGCTGGGCGCGTAAATGGCAAGTTCCCGCCAATTGCTGGCCAAGGAGCGCGCGTCCCTCCAGGACGTGCGCCGGGTGGTCGTGAAGGTGGGGACGCACTCCATCGCCAAGCCGACGGGACGGCCGGACTACCGGGCGCTCCGTCGGCTGGTCAGCCAGCTCTGCGAGCTGCGCAAGGCCGGGCTGGAGGTTATCTTCGTATCGTCCGGCGCGGTGGCCGCCGGCGTGGAGGCCCTCGGTCTCTCCGCGCGTCCCACGCAGGTGAACGACGTGCAGATGTGCGCCGCCGTGGGGCAGGCGCGCTTCATATCCGAGTACGAGCGCCTTTTCGAGGCGCATGACGTCAAGATCGGACAGGTGCTGCTCACGCATGCCGATTTCGACGACCGCCGCCGCGCGGCCAACGTGCGCCGCTCGCTCGACCATCTCGTGCGCGCGGGCATCGTGCCCGTGGTGAACGAGAACGACGTGGTCGCCGACGAGGAAATCAAGGGCCTTACGTTCGGCGACAACGACTGGCTCTCCTCTCTCATCGTCAAGCTCGTGTGCGCCGACGCGCTCGTGCTGCTCACGACGGTGGACGGTCTCCTGGACGAGAACGGACGGCGGGTCCACACCATCGGCCGCATCCGCGACGCGTTCAAGCTCGTGCGCGCGGGCCAGAAGGGGTCTCTGTCAAAGGGCGGCATGGACTCCAAGCTCAAGGCCGTCCAGAACGCGGCGAAGGCTGGCGCGCATGTTGTGATCGCGAACGCCGCCACTCCTCGCGTGCTGCAGTCCATCTTTGCAGGCCGCGACGTCGGCACGTTCGTGCCTGGCTGCGCGCTGTAGCTTGCGCCGCCGAGACGGCGGCTGTCCATACGGGAGGGTCGCAACTTGTTGCGACCGCAACGGGAGGGTCGCGCTCCTGCGCGACCGCTTGCATCACTGCACCAGGTCGCCGATCAGGAGGATCTGCGACGGCCAGAACTTCGTGCCGCGATACTTCGGCGAGCTCAGCTCCGAATCGGGATTCTGCAAGCGGAAGGCTACGGACTGGCGTGAAGGTTCGTTCTTGTCGACTTCAATCTGCACCTCGTGCACGCCGTCCTTTCCGTCGTAGATGCCTAGGGTCGCGATGCGGTGGCTGGTGCAGTAGCTGTCGAAGCGGGGGACGGGCCGCTTGGTGCGTACCCCGTCTACCGTAATCCACAGCTGTCCGCCGTCCGGTCCGAGCAGGTCGTATATCTTGCAGCACTTCCCCTTGAACTTGAACGTGAGCGTGTCGCCTGGCTCGCGTGCGTACCAGATGTCGCCGGTACGGTTCGAGAACGATTTCATCTTGCTGTCGTTCTCTGCGAGCTTCCGCCATGATCCGTACAGCATCTCGGGCCTTACCGGCACCATCTTGGCGGCCTCAAGGTTGTCTTCGATGAACGGCTTGGCGAGGTGGCGGGCATGGTTCACGGCGGGAGCATGCCACATTTCCCTGAAGCCGTTGGCGACGGAGATCAGGTATAGCTGATGGCCCTTCTCGGACGGGTGCACGCCGTCGCGCGCGAAGAGGATGCGCGGATCGTTTGCGATCAGCTCCTTGATCTTCTTCTCGCGATCCAGGTCATCCTTAGAGACGGCGTTCTCGTATTGTTTTGCGCTCATCACGAGCTTGTTGGCGGCGAGGTATTTTGTCACGAGCGGACCGAAGCAGATTGACGGGATGCCGTAGTGGTCGGCCAACTGCTCCATCGCGCTGGCGGAGCGGTTGCACATTCCGTTCAGGTAGTCGTTCGTCATTGCGATGGTGATGGTGTAGACGAAGACGATGTCCGTCTGGGAATCCTGCTTCCATGTGCGGCGCACAATGCCCTCCATCGACCGCCAAATGTCCTCAGGCTTCCGCCCGCTGTCGTTCGTGGCGAACTCGACGAACAGGAGGTCCGGCTTGTGGCGGAGCGCGTCATGCCCCACGCGGAAAGCGCCGAGGTCCGAGCCCGTTCCGCCGATGGAGGCATGGACTTCCTTCACGGTCGCGTTGGTGTTCGCGGCCTGGAGCCATTTCGTCGTCATGTTGCGCCAGCCGTTCATCGCGGTGATCGATCCTCCCAGATAGGCGACGGTGACGGTCTTTCCGGCCTTCAGCTTGGTCAGGAAGTTTCCTACGCCCTCTCTTGCGCGCACCTCCTGCGCCTTCACTGGCCCGTTGTACGTCGGCACGGCATGCAAAAAGCCGCAAGCAACCAGGCATGCGGCCAGGCTCAAGAATCTCATTGTACCTCTTCCTTTCATAATGGGCAAATCTGTGAAATGAGTATAGCACAAAATGTGCTATAATAGGCGCATGAAAATGCAAGCAATTCATTTTTTGCTGGGGTGCTTTCTTTGCGGCGGGAACATGCTCGCGCAAAATGTCCTCGAGACGGGACAGTCGTTCTCCTTCGGCCCCGGAAAAGGGAAGAACTACCGCGTGGCCATCAAGCCGGAATGGGGCGTGCTGACGCTGCGCGCGCGGATGAAGACGACCGATCTTGTCCCAGGGAAGGACAGCGGCTGGATGAATGGGCGCATTCCGATGTCGTTCCACGGCAAGGACGGCAAGATGGTGGGCGGCTGGCCGAACGTCTTCGGCTACGCGGGGACGCACGACTGGACGGACTGCGTGCGCGACTATCCGATCCCGGAAGGCGCCGTGACGCTCAACATCGGGCTCCACAATTTCGGGACGGCAGGGACGGCGGAGTTCGGGCCGATGACGCTGTCCGTGAAGCGCAACCGCGCCCTCAAGCCATGCAACGTCCCCCTGCCGGAAGGGTTTCTCCATGCGGGAGGGTCGCGCTCCTGCGCGACCGCGCAGCCCGATCCGTGGTCCCTCGACGGCGCATGGAAGATGTCTTCCACCACTCGTGCGCGCTGGTCGCTGAACGGCCTGTGGGGATTCCGTCCAGCGCTGACGAACGACGCGGCCGGCGTCGCGCCTGACCCTCAGGACAACTGGGGCTGGGGGAAGATCCCCTCCGTGTGGAACTCGCCCAATAGCTGGGGATGCAAGGCACAGGAGGTGTGGCTTTCCGACTGGTTCGAGGACCACGGCGTCAAATCGTTCGAGAAAGACCGGGCCTGGTACCGGCGCGATTTCGAGATGCCGGCCGAGGCGGCAGGGAAGCGCGTGGTTCTCACGTTCACGATGCTGCAGACGCGCGCAGTCGTGTACGTGGACGGCGCGCGGGCGGCTGAGGTGACGTTCCCCGGCGGCGAGGCCGACATCACGGCGTTCGCGAAGCCGGGGAAGAGGCAGTCCGTCATCCTCGACGTGACGGCCTACCCGCTCAATCCCACCACGCTCGACTTCAACGCGCCCGACCGCGCCACCGAGAAGAAGAGCGAGGTTAAGCTCAAGGGCGTTACCGGCGACGTGTACCTCGACGTCATGCCGAAGGAGGTGAGGCGCATCGCCTCCGCAACGGCGGAAGCCGATACGGCACACGGCAGGATCACCTTCGTGGCCGATATCGCCGCCGGGACGGCGGCTCCCCATACGGGAGGGTCGCAACTTGTTGCGACCGCACGCCTTATCGCCAAAATTTATGACCTTAAGGACTTTAAGGGCTCTAAGGACTTTAAGGACGTTAAGGATTCTGAGGACCTTAAGGACTTTAAAGACCTTAAGGACCTTAAGCCAGTAAAGGAGTTCGCGAGCGGCGAGCTGACGCCCGATGCCGACGGACGCCTCGCCTTCACGGCAGACTGGCCGGACGCGAAGCACTGGGACACGCACACGCCCGGCAACCGCTACGTGTGCCGCCTGGAGCTATGGGGAGCCGCCGTCCCGGCGGCGGTCGCAACAAGTTGCGACCCTCCCGTTGTGGTCGCGCAGGAGCGCGACCCTCCCGCGCTGCTCGACGCCGCGTTGCCATTCGAGTTCGGGTTCCGCGACGTGAAGATCGCCGGACGCGACCTGCTCCTCAACGGCATCCCGATCCACCTGCGCGCGCTCTACAACCGCACGATCAACTCCCCGGCGGGCATCGCCTGCAAGGTGTCAGCCCTCGAACTGTGCCGCCGACTGAAGAGCGAAGGCTACAACTACATCATCGCCGGCAACTACAACTTCTCGCCGGGGTCGATCTCGTACATGGACGCGCTTCTGGAGGCGTGCGACGAGTCGGGTGTCCTGTTCTCGTTCTCCCTGCCGCACATCCGCGACTACGACATGAAGCTCGACCAGCCCGAGGTCGCGGCCCGCTACCGCGAGCTGACGCGCTGGGCCATCCGCCGCGTGCGCAACCATCCGAGCGTGATCTCGTACGCGATGAACCACAACTGCACTGGCTACACGGGC
>CACWSW010000114.1 GCA_902763655.1 uncultured bacterium
CTTCGCCGCATCCGCCGCCGGCCGCGCCTTTCCGGGGAACCAGACGTCCATCCCCTGGCGCGGATGCGGCCCGTACTTCGCGTTCTCGACATCGGGCGCACGCATGGTCTTCGCCGGCTGGTTGACCTGCTTCTCCTCCCACGAACGGTAGGCGGACGTGAACACGTACTCGTCGGCCGGACGCCGCCCGAACACGCGTGCGATCGCGCGGAGGCGCAGGTCGCCCCGGCGGTTGTCCGGCAGCAGCCAGCATCCCTCGGTGTATTCGTTCCACGCGTTGATGTAGACGACCCCCGGCTTCTTCGGATCGGCCAGTGCGTGTTCCTTCGCCGCCCGCAGATACTTCTCGAAGAGCGCGTCCGTCGCGTTGGTGAACACCCCGCAGTATGGATAGTCCACCTCCCTCCCGGGCCACGGAAACTTCTCGTCCGTTGCGCACCGCAACGTCGAATCCCACCCCGTCGGCACGATCGGATAGTAGGGCAGCTTGGAGATTGACGACATCGTCTTCCACTTCGCGTCAAGGACCTTCTCCGCCTCGGCGAAGTCGAACAGCCGCTCGCCGGCGGCGTAGCGCTGCCGGTGGTTGGGCAGGCTGTAGGTGTTGCAGCCGTAGGACGTGAGCGAATCGAATCCGCAGCGCTCGGCCGTCTCGGTCATCGTCCGGTTCCAGAGGTTCTGGGCGTTGAACTCCATTTCGCCGAGGCCGGCGGCCCGGACGCGGCGGCGCGCCTCCAGCAACGCGGACTTCGTCCCCTCCTCGCCGTAGTCCTTGATCATGTCCCACGCATTGTAGATGGAGAAGAATATCTTGCCGTTGTGCCGCCAGTGCTCGGGCTGGTTGAAGTAATGCGCGATCGAGTAGTCGATGAGTCCCTGGAACTCCTCCGGCTTGCGCGCGAGCCGCATGCAGTACACCGACTCGTCTCCGAGCCTCTTGCGCCAGGAGGATTTCTTCCGGTCGTGGTAGCACCACATGAGCGCGAACTTCATCTTGTCGCGGTTCTTCGCCTTGAGGAAGCCCTGTTCGATCGCCTCCTCCTGGGTCTTCTCGCCGTTGTACCAGTAATAATCGTAGAGGAAAATGTCGATGCCGGCGTTGGCGGCGAGCGCGATCTCCGTCTCCACGTCCTTCGGGTCGCTGCCGGAATAGTAGCCGCCAAAGGGCTTGAAGTTGATCTGGCCCGGGAACCGGACAACCGGATCCTTCACGAACGCCCATTCGGCCTCCGACCAGTCCCACTTCTCGCTGAACCACTCGATCCCCTTCGGATACTTGTGCCAATGCGGATAATAGACTGCCATCACCTCTAGGTCCTTCGCCGGCAGGGCGATTCCCAGCAGCGCCACCAACGCGAGTCCGATCAACTTCTTCATTGTCGCTCCTTCGTCTCTTGGTCAATCCGTCAGCTTTTCGAAATGCGGCAGGCGCGCGAGCGGCGTGGCCACCTCCACCACCGCGGGCCCCGCGTACATCTGCCCGTCGTCCGCCCGCCACCGCCCGGGCGGGATGCGCACCTTGCGCGTCGCGGCATCCTTCACCACCTGCGGCGCCACCATCAGCCTGTCGCCCATGAGGAACTGGTCGGACACCTCCTCGTAGCCGTGTCCGGGATAGGCGTATTCAAGCAGACGCATCATCGGCTCGCCCGTCCGTCCCGACTCCTCCGCCAGACGAACGATGTATCCGGCCCACCGCTGCCGCAGGGCTACCATGTCGCGGACGATCGCCTGATGTTCCGCATCGAGGTACTTCCACGGCGAAAGCGAGAACTGCACCATCGGGGAGAGCGCATGCACCTGCATGGAGCGGACGAAATGCTGCATCGCCGTGAACTTCGCGCCATCGCCCTCGAAGCTGGAGACCGTGCCGCCCCCCACCATGTCAAACGTCACGAAGGGATAGCCCAAGAGCCCCGAAAGGCAACCGTCGGCGATGCACTGGTGGAGTCCCTCGTAGGTGGGGTGCTTGTCCCGAAGCGTCTGCATGAGGGGAAGCCCGCCCATCTTCCAGGCGGCGCGATGTTGCTGATAGGGCACCTCCATGCCGATCATGTGGAACGCCCGCACCTGATCGGATGGCGTGGCTAGCCTGTCGTACGGAATCGCGTCCGGTGGATAGTTGTAGGCGTCGCCCGCGTCGAAGAAGAATCCCTCCACGCCGAAGTCGTCCATGAGACGTCGGCACGTGTCCTTCAGCCACGTGAAGGTCTTCGGGTTTGTGCAGTCGAGAATCGCAGCCTTGCCTGGCCACCAGAACGACTCGGCCGTGTTCCAGCCGTCCTTCTTCCGCAGAAGCATCTTCTCGTTACGCATCCAGCGGTAGAGCGCGGTGTCGGTGGAGATATGCGGGTCGAACCAGAGCATCACGGAATAGCCCTTCTCGTTGAGCTTTTTGACCATCCCCTTCGGATCGTGGAACCGCCCCTGGTGGAAGTTCCAGTCTCCGAAACTGTCGCCGTGCCAGGTGTGATCGATCATGTAGACGCCCGGCGGCACGCCGTTCGCGATGAACTCGTCGGCAATCTCCAGAATTTCCTTCTCGTTCTGGTTGTACTTGAGGGCGATCCAGGTGTTGATGATGGGTTCGGAGAAGAACTTGAGCTTGGGATGGCCCTTGGGCGGGAAGTGGCGCCGCGAGCAGTCTAGGTAGGCAGCGCGGAGCGTACCGCCCTCCGCCCGTCCCTGTTCGATCGGCGCGTTCTTCCCGGTGTCGATCACGAGCTTCCCGTCCGACACCTTGAACGCAAACGCCTGCTCGCACCAGATCCAGCGCCCCTTCGATGAAAGAAGCACGGGCGCCGCCTTGTCGCCGCCGGACATTCCGTGCCTGAGGCGCATGTCCACCGCATACTTCGCCGACGTGCGCGAGAACGGTTGCTTCAGCCCCTCGAGCACCTCGCCACCCCACCAGTACTCGCCTTCGGGGATGTCGATTTCATAGTGCCGCGCCCGGTAGCGCGGATCGGCGACGAGCGACTCGGCACCCTTGGGCGGCGTGCCCATCACCACTGAGCTTTCGTCCGGCGTGGCGAACGGATTCGACTTCTCGGGCTCGGCGCCTGCCACCAGCGCGACCAGAGCCGCAGCGAATGTCAGACATGTCTTCATCGTGCTCGTCCTTTTGCTTCTTGTCAGAACCAGATGGAGTACTCGTCCGTGGAGTAGGGCGTGCATGTGTCGGCCGCCGAACCGACATCGCACACGCCCACCTCGCGCGTATCGTTCCCGTTCGTGAGCGTGGCCTTCCATGCGCCCCACACCTGCGTCGATGGGATCGGGGAGAGCTTGACCCTGTATCCCTTGCCATTGACGGTGAAGGAGTCCATCACCTGCGCGCCCGTGTCGCCCACGCGCTTGGACTTCGCAAGGACGAGCGGACCGTACATGAGCTGGGCGCCCTGTTCCGTGCGCACGAGCGGAATCATGTCCTTCTCCTTCATGTAGGTGGTGTACTGGCGCACCAGCACGTCATTCGGCTTGAAGGACTCGGCGGGGAATTCACGGTCCACCACGCGGGGATTCATGTCAAAGGTAACAACGTACAGCCCGCCGCCCTTTTCGTCAACGTCCATCTTCGGGCACCAGGACGGCTTGCGGAATGCGACCTTAGGCTGCGTGGCAGCGTCCACCTTCACGGTCACGCAGTTCCCGACTGGATAGTTGCCGGATATCTCGACCGTTGCTCCGGCGATGTGCGTGACGGAGTCTGCGCAGATGTTGACCTTGAGGTTTCCTTCGCGGTCCGCCGAAACTATGCTCTGCGCGAAGTCCATGTAGCCGCGCGGCATGTTGTCGATGCAGCAGTGCTGGTATCTCGTCTTGCACTGACCTTCCAGGTCCACCCAGTTGCGCGCATGGCTGCGCACGGCGCGGGCGCCCCAAGTGCCGTCGCGGAGAATCGATCCCTGGAAGGCGTTGTAGTACGCGGCTTCGAGGAAGTCGATGTACCTGTCGTCGCCGGTGATAAGGTAGAGGTCGTGGTTCAGGCGCATCCAGTGGATCACGTCGCACGGCTCGGTCACGGCGTTGGCGCGGACCCTTGAGTGGCGGAAGCGGTCGTTGTAGCCGATCGACCAGAGCGCGTTCAGTTCGCCGTCCACGAACTTCGCGTGCATGCGCTTCACGGCGGCGAGGTACTTCCCCTCGCCCGTCACGCGGTAGTACTCCAGCAGGCCGTCCAGGAGCGAGGTCATCTCGTACACCTTCGCCCACTTCTCGTCCTCTGGGTACCACTCGTGCACGAGCTTGTCCGTGAACGCGTTGGACACCAGGTTGGGGCAGGCGCCGTCCGCGCGCTCCAGGTCCGGCAGCATCTCGCGCGCGTAGCCGAGCAGCTTCGCGTCGCCCGTCTCGCGGTAGAGCTGCACGAGGGGCTTGAGGATGGACATCGACGGGAGGCCGTGGTATTCCAGGTCGCCTGTCTGCCAGAGCGGCATCTTGAGCTTGTGCATCATGTCTATGAGCTGGTGCATGTTCCTGAGCGCGCAGTCCAGGATCGCGCGGTCGCCCGTGGCGAGATATGCGCAGTACATGCCCCAGATGGTGTACTTGCGGCTCCAGATGTTCCAGCAGTACTGGCAGGCCCAGCCGTTGTACATCTTCTTCACGCGCTCCAGCCTCTCGCCGTCGGGGCCGCGCACGAACTCGCGGTCGCGGTAGCTGGTGATACAGCCGTCTGCGTCCTCGTATTCCATCAGGCGGCGGCACTCGGCGCGCACAAAGTCGCGCAGGGACGGATCGCCCCCGCCGTACTGCGCCACGCGTGCGGCGCTCATCATGAGCTTGCCCCAGAACTCGCCCTGCCAGTAGCCGACTAGGCCATTCGCGTCGTCTTCCTTCCTGCGGATAGCCTCGCGCGCCTCGCCGAAGATCTCCTGCCGGGCGAATTCGCTGCGCACGCGCGCATGGAGGAACCTCTCCATCTTCTCGGCGAGAGGCCCCTGCAGCCTCACGTCGCCGAGCGCAGGCGCGAGGTACGCGTCCTTCGCGGCATCGGCCACCGCCGCCTTGGGCGAGGTCTTCTCCGTGCGCGCCAACGCGTCCTCGGGGATGCGCTCGAAGTACGGCAGGCGCGCCAGCGGCGTGGACACCTCCACCGTCTTCGGGCCGCTGACGACAGTCCCGTCGTCCGCGCGCCACGAGCCTTCGGGGATTGCCACCTTGCGCGTCTTCACGCCGCCCTCCACCACCGGCGCCACCAGCAGGTCGTCGCCCATCATGAACTGGTCGAGCACCAGCTCGTAACCCTTGCCCGGATACTGGAAGTCCATCGACCGCAACATGGGGATGCCCGTGCGCCCGCATTCGGAGGCTAGCGCCACGATGCGCGGCGCGAAGCGTTCGCGCAGGCGGATCATGTCGCGCACGATCGCCTGCGCCCCGGGCGATAGCACGCGCCACGGCGAGCCGGAGAACATGAGCATCGGCGAGAGGCACTCGATCTGCAGGTGGCGGATGAAGAGCTCGTCCTGCCAGTCGAGCCCGCGCACGCCGCTGCCGTCGTTGCCGCACGTGCCTCCGCCCACGAGGTCCGCGACAACGAACGGATAGCCGAGCTGCCCGGCGGCGATCATGTCGGTGATGCAGCGGCGCATCTCGCTCCACTTCGGATACTTGTCGCGCAGCGTCTGCATGAGAGGCAGCCCGCCCATCTTCCAGGCCTCGCGGCACTCGCCGAACGGGACCTCAAGCGCCATCGTCTGGAACGCGCGCGTCAGGTCCGTGGGCTGGGCCATGCTGTCGTAGGCGATGTAGTCGCCGGGAGGGAACTCGCGCGGTCCGCCACCGTCGAAGAAGAAGCCCTCCACGCCGTAGTCGGACATGATGCGCCTCATCGTATCCATGCACCACTTGCGGCCGAACGGCGAGGTCGGGTCCCAGACGGCGCTGTAGCCGTCCCACCACGTTACCGGCATGCCCTGGTGCCCCTTGCCGTAGCCTATCAGCCGGGAGTCCTTGAGGATGCCGTTGTTCGTGCGAAGGTTGCGGTACGGCATCGAGTCCATCGTCACGAACGGCGCGAACCACAGGATCACGCGGAAGCCGAGGTCGTTCAACTTCTTCACCATCCCCTTCGGATCCCTGAAGCGGTCGCCGTGGAAGGTCCAGTTGCCGAAGTTGTCCGTATGCCAGAAACAGTCTATCTGGAACACGCCCGGCTTCATGCCGTTGGCGAGGAAGCTCTTCGCGTACTTGAGGATGTCGTCCTCGTTCTGGTTGTAGTTGAGCTCCACCCACGTGTTGAGGATGGGCTGCTGGAACCACTCGATCCGCGGCATTCCGCGCGGCGGGAAGAATGTGCGCGAGCAGTGCCCGTACGCGCTCCTGAGCGAGCCGCCCTTCGTCCCGCCGGTTTGAATTGGTGCAAACGTCCTCTTTGAGTAGCAGGTTTTCTCATAGTTTGGGATGAGATCAACCTTTGCGGCGGATGTCATCGCGCCGGCCGGTTTCGATGCATCATCCGCCCCTACGTCCATCGGGTGAGGCGCAGCCCCGCTTCTGCGCGGCGCGGGCCCCGTCTCCACCGTCAGCACACCGCCCTTGAACGAATACCTGAACGCATCCTCACACCACACCCATCGACCCTTCGTCGAAAGGAGCAATGGGGCACACTGGTTGCCGTCGGAGTCGACGCGCAGATCTTTCGTATAGTCGCTTTTTGCATCCAGCGGCATCTGCCAACCGCCGCCCACGGTTCCACCCCACCAGCGTTCTCCCTCCTGCAACTTGATTTCAACCGTTTCGCCAAACGCAATGAACGTCCCCAGCGCCGCACACATCATCATCGGTTTGTAGAGTAGCGGCTTTCCATTGAGTGCTTTTCCTGTCGCCATGGATTTCTACCTTTTTCTGGTCGCTTTGCGTATGTTATACGTCTTTTCCCCCTATCGGAAGATCATCATCGTGCCGACAGGCGGCAGATTGCACTCGTAGCAGCCGATGTCGACCGTGCCGTCGAGGATGCGGTCAATGCCCGCGAGGTCCTTCGCGCCCGTCATCCAGGCCATGTTGAGGCCGCGCCCGCGCGCCGCCGAAGCGTACTTGAGCGTGTAGGGATGTTCCGGGGCGAGCTGCGCCCCCGCAAAATGCGGGCTGCCCTGAAACACGTCCACGAGCTCGATTTCGGCGCCGCCCTGCGTGACCGGATTCGCGGCCGACTCGTGCAGGCAGTTCGAGAGATGGCATGTGGTCGTGCCGATGCTGGTGTCGTCGTCACGCACGAGAAACGTCAGGTCTACCGCCGTGCCGCCCGCACGCACGTTGCCCGCGAAGAGACAGTTGACGAATTCCGAGTGCGCCGGCACCCTGTACTCCTCGGAGATCACACCGCCGACGTTCTTGTAATGCGGCCCCGAGGCCACCCGCACGAGCCACTTGTCCGAGAGAACCGTGTTCCCCGCGAACGTGCAGTTCACCACCGTGCTCGTGCTGCCTTCGTTGTTGACGAGGCACTCGAACCCGCTGCACCCCGTGATCAGACAGTTCGTCGCGCCGAAATCCCCGCCTCCGTTGTGGAGGCAGTCAAACACGCCGAACTGAGCCTCCATGCTATTGGCCGGCCTCAGACCCGTGAACGTGCAGTCGCGGCACCAGCCGCCGCTCACGGCGCCCACGCCCGAGAACGCACAGCCGGTGAACGTGGTCTTCGTTCCCGCGCCGCCACGCGTGAGCGGCGAGTAGTTGTTGGAAATCACGGAATCGAACACCTCCGACTCGCTGAACGCGCCGCCGCGGTTCTTGAGCGACCTGTTCCCCGTGACGACGCACCCGGAAATCTGGTAGCCCAGGTGGCAGGCACCGCCCTGGTTCGTGCTCTGGTTGTACGCGAAGAGGCAGTTCGTCGCCGCCCAGAGCTTGTAGGCCGCACCGCCGTGATTGCTCGCGTGGTTTCCGACAAACTCGCAGTCGATGGCGACGGCGGCTGGAGCGCTGCCAATGTTGCCGGCGACCGCGCCGCCGTGCAGGCAGACGTTGTTCGTGAACCAGCAGCCGATAACGGTTCCGCCCCACAGCGCGCCGCCCTTGGATGTCGCCGTATTCGTCGCCGCGTTCGCCGTGAAGACGCACCCCGTCACCACGCCCGACGACTTGTAGACGGCGCCGCCGTCCGACATGGCCTCGTTCCCCTCGAACGTACACCCCGCGAGAGGCTTATCGGCGTTGGACACCGCCCCGCCCCAATGTGCCACGTTCGCGCGAAACACGCATCCCGTCACGCCGCCCTGCGCCTTGTAGAGAGCCCCGCCGTAGTTGTTGGAGTAGCTATTGCCGATGAAGGTGCAATTCACGGTCGGACCGGGCTGCCACACCGCCCCGCCGCCGTAGTCGCTGCCAACGCTGGAGGAAGATCCGAAGTTGCCCTCGAACAGGCAGTTCGTCATGAACGCAAAGCTGAGATCGAACGTACCATTGGGAGCGTTGTTGGCATGCATGGCGCCTCCGGCCGTCGTGGCGCAATTCGTGCGGAACGTGCATCCGGCCGTCACGCCCTGACCAGACCACCGAACCGCGCCGCCATACGACGCGCGGTTCCCGCGGAACTCGCAATTCCTGATCTCGTTGACGGACGACACGTTCTGATAGGTTGAAATCCCGCAGAACGCCGCGCCGCCCATGTGGGACGCCTCGTTGTTTTCAAAAAGGCAGTCGCGCAAAGTGACATACGTCGTCGCGCCCCCGTCGTATGCCCGGCAGTTACGGAACACGCAGTTGGACGCCCAGCCGTTGAAACGGCAATCCATGAAGTAGATCGCCCCGCCGTTCTTGCCGCTCGGCGCAACGCCGCCATCGAAGGTGATGTGGCGAAAGGTGGATCCGCGTCCCGAACCCGCATACCCGTACACGATGCGCGCCGTGTTCGTGCCCTTCAAGACAACGCCAGTGGTATTGTCGGCCTTCTCGCGCCAGGAGGTCGTGTCCTCGCCCACGAAATGCAAGGTCTTGTTGTCCACGAAGATGCTGGCTATGCCGTTGCTGTCTTTGGGGTTTTGCGGCTCGACGAGCGAGAGGTCGTACGTGCCCGACTTAAGGAGGATCGTGTCCTTGCCCGCGGCGGCGGCGACAGCCGCCACCAGCTCGGCCTCCGTGCTCACAGTATGTGTGGCCGCCGCGCCCTCCAGGGCCACGAGGGCCGCGCCGAGCGCAAGTACGAACTTGCCCTTCCCTCTTTTCAGCTCTTTTTTCAAGTTCATCGGACTATTCCTTTCACTGCTCCAGGCAGCTTTTACCAGCCTCCGCCAGTTTCACTGCCCACGAATTATACCAAAACTGCAGGAGGGCGTGCGGGATTTTCGCACGCCTCGACCTGCGCGGCAACCTTGGCGAGCTGGTCGATGTTGGCGGGCTTCATGCCGTGGTAGTTGATATCGAGCGCATCCTCGCCCGCCAACCACTGGCAGAGGCGGTTCAAGGCGGTGGCGTCGAAGCGCGTCATCTGCTTTTCCTGCGGCGTGTAGGGCCATGCTGCCGGCGCCATCATGAGGAGACGCCCTTCGGCGCAGGCGTCGAAGTAGCGGCCAACCGGCTTCTGCAGCCGCGCGAAGCCCTTGTTCTGCAAGGTGACGAGCGGCAGTTTTCGCTTCAATGCCTCGCGGGCGATCTGCCGCTCGCCATCGGAAATGCACGGGCTGATGATCACGGCGCCATGCGCGGCGGCAGCGAGGGCATCGGCCAGCCGCTCTCCGTATTCGGGTGAAGTGCTGGCGG
>CACWSW010000115.1 GCA_902763655.1 uncultured bacterium
CCCGCACACGATCCCGACACCCTGACGCCAGACGAAGAAGAAGCCTATAGCCTGCTCGTGGACTACGCCAACGCCAGACGCGAGCAGGACGGCCACAAGCGAGAGCAGCCGAAAGGGCGGGTAGAGTTTTCGCAACTGGTCACGCGCGCACGTGCGGTGCGGTTCGTCCTGTCGTGGTTCGCCGGGGCTTTGCCGTCGGTGGCGATGCAGGAAGCCGGGATCGCTTGGGGCGATTTGATGATCTGCCGCCTTGCCTCGCCCGATTTTAACGCCGTTTTCGACTTCTGCCGCACCAGCACAGGCGAACGGCTCGCCGTGAAGGCCCTGAATACGACGGAAAAGGCCCTCGACGGGCGCGACGTGGGCAAAGAAGCGGCTAGCCTGTCCAAATTCATCCTCGAAAGACTGGCGGCGGACTCCTACGGCGATCCGCGATACAAGCAGGGCGGCGGGCGCGTGGCCGTCGGCGGGAACGTCTATCAAATAAACCTCATCCAAGCGGCGGCGACGCCTTCGGCTTTGTGTGGCGCAAGTGTGGCGGAAGTGGCGAAAAATGCGATAAATGCAGAAAAGGCGGCGATAGATGTATAAAAGCGCAAATAACCAAAATCGGGCGAAGGGTAGCAAGCCCTCGACCGTTGCCCGACAGGCCGCGCGACGCGCCAACGGTGCCGCTCTCGACCGCCTAACGGAGCCGCCGCAGGCCCCAAGCGACGCCACCGACGCCCCCCGCGCCCCCCGCGACCGCGCCGAGCGACGCCGCGACGCCCCCGCCGCCGACGCCCGGCGCGCCCGGCCTGCCCGCCCTGCCCCGGCGGAGGGGGTCGGGTGTGGGGGAATAGGACAGCGGGCGCGGGGGCGGGCGATGGAACAGTCATCGGGGGTGTCGCGCGGACACGCGGCTATCTCTCGCCAGCGGCGCGTCCGGGCTGGGGACGTGGTGTGGAACGCGTCTGGGCGCGGGGTATGGGGGAAAGGGACTGTTGTGGCGGTGGTGCCGACGGACGTGTGCCCGTGGTACTGGTGCAAGAGGCACAAGGTTCCGCTGGTGTTCCGTCGGGACTGCGGCCCGTCGATGGAGGAGCGGTACGTGGTGCGGGGCGACGACGGGGAACTGCACACGCCTCGCCGGGTGGTTCTCGCGGGAGGTGCGGTGTGAAGTGGCTTCGGGATTTTCTGTGGTGGCTGTTGAAGCCGCTGGAAAGGTGGTGCCGTGACGAATAGCGTGGTTGGTATGCGCGGGCAGAAGGAGTTCGTCTCCTCGCTTGCGCTGGGGCAGAAGGTTCGGCTGTGCGGCGACCCGAACTTCATGTGCGTGGTCGTCTCCGTGGAGTTCCGTCTCGGCAAGACGCCGATGTACTTGCTGAAGTGGCGGGACTGCCGAGGTTTCGTGGAGGCGTGGATGAACGCCGCCGAGATCGCGGCGGTTGACACGCTGGACGAGTGAGGAGGCAGTCGTGGCTCGGAACGAGGTGACGTACAACGCGTCGTGGACAGGCTCGGCGTTCCACTTGGCCCCGCAGGGGTACGAGTACAAGTGCATCCGTGGGCCTGTTGGGTCGGGGAAGTCGGTGGCCTGCTGCTGGGACATCCGCATGGTGGCGGACAGGCAGAAGGTGGCGACGGTGGTCGAGGACGGGGTGAAGAAGCGGATTCGGTGGTCGAAGTGGCTGATCGGTCGGCACAGTTATCCCGCGCTGATCAAGACGACGATAGAGACGTGGCTGCAATGGTTCCCGCAGACGGTGATGCACATGAGTTCGCCGATCAGCGGGCGTCTGGAGGAGCCGTCGATGCAGGGGGACGGCACCATCGTCCGCATCGACTTGGAGTTCTACGCCTTGGAGTCGAAGAACATCCGCAACGACCTGATGTCGCTGGAGTTGAGCGGGGCGTGGGTGAACGAGGCGACGCAGGTGCCGTGGTCGATCATCGACGAGTTGCACGGGCGCATCGGGCGATTCCAGCCGTGCAAGGGCGTGGAACTGGACTCGTACGGGGTGATCATGGACACGAACTCGCCGGACGAGAGCAACTGGTGGTACAGGAAGGAGTGCGTGGAGAAGCCGCCGGGGATGCTGTTTTTCGTGCAGCCGCCCGCGCTCCTGCTGCGGCACAAGGACGGGAAGACGTGGTACGAGGACAACGACGGGCGTGACTTCGCGAAGTACGGCATCCGTGCGGCGGAGAACGTGGAGAACCTGAAGGAGGGATTCTACTACTGGCACAAGCAGACGGTGGGGGCAGACCCGGACAAGGTGAAGCGGCTCATACTGAACCAGTTCGGGACTTCGGTGGAGGGGCGGCCCGTGTACCCGGAGTACAACGACGAGATACATTGCTACCGTGGCGAACTGAAGGTGCAGCGCGGCCTCACGCTCCTGATGGGGAGCGACTTCGGGCGGACGCCCGCGACGGTGATCGCGCAGTTGGGCATCGACGGCGTTCTGTACGTCCTCGACGAGGTGACTGCGGAGAACATGAGCGCGGAGCAGTTCATCGAGGAGTTGCTTCGCCCGAAACTGGTGAACGAGTACGGGTTCCCGTCGATGCCGCACATCAACTTCGGCGACCCGTCGGGGATGAACTACAACGAGGTGGTGTCGGTGTCGGCGATCCAGACGTTCAACCGCTACGGCATCCTGACGAAGCCCGCGCCAGCGACGAACGGCAACCGCTTCCAGATTCGCATCGACACGGTGAGCGAACTCCTGCGGCGGAACTACAAGGGGCGCGCGGCGGTGCAGATCAGCGAGAAGTGCAAGATGCTCCGCAAGGGCTTCAACGGCTACTACTGCTACCGTCGGCTGAAGACGGGCGCGGACGGCGACGAGCGGTTCACGGAGGAGGCGGACAAGAACGCGTTTTCGCACGTACACGACGCGTTCCAGTATCTCTGCATGGGCGCGTTCAAGTCCGGGGTGGACTTCTCGGTGCCGAGCGAGAACTTCGGCAGGCGGTCGTCTTTCGACACGGCGTCGCTCGCCTTCGACTTCGGTTGCGTATAGCCGCGCGTCAAGCCGAAAAACCGCGCAAAAGCAGGAGAATAAGGGGGAAAACGGCGTTCCGCGCACCGTGCGTTGACGGGCGGCAGGCAGTTCGTAGTCTGTCGGCATGGACACGGTAGAGCAGATTTTCGGCGCGGCTCTAACCGCCGCAGGCAGCGGGAACGGCGTTGTGGCCGCTTCCGCAGACGGCGCGTCCCAGAAGGACGAGCGTCCCGCGCCCGTGGTTCCTACGACCTTCCCGATGTGCCGTCTCGCGGCTTTCGTCATGGACACATGGCGCGTCGCGGTAGACCACAGGCGCACGAGCGGGGTTGACGAGCGGCTGCGCTACGCGCTGCTGTCGCAGACGTGCCAGTATTCCGAGGCGCAGAAGGCGAAGATGCGCGCCGCCGGGATAGACGAGCGCATATTCGCGCCGATCACGGCGACGAAGGTTCGCGCGGCGAAGGCGATGCTCGTAGACATCTTCAACTCGTCGGGCGAATGGCCGTTCACGGTAGACCCGACGCCAGACCCGGATGTCCCAGAGCAGGTCGAGGAAGAGGCTTTGCGCGACATCGGAGCCGAGCTGAACAACATCTTCATGCAGTTGGAGCAGATGGGCGTACAGCAGCTCACGCCGCAGGAGAACGAACTTTTCCAGCGGATCGTGGTGCAGGCGACGAACAACCGCTACAACGAGATCATGAACCGCAAGATCGAGTTCGCCCGCAGCCGCGCCCGCCGGATGGAGCGCAAGGTGCAGGACATGATGGCCGAGGGCGGCTGGATCAAGGCTTTCAGCGAGTACGTGGACTACATCTGCACCTACGGCACGGGACTCATCATCGGCCCGGTGCCGCGCGTGATGCCCGTCAACAAGTGCCGCGAGGACAAGAGGACGGGCACCCGGAAGTACAAGCGCATCTACAAGTCGATCCCGACGTACGAGGCCGTGAACCCGTGCGACTGCTACCCCGCGCCCGACGCGAAGGACATCGAGGACGGGCCTCTCTGCATCCGCATCAAGTACACGGCCAACGAACTGTGGCAATACGTGACGCATTGCAAGAAGTCCAACTCGGATAAGGCGAACGGCTGGATGCCGCAGACGGTGCGCGCGCTGCTCGACCGCTACCCGAAGGGCGGGCTGAAGATCGACTCGGAGCCTTACGACCCGATCCGCCGCGACGCCGAGAAGAACGGCACGGAAGACCCGCGCGACTGCACCCTAGAGGGCGTCCGCTGCTTCGCGTCCGTGCGCGGCAGCGACCTCATCGAGTTCGGCGTCACGAAGACGCTCGACAACGAGTGGATCAAGTACGAGGACTTCTACCGCGTCGAGACGATTGTGATCGGCGGGTTCGTGGTCTACTGCCGCATCCTCGACGACCGTCTCGGAATCCCGGTGTCGAAGGGAGTGTTCTACGAACTGCCCGGATCGTGGTGGGGCGAGAGCATCGCCGACAAGTTGTGCCTCGTGCAGTCGGTGATGAACAACTCCATCAAGGCCCTCATGCAGAACATGGCCGTCGCGAGCGGCCCGATGTACTGGATCAACGACGTAGGCCGTCTGTCGGACAAGTCGCCGGAGGGCCTGAAGTTCAGGCCGCACAAGGTCTTTCCGTTCCAGACGAGCATGATGGGGAACGCGGGCGCGCCGATGGGCGTGATCTCCGTTCCGTCGAACGCATCGGAACTGCTGGCCGTCTGGGAGAAGATGCGGGTGCAGGCCGACGACGATTCCGGCATCCCGGCCTACACCTACGGCCAGTCGTCCGGGCAGGGCGCGCTGCGCACGGCGTCCGGCCTCGCGATATTCACGGAGGCCGCGTCGCGTGGCATGAAGATGGTGATCTCCTGCACGGATCGCCTCGTGACGCGCGATCAGGTGCAGAAGACGTGCAACTACATCCTGCTCTACGACAACAACCTCGAACTGAAGGGCGACTGCGAGGTACACGCCGCCGGGGTGATGGGCAAGATTCTGAAGGCGCAGCAGGATCAGCAGCGCATCCAACTCTTCAACACGGTCATCGGCAACCCGCTTCTCGTGCAGATCATCGGCGCGCGCGGCATCATGGCGTTGCTGCGCCCGTCGATTCAGGACGTGAACATCAACCCCGACGACGTGATACCGAGCGAGGAGAAACTGAAGCAGTTCGAGTTGGTTCAGCAACTCCAGCAGATTTGCGCGGCCACGCAGGCGAAGTTGCAGGCCGACCAGAGCGCGGCCACGATGGCCGCCGGGCAGGGCGGAGGCGGCGAGGTGCCGCCCGCGCTGCCGAACCAAGGCGCGGCCCCGGCGCAGCCTGATGTCGCGCCGCCGACGCCGGGCAGCGTCGAGGAACGGAGGGCAGTCGCATGACGGCTGAAGAAGAACAGATCGCGATGGTCGATGTAGATTTCTTCCGCGACCTCTTCGAGGGCGGCTGCATCGAATCCTTCGTAAAGCACATGAGAAAACGCGCGGAACTGATTGCGCGCATGATTCCCGGATGTGAGAACGACAGGCTGGCCGCCGTCTTGTCCGGGAGACTTGCTGTTTGCTATGAACTCGCGGATGACGCTCTTGCCGCTCAATCCGCAGCCGAAATGAACGCCAAAGTGGAGGAGGCGGAGAGAATCCGGCGAGAGATCGCGGGTGAGTAGCGCAACCAAACACCGCTCGCCGAATCCCACGGGTGTGGCTCGGCAGGGCAATCAAACCCCCGATGTGGCAGTCGGGCTTGATAGGCAAAGGAAGAACATGAACGAGACAACGGAGAACATAATCGGTGCGCTCGGCGGAACAGCCGACGGTGCCGGAAACGGTGGTGAGCCTGACTACAAGGCTCTCTACGAAGAAGCGCAGAAGCAACTTCAGAAGGAGAAGGTCGAGTCTGGCCGTCTCCGTAAGTCTGAAGAGGAAAAGGCCGCGCTACGCAAGGAGTTGGACGAACTGAAGCAGGCCCGTCTGGCTGAGGATGCCATATCCGCCCTCCCCGACGACCTGAAATCCGAGGTGCCGGACGACTTCAAGCGTGGTTCCGCGATCATCGCGCAGAAAGCAGTCGATACGGCCATGGCCGGAGCGAACGAGCGTCTTGCCCGTCTGGAGCAGGAGCGGGAGGAGGAGAAGAAGCGCATGGCGAGGCAGGCGCAAGTCGAACTCGCGCAGCGCATCGAGGCCGCCTTCCCCGGTTTCGCGAAGTCCGTTGCCGCCGGAGGCGACAAGCACGATGCGTGGAACAAGTATCAGTCGAAGAACGCCGCGACAATCGTCAGCGCGCTCTCTTCGGGTGACTTCGACACCATCAAGTACCACATCGAGACGTTTTTCCGTCAACTCGAACTTCCTCCACCTTCGGGAGATCAGGATGGTTCCGCCGTGCCTGATCCTCGTTCAATGGGCGGCGGTGCCGAATCGCAGGCGTCCGTGCTTCAGCCGGGGAAGACCTACACCGTGAAGGAATACCAGCGCATCCTGACGGAGGCGCAGGAGAAGTTTCAACGGCATCTTCTTTCCTACAGGGAGTACGTCGGCGTCTGCGATGAACTTACAAAGGCGTACAAGGAGGGGCGCGTGAAGTAGCGCAGCACCCTCCTTGGACGCCGAAGGAGTAGTTGAAATGTTGAATCCGAACGGTCAGCCGAACTTTCCGGCTACCCAGCAGGAGATTTACGAGACCGAGTTTCGTAAACGCTTCCGCGACAAGTCCATCCTCCCCCTGATCACGAATCGTGACTGGGAGGGCCGCTTCCGCAAGACGGGCCAGACGATCCACGTCCCCGTCCTGCCTCTCATCCACACTAACACCACGAAGCCGGGCGAGAAGGTGAAGTATCAGGAGCCGAAGGGTTCCGAGGAAATCTTCACCATCATGCGCGAGCGGTACTTCGCGTTCAAGTTGGAGGACGAAGACAAGATCTTCTCCCGGCTCGACCTCGAATCGCCGCTGATCGCCGAAGGCACCCGCCAGATGTCCGAGGATGTCGAGGCCGAGTACTTCGCCGACGTGCCGTCGAAGGTTCACGTGTGCAATCAGGGCAACACCGCAGGCTTCAAGAGCGGGTCGTTCGACCTCGGCTCGGCGAGCCAGCCGACGTTCCTGTACAAGACGAGTTCGCTCTGCGCCAGTTCCGGCCAGACGCACAAGAACGTCGCGCCGGACTACATCGTCTCGTGCATCAACGCGCTGAACGAGATGCCCGGCGGCCTCGACACGAAGCCGTTCGTGATCGTCCCCGTGGCGGTTGCGAACTGCATCCAGACGAGCGAACTGAAGCGCGCGGACTGGATGGGCGACGCGGAGTCGGCTCTGCGCAAGAGCGTCCGCTTCCTCGGCGAACTGAACGGCGCGAACATCATCGTTGACAACCAGATTCCGATGTGGCGGTCGAACGGTGTGACGCCCGCGAAGTACCTCATCTTCTTCGGCGACACTTCCGCCGTCACGTTCGCCGACGAGGCGCGCGTGAAGGACAAGTTGCAGTCGGTCGAGGAGTGGGGCGAGTTCCACCGCTCGAAGATGATCTACGACTGGTTCGTTCGCTATCCCGAACGCATCGGCTGTGGCTACGTCTCCATCGGCTAAACGTGTTCCGATCCGGCGGCGGCGTCCTAGCGTCGTCGCCGGGCGGAGCAGAAACCACAACGAGAAAGGAAAGACAAAATGTCTGCACTTGCAACTAAGAATACGACCCTCTTTGGCGCGAACGGCGTCACCGATCCCGTCGTGTTCAAGACTGGCGTCGGCGTGTCCCGCACGATCGACTTCGCCAAGTCCAACATGGCGGCGGCTGCTGGCGTGACGGAGAACTTCGAGTTCATCGCCCTGCCCGCGTCGTTCATCATCAAGGGCCTCTACATCGAGGAATTGGAGAAGGCCGACACGGAACTGTCCGTCACGGTCAAGGCGTACAGCGACGGCGCGACCATCGGCTCCGCCGTGACCATCGGCGACACCAACCTGCTGAAGTCCGTCCAGACGCTCACGCACAAGGTACTCGACAGCGGGGACGTGCTGTGCCTGTGCATCGCTGGCGGCGCGAGCGGCGTGAACGTCAAGAGCGGCGTTCTGAAGGTCAACGTCATCGGCGACCTTCCCGACGGCGACTCCATGGCGAACTTCGCCGTTTCGGTGCCTTACCGCGACAGCGGCCAGACCGAGGGCGCGAACGCCTCCAAGGGCGATCTCCTGACGAGGCGGTAAGCCGCGAGGCCACGTAATCGTTCCGCGCCAGTCTGGCGTCGGCTTGCCTTCGCTTTCACGGCGCAGGCTGGCGCGGAACCTAAAACCACGAAAGCGAGAAACATCCAATGGCTACCAACCAGCAAGAACACTACCTGATCAACATGGCCGACGGCCGCCGCATCCTCTACACGAAGCAGGCCGCCCGCCAGATCAACTACCACCCGATCACGCAGGAGGTCGCGTACGCAATCGACGAGGGCCGTCTGACGTGGCAGGAGGTGGTCGCCCGCATCAAGGCGAATCTCATCAACAATCAGGACGCGTGGGACGATCTTCTGAAGAAGAAGACCACCATGAACGTCCGCAAGTCAACCCTTACCCCGGAGGACACCGAGGGGATGGAGACCGCGCCCGAAGGCGAGGACGTTGCCGACGAGTTCGACATGGCCGCAGCGGACAAGCCTGCGCCCGAACCGCCGCCCGCCCCGGCGAAGAAGGCCGGATCGCGCAAGCCCGCAGGCAAGAAGGCCGTCGAGCCGCCGCCTGCCGAGCCTGCTCCCGCCGACGGCGAAGGCGCGCCCGTCGATCTCACGCCCAACGGCGACGACCTCGACCTCTAGCGGAGGAACGCGAAATGACACTTGGCGACATGATCCCGGACGTGCGGAAACTCGTGAACGACACCGTTCCCGAATACCGCTGGCCGGACGCTGACATCGCGGGGTATCTCCGCGACGCCATCACACGGCTTCGGATCGTGCGCCAAGTGGCGCGTTTCGCCGACGACGGGTCGGTTGACGACGAGTTCCCGGAAACATTGCAGACGTATGTCCTGCCGAAGATTTGCCTGCGCTGGCGACAGGCGTTCGTGTACTACGCGGCGGCGCGCTGTCTGGAGCTGGACGCCACCGACACGGCGAACCAGTCGCTCGCGGCTGACTTCATGGCGAAGGCGGAAGCGAGGTTCGCGACATGAGCAATCCATTCGACAACGTGCGCAAGCCGCTCGCCGTGGCGTCCATAGCGGAACTCGGCGTGAAGATGATCCACCGCCTTCCCGGATGCACGGACGAGGAGGTGCGCCGCGCGCTACAGTCCGCATACTGCGACTTCTGCCGCCTCACGTCCTGCTACACCGACACGCAGGAGATCGAATTGGAGGCTGGGGAGGACGTGTACCCCGTCGTGCCGTACAAGCCGGACTGTTTCGTCGATTCCGTGATCCGCGTCGCGCTCGACCGCATGGTTCTCCGTCCGGGACGCGACTACAAGATTCTTACAGGCCCCGTCGTGAGCCTTGCCCTCGCGGGCTGGCTCGTGCCGGAGCAGTACACGCCGGAGCAGATCGCCGCCCGCCCGGAACTGACTGGCAGGAACGATCCGAAAGTCCTGCGCGTCACGGCGGTAGAGATTCCGCGCCTCGACGCGGAGCGCGCGCCGAGGTGGTTCTACGACAAGTACGGCGAGGCCGTGGTCGCGGGCGCGCTCGTGAAACTGTTCGGCATGACGAACAAGCCGTGGACGGACGGCGC
>CACWSW010000116.1 GCA_902763655.1 uncultured bacterium
GATGCAGTATATGTCGCTGCGGTACAGACACACGCGAAGTCCTTCCGAGTTCACGCCGGAATAGCAGTGCCTGACGCGCAGCAGCTCGGCGGGCTTGATACCCTGCCGCACGGCCGCCGTCTTCACCAGCAGGAACTTCAGCAATTCCTTCCGGTGCGACTCGTCGATTCTGTTCGTTTCTTCTCTCATGTACCTGATGTACCTCAAGAAAGTTAGCGCAGTATAACATAGTCCCCGCGCGCAGTCAATAGCCGGGGCTAACTTTTATGGAGGATTGCACTGGGTCAGGAAACAGAGGTCAAAATAATCCTACTGGCATTGGCGACAGGCCCTATGCCGCAGCCACGCTCTTGTGTCGCAACAGCGGCGACGCGGAAGAGCTTGTGTCCAGGACGCTTGCGCAGGCGGCCGGCAAGATACGGCAGTATAAGCCGTCAGAGGAGATCGCGACGACACTTGGCGTTCCGCCTGCCGTTGCATCTGGCGACGTGAAACCTGCGTTGATGGCCACTACCGCTCCCACAAACGAAACCGTCAAGGTGTCATACTTGATGCTGCTCGGCTACTTGCGTGAATGCTTCTCCCTTTCCAAATCGGTACGCCTGGGGCGAAGCGAATCCTTGTAATCATCCTTCTACAAGCCCACGAATGTTTGGTAAAATGTTGTCGCCGTCGCATGGCGGCTGGAAACGGAACAACTGACATGATCGACCTTTCGGTAGACTTGGGCGGACTCAAGATGCGCACGCCGGTGACGACGGCGAGCGGCACGTTCGGATACGGCACGGAGTACGTGGGCGCCACGGACTACGCAAAGCTCGGCGCCGTGACGGTGAAGGGCATAAGGCGCGACCCGTGGCCCGGCAACGCGATGCCGCGGCACGTCGAGGTGTTCGGCGGGCTCGTGAACGCAATAGGTCTGCAGGGGCCGGGCGTGGAGGCGTTTGCCTCGCACTACGTGAAGCACTACGTGAAGACGGTCGCCGAGGCGGACGCGCAGGAGCGCGTCCCTCCCATGATCGTGAACATATGGGGAGGAAGCGTGGAGGAGTACGCCGAGGTGGCGGCGCGCCTCACGCAGGTGGGACCGCCTGTCGAGGCCATCGAGTGCAACGTGAGCTGTCCCAACGTGAAGGAGGGCGGACACACCTTCGGGCAGGATCCAGCCGTCCTCGCCCGCCTCGTGAAGGCCGTGCGCGCGGCGACGACGCTCCCGCTCATCGTGAAGCTCGCGCCGAACGTGCCCGACATCGCGCCATACGCGGCGGCGTGCGCGGACAACGGCGCGGACGCGCTCGCGCTCATCAACACGATTCCCGCGATGGTGATAGACATCGAGACGCGCCGTCCGGTGCTTGGCAACAGGACAGGCGGCCTCTCGGGACGCTGCGTGCATCCCGTGGCCGTGAAGGCGGTCTACGACGCGCACCGCCGCTCGCGGCTGCCGATCCTCGCGATGGGCGGCGTGTACGAGGCGAAGGACGCCATCGAGCTGATGCTCGCCGGCGCCACGGCGGTGGCCGTGGGCACGGCTACCTTCACGACGCCGGAGACTGCGGCGAAGGTCTGCGACGGCATCGCCGAATACTGCGAGCGGCATGGCATCGCCGCAGCGCGCGAACTGACAGGAGCTTTGGAGGAGTAGAACCATGTACGGAAGACTGTTGACCATCCAGGACGTCTCGTGCGTCGGGCAGTGCTCGGCGACGGTGGCGCTTCCAGTAATCTCGGCGTGCGGCATCGAGTGCGCCATGCTGCCGAGCGCCGTCCTCTCAAACCATACCGGCGGCTTCTCGGCGTGGACGTTCCGCGACCTGACGGACGAGATGCCGAAGATCGAGGCCGAATGGCAGCGCCAGAACATAAAGTTCGACGCTTTCTACACCGGGTACGTGTGCCCGCCGCAGATCGACCCGATCCTCTCTATAATGAAATCCGCCGCCAAGCCCGGCGCATTGCGGTTCGTCGATCCGGTAATGGCCGACAACGGCAAGCTCTACACCGGCTTCGGCGACGACTTCCCGGCGCAGATGGCGCGCCTCTGCGAAGGCGCGGACTACATCCTGCCAAACCTGACGGAGGCGGCGTTCCTGCTTGGGCGCAAGCCGGTGCTGGAGGGGTACGACAAGGCGTTCATCGAGGAAATGGCGGCCGGGCTACATGCGTTGGGCGCGAAGAACGTGGTGCTGACTGGCGTGTCGTTCGAGCCGGGACTGCTGGGGACTGCGGTATCAGACGGCAAAGAGGTCCGCTACGACTTCAACCCGCGCCTCGCGCGCACGTCTCACGGCACCGGCGACGTGTTCGCGTCCGTCTTCGCCGGAGCGGCGATGCGAGGCCTTTCGGCGCTGGAAGCGTCCGCTCTCGCGGCGGACGTGGTGTGCGCCGCGATCGAGGCGACGCCCGACGACCACTGGTACGGGGTCGCGTTCGAGCGCGTGATCCCCCTTCTCGTCGAACGCCTGGGCTAGGCGTTCGCGGCGATTGAGTGGGAGAGGACTGCCAGCGAGGCGGCCAGGTCCACGTGCTGGACCTTCACCTCTTTCGGGACATCCAGCTGGATGGCCGTGAAGTTCCATATGCCGCGTATGCCTGCGGCGACAAGCAGATCGGCACACGACTGGGCCGCGTCGTTCGGCACCGTGAGGATGCCGAGCATGACCTTGAGGCGCGGTATGAACTTCGCCATCTCGTCCATAGCGCGCACGCGCACGCCATGATGCACCGTGCCGACGACGGACGGGTTGACGTCGAAGGCAACGACGATTCGAAGGTTCTGATCCTCGAACCCGTGATAGCCGAGCAAGGCGTGTCCGAGCGACCCGACGCCCACGAGCGCGGCGTACGTGGCGTTGTCCCAGCCCAGAGCGCGGTTGATCGCCTCGATGAGCTCCTTTGCCCGATAGCCCTTGCGTGGCGTGCCCGGCTCGCCGGCCATGGCAAGGTCCTTGCGGACCACGACAGGGTCTATTCCCAGCTCACGCGCAAGCGCGGCGCTGGACACATAGAGTTCCCCCCGCGCGATCTTCAAGCTGATGGCTCGCAGGTAAATCGGGTAGCGCCGGATCGTCGGGAAAGGTAACCCCGAAGGCTTTTCGCTAGTTGCCATGCGCGCATTATATCACGTTTTGCCGCGTCGTGCGCGCCAAACGGCATTTTTTTGATATAATATGACGTTTCCCCAACAGGAGATCAGAAGATGATAGACCCTAAACTCCTCACCGCGCGCGCAGAAGACGTGCGGAAAATGGACGCGATCGACCCCGCGCTGTACCACAAGTACGGCGTTAAGCGGGGTTTGCGCAATGCCGACGGCACTGGCGTGCTGGTGGGCCTCACCTGCATCGGCAACGTGCACGGCTACGTTGTGTCCGAAGGCGAGAAGCAGCCCGTGCCAGGCCAGCTGTTCTACCGAGGCTTCGACGTGGTGGACCTGGTGCGCGGCTGCGAGAAGGACGACCGGTTCGGCTTCGAGGAATGCGCCTACCTGCTCCTGTTCGGCCGGCTCCCGACCAAGCAGCAGCTTGCCGACTGGCAGGAGATCCTCGCCGAGTATCGCCGCCTGCCCGACGGCTTCAAGGAGAAGGCCATCATCCGCGCCGCGAGCAAGGACCTGATGAACGCCATCGCTCGCGCGGTGCTGACCGCCTACACCTACGACGAGAACCCCGACGCCCTCGACCTCGAGACGAATCTCGGCCAGGCCGTGTGGCTGATCGCCGCGTTTCCGACGATCGCCGCCTACGCGTACCGCGCGAAGGCCCACTACCACCTGGGCCACTCCCTCGTGCTGCGTTACCCCGATCCCGAAAAAGGAACGGCGGAGAACCTGCTCGGCCTCATCCGCAAGAACGGCGAGTACACCAAGCTCGAGGCGGAGACGCTCGACCTCGCGCTCATCCTCCACGCAGAGCACGGCGGTGGCAACAATTCCAGCTTCGTGACGCACGTCATCACGTCCGCCTACTCGGACATGTACTCCACCATCGCCGCCGCCACGCTTTCGCTCAAGGGCAGCCGCCATGGCGGCGCCAACCTCCGCACGATGCGCCAGATGGCAGAGATGAAGCAGAACATCTCGAAGTGGACCGACAAGGGCGAGGTGGCCGACTACATCGCAAAGATAGTGAACAGGCAGGCCGGCGACGGCACGGGGCTCGTCTACGGCCTCGGACACGCGGTCTACACCCTCAGCGACCCGCGTGCCGTCCTGCTGAAGGAGAAGGCGCGGAAGCTCGCGGAGGCGCAGGGACGGATGGACGAGTTCGCGCTCTACGACACGATCGAGACGCTCGGACCGGACATCATCCGCAAGGCCCACCACGGCGCGCGCGAGGTGTGCGCGAACGTGGACCTCTATTCCGGGTTCGTCTACGACATGCTCGGCATCCCGCAGGACCTCTACACGCCGCTCTTCGCGGTGGCCCGCGTGGTGGGCTGGTGCGCGCACCGCATGGAGGAGCTCGACAACGCCGGGCCGATCATACGCCCCGCATACAAGCCCGTCTACAAGGCGCGCGACGTCCGCGAGTACCAGCCCCTCTCCGAGCGGGAGTGAAACCATGAAGATCAAGACAATCGCGGGCGGCGTCTGCGCCGCCAAGGGTTTCCGCGCAGCGGGCGTGCCCGCGCGCATCAAGTACGAGGGCCGCAACGACGTCGCCCTGATCGTGGCCGACGCGCCCTGCGCGGCGGCGGCCGTGTTCACGACCAACGCCGTGGCCGCGGCGCCCGTGCTCTACGACCGCGCGGCCGTCAAGTGTGGGCGCATCCAGGCCATCCTAGCCAACAGCGGCTGCGCGAACGCCTGCACGGGAACGGCCGGCTACAAGGACGCCGAGAAGAGCGCACGCGAGACGGCAAGGACGCTCGGCATCGACCCGGCGCACGTGCTCGTGGCGTCGACCGGCGTCATAGGGCATCGCCTGCCGGTGGATCGGCTCCTCGCCGGCATGAAAGCCGCGGCTTCGCAGCTCGCCGCCTCGCCCGAGGCCGGCCTCGCGGCCGAAAAGGCCGTCATGACGACGGACACGAAGCCCAAGCAAGCGGCAGTGCAAGTCACGATAGGCGGCAAGACCGTCACCGTCGGCGGCATGTGCAAGGGATCAGGCATGATCGAGCCCAACATGGCCACGATGCTCGGCTTCATCACCACAGACGCGGCCATCACGCCCGCGATGCTCCGCCGCGCGCTGAAGCTGGCCATCGCCGCGAGCTTCAACCGCGTGGTGGTGGACGGCGACGAGTCTACGAACGATTCCGTGTTCCTGCTCGCCTCGGGCGCGGCCGGCAACAGGACGATTGCCTCGTCCGGCGCGGACTTCCGCGCGTTCGTGGAGGCGCTGACTGCCGTTGGCGTATCGCTCGCCAGGCAGATGGCGGCGGACGGCGAGGGCGCGACGAAGTTCGTCACCGTCACCGTGAAGGGCGCGAAGACGCAGAAGGACGCCGACCGCGCCGCGCGCGCCGTCGCGAAGAGCCCACTCGCCAAGACGAGCTGGTTCGGCAAGGACCCGAACTGGGGCCGCGTTCTGGCGGCCGTGGGCTACTCCGGCGCGAAGGTGGACGACCGCGCGGCGGAGGTGTTCTACGGCAAGACGTGGGCATACCGCAAGGGCAAGGTGGCCGACGCCGCCCAACTCGCGAAGCTGGCGAAGGAGATGGAAGGCGGAGAGCTCGCGGTGACGGTGGACCTGCACCTCGGCGCGTTCGCTTCCACCATCTACACGTGCGACTTCTCGCTCGACTACGTGCACATCAACGCCGACTACACCACCTGACGGATGCCGCAGTTCAGTCGACGCGGAACGCCGTCATGGAATTCGCGTCGTCCGCAGCGTAGCTCCACACGACTTTCCCGTCGCGCGTGATCTCGCATGCCGTAGCCTTCTCCCGTGCGGAAGAGCCGTTAGACCACGTGCCGAGGACCAGGTTCCCGTTCCGCCGCTCCTGTATGCCGCAGATGTACGCGAGCTTCAGGTCCGGCGCATCCGCGCAGCTGAACGACCACGCCTTCTGGTGGTCCGGCGTGAACTCCGTGACGCCGTCGAGGTGCGAGACGATCGTGTTACCGTTCGCGCGGCGCAGACAGTCGAACGCGAACGGCGGAGCGGGCTGCTCCCACAGGAGCTTTCCCTTGCGGTCGAATTCACGCACACAGGCCGCGCCAGCGCAACAGACGAGGTACGTGCCGGCGCGAGTCTTGCGCACGAGCCGCAGCCGTCCGTGCCGTCCCGGCAGCTTCCCCGCCGCGTCGCGGGCGTCCACCTTGAACCTCACCCGTTCGCGGCGCGGAGCATCCGGCGGAAATGCCGCCTGAGGCGCAAGCTCCACGATTTCGCACGTGGAGTTGACAGCCATCACGATAGCGCCGTCCGGCTCGATGGTGAACCCCAGCACGCCGCAGCCGACCTCGTCCTGCGCCCGCCACACCAGTTCCGGATCGCCGCCCGCGAGGGGCACGCGCCACAGCCGCCCGTTGGACCAGTAGAGATGTTCCGCCGTCTTCCGCACGCAGTGGATGTTGCCGCATCCGTTCCAGCGGCGCAGCACCGCGCCATCCTCCCCCACGAGCACGGCCCTGCCGTAGCCAGCGTACAGGAGCGGACCGTCCATCTTCCCCTTCAGCGGATTTGCGGCAGGGCCGTCCCGCCACACGTACTCCTCTCCCTCGCCGAAAGCGTCGAGCGCGGCGGCAAACTCAGGCGTCACGCGGTCGCGCCGCACCGCCACCTGCGCCGCCGGCGACGCGCGCCTGAGCGCGACGCCCGCATGGCGCACACGCTCCAGGAACGCTTCAGGCGTCAATCCCTCCGCATCGGCCTCCCAGATGTCCGGCTCGTCAGTACGCTGTGCCAGCCATGGCGCGCGAGGCGGGGCGTCGGTCCGCGCCTGCGAGAAGAAGCGCGTGAGGAGCGTGTCGTCGGAAAAGGCCGCGCCCCAGCTGTTGTGTCCGCAGCCGGGATATTCGGTGTAGGAGACGCGACCGTTGACGTTCCACAGCGCCTCAACCATCGCGCGAGACCGAGCATGCGGCACGGCCGCATCAGCGTCGCCGTGGACCGCGAACACGGGCACCTTGCGGATGCGCCACGCCTGGTGCGGATCGCCGCCGCCGCATACTGGCATGCCGGCGGCAAACAGGTCCGGGCGGCGGCAGAGCGCGTCCCACGTACCGTACCCTCCCATGGAAAGCCCCGCCACGTACACGCGCGCAGGATCGATGTTCCGCGTGCGGATCGTGCGCTCCACGAGTTCCAGCGCCAGCCTCATCGAGACGGACGCCTGCGGCGGCATCGCGTGCGAACCTGCCGCCCAGTCAACCTCCACCCACTTGCGCCCGTCTGGACATTGGGGAGCCAGCAGGCAGACGCTCTCGCCCTTCCGCGCGAAGAAGTCGAGGATCGGTCCGACCGCGTGCTTCAGCTGTGCAGCGTTGTCGCTTCCCCTCTCGCCCGCTCCATGGAGAAATAGCACAAGCGGCATCGGCTTCTCGCCCTCCTTCTGGGAGGGTCGCAGTCCACTGCGACCGCACCGATACAGCAGCACCTCCCCCGCCTCGTTCGTGTATGCGCGCGGCTCGGTCGCCGCTAAAGGATCGATCTCCGCAACAGCGGCACCTGCAATCGCCAGCGCCGCAGCAAGAAGTCTTGCCCTCATGACTCTCCTGTCAGTTGGTAGTTGGTAGATGATAGATGGTAGAGTTACGTCACTTGAGAAGGACAGAGACGCGCTCGGGGAACTTGCGGTAGTCGTCGATGGCGATGTAGTCCATCCCCTTGATGCGCACGTGCGAGTCGCCGCCGCCGTCGTCGAAGTCGTCGCCGATGAAGATGATCTCGTCGCGCGTGTAGCCGTGCTCCTTGGCGTAGGCCATGATGCAGTCGTACTTGTTGTACTGGGGACCGGCGAAATCGAACGACGAGCTGCCGCCGATGTAGACGGAAAAGTCCTTGAATATCTTGCAGACCTCGGGGTACATGGCCCGGCGCTTCTTGCGGTCGGGATCGAACGTCACCTTCTGCTCGGCCTTGGGCGCGGTGCCGAGCAGGCCGAACGTCACCATGCCGGAGGGATGGAACTCCACGGAATCGCCCCAGTAGTTGGTGTAGCCGTACTTCTGGCGGAGGTAGTCGGTCTTCTCCTTGAAGAAGGCGCGATCGACCGTGTTCGTCACCTGCCGCACGATTGTGAACTTGCCGTCGATCATCTTCGACTCCTGCATGCCGTAGTTGGCGAGGATGTCGATGGGGTAGTTGCCCATCTGCTTGTAGATGCGTGGCGCGTTGCCCGCGCCCACCATGATGCACTTGTAGCGCTTCTCCAGCTCGCGGAGCGCGGCAAGGTTCTCGGGCGGCGGCGCGGTGCGGTGCTGGCACAGCGTCGCGTCGAGGTCCAGGCACACCAGCCTCTTCTTCGCGTGCTTGTGCACGAACGCGGGCGCGGTCTTCTCGAGACCAGGGCAGGCCTCGCACGGGACGCACGGCCCATCCACCTCAAAGCAGCCCGCGACCAGCGCGAGCATTCCGGCCGCAAGGGCCCTTGCGAAAAACTTCATTTGCATCTCGACCTCGTTTGCTTGTGCTTTGTGACGGGAAGGATTATACACTATCCTCCGCCACGGCACACCTGAAAACTTGAGCAGGCGTTCGCTACTTCGCGAACGGCGCGGTGGCGACCACGGGAATGCCGGTGCCGCAGGCGTCAGCGATCACCGTGTCACCCAGCGCCACCGGCGCCTCTACCTCGGTCGCCGCAAGCGCCGCCAGCACGTCGGGTATCTTCCCCTTCGGGATCGCGACCTTCGTCTTCACGCAGAGCGGGCGCTTCGTCCCCTTCACGCGGACAAGCCCCGTCACCATGCGCACGGGCGCAGTGACTTCCTGCTTCGCGTACGTCTCGCCGCGCAGGCAGGCGTTGCCCGTCACCTTCAGCGTGCCGTCAGCCAGCTTCTCCACGTCCAGCTGGCAGCCCATCGGACAGTTGATGCACGTCATTTCACCACCTCCACGATCACTTCGTCCTTGCCCTTGAAGAGCGCGCGGTCGATCTCCACGCGCTGCGACTCGCCAGGCGTCAGTATCCTGCTCTTGCGCCGGCACAGCACCTCGTCGCCCGCGCGCACCACCCACGCGGCGTCCTTGTACACGCCCGCCGGGCGGAACGACACGGCCACCTTGCCGTCGCCTTCCGGGTTGATGCGCTGCGGCACCGTGCCGCGAACGCCGAAGCCGTCCTTCACCTGGACATAGGCGGGCGGGACGCCCGCCACCCCGACCTGACCCGCCGCATGCGCCGCCGCCGCGCGGCCCGCGATCTCCGCCTCCGCGCTCACGTAGTCCACCAGGTCGTGTACGTGCAGCACGTTGCCGCACGCGAACACGCCCGGCACGCTCGTCTGCATCGAGTCGTCCACCACCGCGCCGCCCGTCACGGGCGAAAGCGCCACGCCGGCCGTCTTGGAAAGCTCGTTCTCGGGCAGAAGCCCGACGGAAAGGAGCAGCGTGTCGCAGTCGAAGTGCTGCTCGGTGCCGGGGATGGGCTGCCGCTTGTCGTCCACCTGCGCCACGGTCACGCCGGTGAGGTGGTCGCGCCCCTGGATGTCCACCACCGTGTGGCTCAGGAGGAGCGGGATGCCGTAGTCGTCCAGGCACTGCACGATGTT
>CACWSW010000117.1 GCA_902763655.1 uncultured bacterium
CTTCACCCTGATGATGTTCTGGGCCGGCGTCGGCTACATGCATCCCGGCAAGCGATGGAAACCGGGGACATGGGCGCTTCTCTTCGGCATCGCCGCCGGACTCGCCTTCGCCACCAAGGAAACCAGCGTGCTTGCCTTCGCAGCTGCGGGACTCGCGGGGATTCCGTTCGCCTGGCGATTCCGGAAGGACATGCGGTTCGAGCCGCGCGACGCGGTGCTGGCACTGGCCGGATTCGCGCTCACCGCCATCCTCTTCTTTTCCTCCTTCGCCTCCAACTGGCAGGGCGTGTACAACGCCTTCGTCGCCGCGCCGCTCTCCTACCTCGGCCGCGCCGTCGGTTCCGCCGCCTCCGCAGGCGCCGCCGACCACGTCCACCCCTGGTGGCAATACTTCAGGTGGCTGTTTGCGGAGAAGAATCAGTTTCATCCAATCGTCATTAGCGGCTTGCTTCTAGGGTTGGCAGGATGGTGCATGCCTCGCATGCGCGAAGTCTTCCCCCTCAAGAAAACATTTCTGTTTCTGGTCCTTTTCTCGCTCATATTGAGCGCTGCCTACGCTGTCATTCCCTACAAGACGCCCTGGTGCGCATTGCAGATGTTCATCCCGCTCTTGTTGACCGCGTTCCTGGGCGCCGTAAGCTTCTGCAGGGCTTCCTACGACGAAGCCTTGCGCCGTCTGCCGTCATGGGCACCGACGCTCGTCCGCGTTATCTCATTCTGCCCAGTTGCGCTTCTTGCGATGCTCCAGCTGGTCTGTAACGCGAAATCGCTCGAACGCATCTACCGCGCCCCCGATTCCAAGGACATCCCCTACAACTACGCCTCGGCTTCGCCCGAGGTGAAGAATCTCGCCGCCGTCGTCGCCGACGCGATGTCTCGGAGCAAAGCAGGCAAGTCTGCCTTCATCGCCGTGGCCCTCCCGCCCGCCGACACCTGGCCCTTCCCGTGGTACAACCGCCCCTTCGAGCCGCAGACCGGCTACTGGACCTCCTTCGACGACCTCAAGCAACTCGCAGCCAGCGGCGCGAAGCCAACCGTAGTGATCGTCCCAATGACGGAAGGCCACTTCGTACAGCCGCTCTTCCCTCACCTCAAGAACACAAAACGCTTCTACATGCGCCCGGGCGTGCGCGTGCGCGTCTTCTGGTGAAGATGGCACGAATCGTCTTTGGCCTAACGCAGCGTGGAACCGCGCGCGACGAGCGGCGCGTCCAGAAGAATCTGGCGCGGCGGCAAACCCGGCGTGCGGAGGCGCTGGACGAGAGCGTGGAACGCCATCTGCCCCAGCTCTGCGCAAGGCTGGCGGATCGTGGTTAGCTGGGGGCGGGACGCAACCGCCGAAGCGACGTCGTCGACGCCCGTCACCATCACGTCGCGCGGCACCTTCAGCCGCAGACGCCGCAGATGCTTCAGAACCGCGACGGCAGACACGTCGTTGCCGCACAGGAAGGCGTCTGGCGGCGTGCGCGACGCCACCAGACGGGCCACCGCCTCGAAATCGTCCGGCTCCGCCTCGCAGACGCTGTCGGCAGACCACGGGAGCCGCGCGTCAAGGATGGTGCCGCGCGCGCCCGAGAAGCGCAGCCACACGGTCGGCGCGGAACCTGGGCGCGTGTAGCAGCAGATGCGCCGCGCGCCCTTTTCGATCAGATGCCGCGCCAGACGGCATCCGATCTGCACGTTGTCGAGTCCGACAAGGTCGTAGGGGCTGCGCTCCGGCGGCGAGACGATGTCGCGATCCAGCAGCACAACGGGGATGTTGCTCTCGGACAGCAGCTTGATGATCCGGTTCGTCACGCGCGGCGCGTCTGGCACAAGTTCGATCGGCTCGAGGAACACGCCCGCCACGTGCTCTCCGATATAGCGGTGGGCAAGCTCAATGGCCTGTTGGGCACGATGTTCCGGATCACGTGACGAGGCGTCGCCGAACAGGATTTCATACCCCTCATCGCGGGCGACGCGGACGATCTCCGAACAGACGGGCGGGAAAATCTCGCCCGACGCGATGCCGGGCACGATCATTCCCAACCGCCCCGTGGCGTTGCGGGCCTTCGCGGTCAAGTAGGTGCCCGAGCCGCTGCGCGTCTCCAGCATGCCGGCGTCCTTGAGCCGTGCGAGCGCGAGGCGTACTGTGGCGCGCGCCACGGAAAAGCGGCGGCAGAGCTGCTGTTCGCTCAGGAACTTCGCGCCAGGCTTGTATTTGCCGAGCAGGATCTCCCTCCGCAGCGCCTCGAATATCGCCTGATGATGGCTCATGCCTTTTTGCATGGCGCGATTATAGCAGAATTCGCACGCGAATAGCAGACGAACGTGCCGAAAGCGGTATAGACAACTTTGTTAAGCCGCTTGCTTCAAACTCAAGATGAATCTGCTAGAATATCCGCGCAAATTCGCCCGCCAAGTCCGACAGGCGAACAACCGAAAGGAAGAATCGAATGAAACTGAAAAGATTCCTCGTCTCAGGGGGATGCAAGTTATGGCTTGTTTCCCTCGTTTTGGGATACTCAAGCCTTGTGCCGGGTGCCACCTACACGATGAGCAGCAGCGGCGACATCCCCATGGTGGACGGTGCGTATTCCTTTGCAGACGGCGACGAGCTGAATGTGGAGGCCACAGCCACGAACTCCGTACCCATTCGGCTCAACGGATCGCTTGCCATCACCGGCTCGGCGGAATTCTGCCAGACAGGCGAGGTGATCGGTAGCGGCGACCTCCACTTCAAGCAGGAGCATTCAAGCACTGTCATGTCCCGGCTCCTTGCGCCGTTTTCCGCAAACGGCAGCCTGTACGTCGATCAAGGCGTGCTCATCGTGACAAACGCGAACGCCATCGGTACCTCGACGGTCTACGTGAACGAGGAGACGCCCAGCGGGAAGCGGAGGCGTCTCGTGTTCAAGAACAGCAGCCGATCCGAGACCGTCACCGTGGCGAATGCGCTCGTCCTTGGAACCGAAGATACTGCCGGTTGGGCAGCGCGGCTTTCGTTTGAAGACGGAAAATACGTCATCTCCGGCCCCGTGACCGTCAACAACACGAAGATCAACTGCCAGAACGGCTCGCTCGCCGTCCGTGGCGCGATCACCGGCAACAAGCTCATCCTCACGCCCCGCTCGAACGGCCCGATCACCATCGAGACCGCAGTGTCATTGACAGGCGCGTTCTGGGTCGGCAACGGAGGCAAGGTCTATCTGAACGTCCCGGGATGCACGTTCTCCTCGTTGTACGGGTTCAGCAGCGGAACCACGCTCGTGCTGGGCGGCGAGAACTACTTTCCCACCGGTGCCAACTTCGCGTCCCAGAACGCATCCGACGCGCACATGAAGCTTGATCTGAACGGCTTCAGCCAGGTTCTCGGCTCGTTCTCGGGCGAGGGCGCGAAAGTAAAGCCATTCACCATCATGAACTCCAAGGCCGGAACGCATCCGACTGTGACGATCCGCCAGACGGTCGACAACGCGACGACCAACCTGCATTTCTCCGGCGGACTCGATCTCGTCAAGGAGGGAGCATCCCTCCTCGCGATAGGCAGTCCCGTGGGCGGCACCATCACCGTCAGGGCCGGCACGCTCAAGGTGGGAGAGGCCTTGGCCGGCGACATCGCGAAAAAGGTGGTTGTCGACGGCGGCGTGCTGGACCTTGGCGGACAGCGCGTATCGTGCCGGCTGGTGGAAATCAAGGGCGGCGGAAGCGTGAGAAACGGGACTCTCGCCGCAGACAGGGTGGTCACGGACGAGACCGCGCATCTGGACAACGTCACGTTCGCGCCGGACGTGACGCAGGCATCCTACGAGCACCCGTCGGGAACCGTGATCCATTTCCCGTTCGACGGCTCGCTCACGGCAGCAATGCGCGATGCGACCACGAACCAATACGACCTCGCCGTCAAGAGCGGAACCCCCGCATATAGCGCCGAGGGCCGGTCTGGAGGCTGTCTCTACTTCGACGGTGGCACGATCCTGGAGGTCACGCCGTTCCCCGAGTTTGTTCCTACCGGCAACGCCCCCTACACCGTCTCTCTCTGGGCGAAGGCCGACGCGAGCTGCCACAACCACGGCGGATGGATCGGCTATGGCAATTCCGGCGTCAACGGCGGCTCCAACAACTTCCGCATGAACAACGACACTTTCACCAGCATCTGGAACTACTGGTGGGCCCAAGATATTGGCGCCACGCTGCCGAGCGGGAATTTCAAGGACGGCTGGCACCACGTGGTGGGCACATGGGACGGCACTACCCGCCGCCTCTATTGCGACGGCGAGCTCCGAAATTCAGACTCGACCTATACTCCGAACTTCGGCAACGAACAGTTCCAGATCGGCACGACGCTCGGCGACGCCAACTTCACCGGCTGGATCGACGACGTGTTGATCGCGAACCGCGCATTCTCCGGCCAAGAGATCGCAACCCTTTACCAGGATGGTGGCATCGGCTCCACCCAATCCGACACCGGAGCGATTCTGGACGTGTCGGGCGGCAACCTCTTCTTCGACTCGCCAGCGGTCCACTACCCGTTCAACTCCTCAACGACGCTCCTTTCCGACCATTCCGGCCACGGTGCCGACCTCCATGTGGCGGGAGGATCGAGCGGGACGTTCTCGCCGGATTCACCCTTCTCCACAGGCGGATCACTCTACTTCGACGGCAGCACGTGGCTTGAAGCAGCTGCGTTCCCCGCGAGCATGCCGACCGGCAACATGCAGCGTACGATCGCCTGCTTCATCAAACCTGCAACTGACTGCGAGAAGGAAGGCGCAATAATTTCATGGGGGGCAGAGGGCTTTAACAACACAAATACCAAATACATGAACTTTGCCCTGCGCCAACAGGGCGCACGGTTTGGGCTGTTTCCGTGGGGCAGCGACAACGTCTACATGACCTGCACGAAGTCCGATGTCCTTGACCATTGGAATTCGTTCGTCGCCGTCTGGGACGGTTCGCAAGTTTCCCTGTACATGAACGGCGAGCTGAAGGTCGGCCCGGCTTCCTACCAAAACACGTCGACGCTCAACACCCTTGCAGGCGGATTCAAGGTTGGCAAGGCGTTCTACGACGGAACATCCTACTACAAGGGCAACATGGCAGAGCTTGCCGTGTGGAGCCGCGTGCTGACGGCCACCGAGATTGCCTCTTACCATCAGTTCGGCGCGGCAGGCGTCAGCCATGGAGCGGAAGTCGTGTGCCTGACCGGCACGGGAAGCGTCAGAGGCGTCAACCTGACAGTCACGGACTTGCTAGATGCGTCACTCGCGCTGACTGGCGACCTGACGCTCGCGGACGGCGTCACCGTGCTTGCGCGTCCCGCGCCCACGACCGTCTCCGGCACGCTCATAATCGTGGGCGGCGGGACGGTTGCCCTTCCGGAGACCTGTGAGCCGCCCACCGTCTATCCGCTCTTCACCGCCAACGCGCTCTCTGGTACGGCCAACTTTGCGGACTGGACGTTCGCCAACCTGCCGCGCGGAACGAAGGCGACCATCAAAACCGACAACGGAGCCGTAAGCGTACATGTCGTCAACTCAGGCATGACGGTCATCTTCCGTTAACCCCGATGAAAGGATCATGCCCGTGAAATATCGTCCCCTCGCCGCCACGCTGGCCCTCTGCGCCGCCCTTGCGGCGCAGGCCGCTGCCCCCTGCTTCACCGTGAAGCTCAAGGTCGACCTTTCCGGCGTGACAGCCGGCGAGGCGCTCTACGAGGTGGGCTGCGCGCGGCTCGCGCTTCGCATCGCCGGACAAGACAAAGATCTGCAGTCGTATGACACCCGGCACGGCAACTACCTCAACTTCCCGATGCCGGACGGCTCGTGCCCCGTGATCGAAGCGACGATCTGCGAGCGCGGCGGACGCGTGGGCATCCCCCTCGGCGCGCTCGCGCGCACGGACGGAGTGCACGACGTGACGCTGAACTTCTCGTCGCCGCATTGGACGATATGCGTGGACGGCGTGCAGGACGACGACATGCCGCCCGCCCCCGATCCCTTCGCCTGGCCGAAGAACCCGAAGGAGAAGTCTCTGTCGCCCCGCGTGAAAAAGGCGACGTTGTCTTCTCCAGCGCTCGCCGACGCGCTTCCGAAGATGCCGGATTCCCGGCGCATAGCGCGCCCCATCCAGTACTGGACGCCAGACGACCCCAACGCCTGGGTCGGCGACGTGGCGCTCGGCACGTGGCGGAACCGCCTGCACGTGTTCTACCTCTTCGACCGGCGGCACCACAGGTCTGGCGACGGCGCGGGGCGGCACTACTTCGCGCACATCTCCTCCGCCGACCTGGTCAACTGGGACGAGCATCCACACGCCGTGCCGATAGACGAATGGTGGGAGACGCTCGGCACCGGCACGCCGTTCGTCTACAAAGACAAGCTCCATCTCGCATACGGCCTGCACACGAGCCGCCTCACGAAGGACCCCGCCTATCCGATCGGCGCCACGTATGCCGTGTCCGAGGATGGCATCCACTTCGTGAAATCGCGCCGGATCGTCCACGCCACGCAGAACCCCACGATCTACAACCGCACGGACGGGTTGCTCGGACTGGTAACCGGCTACGGCATGGTCGGGAAAATCTGGATGAGCGACCACATCGGGGACTGGACGTTGCATGACGACACGATACCCATCGGCGGGGACTGTCCCTGCCTGTTCGAGTGGAACGGCCGCTACTATCTGTTCCAGGGATTCACGAAGTTCGCCTACAGCCCCACGGGAGCGCCGGGCACGTTTGCCAACTGGACGGACACGGGGCTCGCGCCGTACGAGGGGCTTTCTGTGCCGATGGTCGCGCCGTTCGGTACGAACCGCCGTATCATGGCCGGCTGGCTCAACCACGTCTACGGCTGGGGCGGCTGGCTTGTGTTCCGCGAGTTGATACAGAACCCCGACGGCATGCTCGGCACGAAATGGGTGCCGGAGATTACACCGCCGGTGCCGCCAGAAACATTCACGGCACAGCCCAACCAGGCATTCCGCCTCGTATTCGCACAGGATTCGGGCAATGGCGCCGCGCTCACGTTCGCAATCGATCCTGTGGCGCGTATCGCCACGTTCGCGGACGACGTGGCGGACGTCAAGCTCGAAGCCGCGCACCGCGCCGGCAATTTCCGCATCTCCAACCTGCCGGAGTTCACTTCGGCTTATCCCGTCCGGCTCGTGCAATACTGGGACAAGAAGTCCAACGTCACCATCTTCGACGTAGAGATCGGCGGCGCGCGCACGATGATCTGCCGCCGCGCGGGCAAGTTCAAGAAAGCGGACATAAAATGACAAAAGCAAAAATCTGGTTTCTGGCGATCACCGCCGCGCTGGGCGGTTTCCTCTTCGGGTTCGACACGATCGTCATCAACGGCGCGGAGCAGGACATCCAGTGGCTCTGGAACCTTTCTGGCCAGATGCACGGCTGGGTGGTGAGCGCAGCCCTGTGGGGCACCGTGCTCGGCTCCATCGCGGGCGGCAAGGTGAGCGACAGGTTCGGGCGCAAGAACACCCTCTTCGGCGTCGGCATCCTGTTCTTCGTCTCCGCCGTGTGGAGCGCGTTCGCCGCCGGTCCGTGGTCGATGATCGCGGCCCGCTTCATCGGCGGTCTCGGCGTGGGCGTCTCGACCATCGCCGCGCCCGTGTACATCGCTGAGATATCCCCAGCCGAATCGCGCGGCAAGCTCACCGCGCTCTTCCAGTTCAACATCGTGCTCGGCGTCGTGGTGTCGCTCGCCTCCAACCTCGCGCTGAAGGACGTCGGGGAGAACGCCTGGCGCTGGATGCTCGGCGTCGAGGCGTTCCCGGCGCTCGTGTTCACCGCGCTCTGCCCATTTCTCGTAGAATCGCCGCGCTGGCTCGCCTCACGCGGCAAGGGCGCCGAAGAAGAATCCTCCGTCCCCTTCTTCTGCCGCGCCAACCTGCGCCCGATCCTGCTCGCGTTCTGCGTGGCGTTCTTCAACCAGCTGAGCGGCTGCAACGCCGTGAACTACTTCGCGCCGCGCATCTTCAACCTCGCGGGGTTCGAGCGCAACGCGCAGTTCCTCGCCACGTTCGGGCTCGGTCTGCTCAACTTCGCCGCCACGTTTACCGGTGTGTGGCTCATCGACCGGCTCGGACGCAAGACGCTGCTCCTGATCGGCGGCGCGGGTTACGTCGTGTCGCTCGCGATGGCGAGCGTCTGCTTCGCCGTCGGCAACGGCACGTTGGCCGCCGCCTCGATCTTCCTCTTCATGGCCGCACACGCCGTAGGACAGGGCACCGTCATCTGGGTGCTGATCGCGGAGGTGTTCCCGCAGCGGTTCCGCGCGCAGGGACAGGCCCTCGGCAGCTTCACGCACTGGTTCTTCGCCGCGCTCGTGGCGCTCACCTTCCCGATGGCGGCCGAGAGCGTCCCGCCGTGGGCGATCTTCGGTTTCTTCGGCGTGATGATGGTGGTGCACTTCCTCTGGGCGCTGTTCATCGTCCCCGAAACCAAGGGACGCCCCCTCGAGGACATTCAGCTTTGAGCGAAACATGACGCTTGGAATCGACATAGGCACGACATCCGTCTCGGGAGTGGCCGTGGACGACAGCGGGAAAGTCACCGCCACCGTCACGCACGCGCACGAAGCCGACATCCCCGATCTGCCTGCGGGGACACACGCGCAGGATCCAGAACGTCTCATGTCCGCAACGGATCACGTCATCGCAGAACTTGAGACACAGACCGGCAAGGCCGACCGCTTCGGCTGGACCGGCCAGATGCACGGCGTCGTCGGCGTGGATCGCGACCTTCGTCCCGTGACTCCCTTCGTCACCTGGCGCGACGCGCGTCGCTTCGGCGGACGCGTGATGGCAGGCTGGGCCGCCGAGAATCGACCAATCGCGGCCTGCCTGCCAATCTGCGGACTCGTCCTTGCCCGACGCACGGAACGGCTCGTGATCGACTCCACCTTCCTTCATTCATGGCATTTGGAGGAGGTCGATGGCAAAGTGCCGCAGTCATGGTTGCCGACGTTGGACGAAACGTCCATGCTCGGCGACAACCAGGCCGGCGTCTACGCGGCGCGCGCGCTCTTCCCCGGCTGCGCGGTGGTCAACGTTGGTACAAGCGGGCAGTTGAGCATCGTGGAGGACGCGCCGTTCCATCCGTGGAGCGAAGGTTCGCTTGAACGGCGCCCCTACCCGGACGGCAAGACACTCCTCTGCCGCATTTCGCTCGTCGGCGGCAAAGCATTTGCGGAGCTTCGCGACGAACTTGGCCTCACATGGGACGAGATGAACGCCCGCGCGGAGTCCGACGAACGTATCGCACGCTGCATCCGAAAAATCGTCGACGACCTCGCCGACGGTATCGATTTGGGCAGAGCGAATGCGCTCGTTGGCGTCGGCAACGCCCTAACGCGCAATCCCGCCCTGCGCCGTGCCGTGGAGCGGCGCTTCGGCATCCCTTGTGCCATCCCAGCCGTTTCCGAGATGGCGGCCTACGGAGCCGCCATGTATACTTCGCTTTGCCACCCGTAGCTACGCGCGGCCTCCACGTTCGACGGCACGTCGTCCAGGAAGAGAAGCCGCTCCGGCGGCAACCCGATCCTTTGCGCCATCAGGTCGTAGATCGGCTTCGCG
>CACWSW010000118.1 GCA_902763655.1 uncultured bacterium
CGTCCGTCACGAGGTAGGTCTCGGCAGCGGTCAGCGGCGCGAGGTCGCGGCGCAGGAAGAGACACACGCTCGCGCGGTCGGAGGCCTGTCCAAGCGGATCGGTACACGTGTTGAAGTAGCCGGGCGTGCCCTTGCCGTCCGCCATGTCGTCGCGGGAGTGCGTGTAGGCGAAGCGCCAGAGTCCGTCCCAGTCCTGGAGCGCGGAGAACGCGCCAGTCATGATGCCGCCCACGCCGCGGAACATGCAGGGGCCGGAGAAGTTCCACTCCGTGATCGTGAACGGCTTGTCCGCGAGACGCGTGAACGCAACGCGCGTGGGGGGTAGCTGGAGCGAGAGCACGGGGTTCGAGTTTCCGACCTTCGCAGGGAGCGACCAGCTCTTCTCGAGGAAGCGGGGGTGGTCCACGTAGAAGTGGTCGTCCACGTAGTCGTAGCAGTCTTCGCGCGTGAACTGCATGGGGGTGTAGTGCGGACCGCAGTTCGCGTTCGTGAAGAGAGCGCGCGAACCGAGCTTGCGGAGGAAGGCTATCATGCGCGACGCGCTGCGGCGCTCGACGTCCGCCATGAAGTGCGCAAAGGCGGCGTTGTTGGTTCCGTAGGAGGAGACGTCCTGCGCGGCGGTGGGCGCGTCGGGGCAGAACGCGGGATCGGCGGCGCGGCGCTCGGCGAGCCACTTCGTCCAGGCGTCGCGGATGATTGGGTCCTCGCGCGCGGCGAATTTCTTGCGCGTCCAGCCCATCGTGAGCTGTCCCTCGTTTATGAGGGAGATGAGCGGCATCGCGGGCTCGTCGAGGTAGCGGCGGCCCGTGTATGGGTTCACGTGCAGGAGGAACTTCTCGGAGAACTTCTTCCAGTCCTCGAACGCGGGGTCCCAGAGCGCCACGAGGCACTTGTAGAAGCCCTTTTCGGGGATGAGGCCGGGGCCGCGGTCGGCAAGGCCGATGTCCTTCCACGCGACGGGACGCGACACGAAGAGGTCGGTCGTCACGTAGAGCCCCTGGCGGATTGCGACGGCGAGGAAGTAGTCGAGACGGTCGATCATCTCAGGAATGAATTCAAAACCGCCCTTTGAGCCGACCAGGTCGCGCTCGTAGTGGTGCACGCGGATCGTGTTGTAGCCGAGGCGCACGAGGCGCGTGACCACCTGGTCGGCCTGCTCGTGCGTGGGGTAGTTGCCGGTGAAGCAGAAGTTGACGCCGTAGAAGCGCTGGAACACACCGGGCAGTTTCTCGAACTCGAAGTGTCCGCCCACGTTCTTCAGCCAGCCGTGCTTGCCGGCGGGGGCGTCCTGGAGGCCCATGCCGGAGAAGTCGAGCGCAGAGCCGGCGAGGATGTCCTTCTTGTAGTCGAGCGGCACCCAGTCGTCGCCGGGGAGGATGCGCGTGGGCGACGCGTAGGCGACGCGCAGGGGTTCGGACGCGCCAACGGTGCCGGAGAGGACGCGCGTGGCGCCCTTCCCGAACGGCACGCGCCCGCAGCCGATGCGGAGTGTGAAGTTGTTGCCCCAACGGCGGCTGTCCTGCAGGAGCACGGCCGTGGGTCCGTCGAACGCGAAGTCAAGCGCGCCGCCGCCGGGCAGCGCGAGCGACACGCGGCGCACCTTGCCGGAAAACAGGCTGGTCTTGCCGGGAGTGAATGACGGCGGGAACACGCCCTTCTTCGCATCGGCCGTCCAGCCGAGGCCGCCGAAACGCGAGGCGGGGAAGTTCATGCTTAGCAGGACACCTTCGGGGCGCTGGTCGGCGTCCGAGGCGAACTCCGCACTAAAGGCAACGCGGCCATCCGATGCGGCGACGAGGCGCGTGGTGCCATGCCCCAGCTGCACGTCGCGGAAGCCTTTCAGGATCCAAGACGCGGTGCCGGTCTTCGCGTTGGGGAATTTATTGAACCGTTCCGCGCGCGAAAAGGCGGAGCCGTGCCAGCCTTCCGCGTACACGGTCGGCAAGAGGGCGAGCCCCGTGTCGCCGAAGGTGACATGTCCTTCGCGGGTCAGCTTCGCCTCGATGTCGGCGCGGGCGCTGCAGGCTGCCGCGCAGATGGCGGCCAATGCAAGTAGGCTTGTAGTCTTCATGGTTTTCCTTTCTGCAGGGCAGCATCGCGCACGGCGATGTCACCTTATCTTGAAGTCGTAGAACCTGTTGCGCCCCTCGCAGCCGATGATGCCCGCGTAGAACGAATCAGGCAGATCGTTGTCGACGTATCCGAATTCGTGCCCGCCGCACTTCACCATCATCTCCCTCACGCCCTTGTGCGTCTTCGAGACCTTGACTTCCAGGTTGTAGCGCGTATCCTTGGAGAACGGGACCTTGAGGCAGGCGGCCTTGTACCAGAACGGCTTGCCGTCCTTGATGGAATGGTGCCAGACGTTCAGGCCCTCGTCGTAGAGGACGATCTCCCAGTGCTCTCCGAACGTCGGTTCGCCGCCATCGGCCTGTTCCAGCTTCTCGGCGAGCACGATCAGCGGAGCCATGCGCCAGTCGAAGCTCATGGTGGACGACACGGTCTGGCCGATCTCCGCCCGGTCCTTCAGCACCATTGCGGAATAAACCTCGCTGCAGTGCTTCTTGAAGATCTCTTCGCCGGAGACGGGCGGGCATTCGTTCTCGATGCAGGCATCCCTCTGCACGAAGCCATGCATGTAGCTGAAGCGTGGACTCTTCACGAGGATCCAGTCGTTGGAGCTCCATGCGCCGAGCCTGAACGACATGTCGGCCGTTGTCGCCGCAAACGCCGACAGCAAGCAGGCCACCATCAGCAGTCCAAGCAGCGGCTTCTTCAAGGCGTCCTGTCTTTTCACTGGCAACCCCAATCCTTTGACGCTTCAGTTCGCGAGCATATTCAAGAGTTCAGTCATCTTCTCAAGAGTCACGGGCTTTAGGAGCAACGTGTCAAAACCTTGTTCCTCATAGTTCGTGCGCGCCTCCACGTCTGCGGTGATCAAGCACACCTTCAGGTGCGCGAGGCGTTCGTCGGCCCGGATGCGTCTGACGAGTTCGGCGCCGCCCATGACGGGCATCCACATGTCGGACATGACGATGTCGAACGCCGGATCTTCCTCGAGTTTCTCAAGCGCCATCTTGCCGTCTTCTGCCAGCACGATGTCGTTGATGCCCAGCCTCGCGAGCAATGCCTTCAGCACCGCACGGTTCACAGGCGAATCGTCCACCACGAAGACGCGCTTGGGCAGCTTGGAACTTTCAAGCACCCCTGTCGTGCTGTCCTTGCCGCTCGAACGTTCCTCGGGCGCGACCTCGACCGGAACCTCGACATGGATCGCGAAGCCCTTGCCGGGCGCCGTGTCGATCGAAAGCGTGCCATGCGCAAGTTCCACAAGGCGCTTGCAGATAGCAAGGCCCAGCCCGCTTCCCTCCGCACGGTTCTTGATGTCGGCCTGCACGAAAGGCTGCATGAGGAGCTTGGCCTTCTCCGGAGATACGCCCTTGCCGTTATCCGCGACAGTCAGCTTGAACATGCCATTCTCGTAGGTGGACGAGATGCGGATCGTGCAAGGCCCCGCGTACTTGACCGCGTTGCTGACGTAATTGAACATCACCTGGCGGAAACGGAGGGGATCGACCATGAGGCGCGGCATTTCGTCAATCTCCAGGACGAAGGCCTGGCCGTTCTTGGTCATCATCGGCTGGTACGCCGGCACGACTTCGCGCAGGAGTTCGCCGACATCCGCCGGTTCGAGGCTGAACGTGAGCTTCCCAAGGTCCATCTTCGAGAGGTCAAGCACGTCGTTCACGAGCTGCAGGAGCATCTTGCCGCTCGACACGATCATGCTGAGGGCCTGCTTCGCATCCTCCGGCTGAACATCGCCGGCCTGCAGGAGCTCCGAGAACCCGATGATGGCATTAAGCGGCGTGCGGATGTCGTGCGAGACCGCCGAGAAGAAGTAGCTTCGGGTCTTCTCGGCTTCCAACACCCGATCACGCTCGTTTTCCAGACGGACGGCGGCGGCATGACGCTCAAGGGCCAACGTCAGCACATTGGCGGCAATCTTGAGCGTACAACGATCGTTTTCCGAAATCTTGTGTTGCCGGTCCACGTAGTGAAGCGCAATGCCGCCCCAGGGCTTCCCCTCGCAGTACACGACAACGACTTCAAGCGACTTCGCCGGACAGTCGGAAGGAAGCGACGTGACAGTCTGCCCTTTCGTGTCTATCAACTCGATGAGATGGTCGGCATCCTCGACAGGCGGAATCAGGAGCTTGTAGAAGGAGCACCCCTCGCACCGCTTCGGACATGTCCTCAGCTCTTCTCCAGGATACAGCAGACGATGGTCTCCATCTACTGAATGGATCGCGATGTAGTCACATGCGGTCAGGCTGAGCAGACGGAACATGATGAGCTCGATCAATCCCGGCAGATCGTCCTTTGCGAGCGCGTAGGCGAGCAGATTGGAACGGAAACGCTGGTGCTCCTGCATCCGGGCGATCATCTTCTCGCGAAGTTCCCTGTCATACGCGATGGCCAGGAACTCCAGCGCGGTGTGGAGGCCGTGCGCGACCATGTCCATGTTGTGCTTGTGCGGCTTCGTATAGTCGGCCACCATCCGCCACCAGCCGTCGCCTTTCTTGAACTGAGCGACGGCGGAGGACGTCATCTGGCAATACGGCGGCCGATTCATGTCCGGCAGCGGATCCCCCTCGCGGAAAACCAGCACCTCGCTTCCGGCGAAGAATTCCGGCGGCAGCTGCTTGTTGATGCTGACGGCCGCCTTCGCGCAGTTGCGGCAGCAGCTCGACGCGTCCTCGCCGAACCAGTCGCTGCGCGAACCGTCGTCGGCGCACAGCATGAGATGCTGCGCCCCGGTGATTTCGCACACCTTGGTGCCGATGAAATCCCTGATCTCCCCGTAGTCCTGGTGCTTGTACATGAACTCCACGACTTCGGCCTTCAGGCTGGCGACGTTCAGCGCGACGGTCAGGTCGTGGTAGGTCTCGATGCGCTCCAGGGCCGACACGATGAGGGATGCCGAACGCCGCAGGAAGCTGGCCTGGATCGGCGTGAGCGGACGCTCCTCGGTAAAGCCGACGCACAGGATGCCGACAAGCCTCCCCCCCTGGAGGACGCCGGTGAAATGGAGGACCTTTATCTGTCCCGCGAGGCCGGACATGGAATCTTCCGCCTCGATATTCTCCTCCAGCCAAGCTATCTCGCCTTCGCGGAACGTGACGACGAAACTTGTCAGTAGCCGCATGTCGAGGGCGCGAACGGTATTCGGCGTGAGAACCCAATCCCGCGCGTTCGTCACTCCGTTGCGCGTCAGCGCATGCCCCGCCAGAATCGTTCCGCCGCCTTCCGGGCGGATGACCTTCACGATATTGCAGAAGTCTGCGTCCAGGCGTTTGCGCACAATCTCCAGCATCTGCGACGGGCGCATGGAATGCACGTCGTTCTGGAGTGCGGCCAGCGTGCTATCCAGATCGTGGTCGTATTCCTGGCGCTCGTCCTCCTGCCGCATGATGTCCAAACGAGCCATGTCCTGCTCGTGCATCCTCTGGCAGTTGAGGAGAAGGGCTGCCGCCTGATGGATGTTGAAGATGATGCGCTCCGTGAACTCCTTGCAGGGTGCCTTGACGAAGTCAAACCCCGCGAACCCGAAGATCGCGTTGCTCGCCCCCACGAGCGGCGTCGCGATGAGCGACTGGATGCCCTGCGGCGCGAGCCATTCCCGCGAGCCGGCGTCGATGGCGTTGATGTCAGTGAACAGGAAGTCCCGCCCTGACATGATGCAGGCGTTGAATTCGACGAGGTCCTCAAGGTTGCACGTCTGCTGCCCGCCGATCTCGGGCTTGATTCCGTCGGCGCACCATTCGTGCGTGTTGGTGCACATGGAGGATTTGCCGGGCTCCCAGAACCAGTAGACGTAGCAACGGTCCGCCCCCACGCTGCGCCCAATCGTCTCAAGTATGAAATCGGAAGGATCCTCGTTGCGCTCCGCCTGGGCAATATGCTTCACAAGCGAACTGAACAACGCACGGTCGCTGCGGTCGGATTCGACAAGGGTTCTATCTGATTTTTTCATCATACGACATAGGCAATCGACTACGGCATATAGCCTGCTAAACCGTAGACAGTATACTCTTTCCTGCGGAAAACTGCAATGGCGGGCACAACAGGGGGATGGCGGCGGATATGGTGCGCAGAGATGTGCTATAATGGACGCCATGCTCGACACGCTTGCAAGCCATCTTGACTACTTCGCCGCGCTCGCCCCGCTCTGGGGCTACGCGTTCATATTCGCCTTCATGGCGATCGAAAGCTCGTTCATCCCGTTCCCGAGCGAGATCGTCATGATTCCCGCGGGATTCCTCGCGGCGCGCGGAGAACTGACGCTCCATGCGCCCGTTCCCGACCTCGCGCTCGCCTGCGCCGTAGGTCTCGCCGGATCCCTGGCCGGCGCGTACTTCAACTACTTCCTCTCTTCCAAGCTGGGCGAACCGTTCCTCCGCAAGTACGGCAAGTGGTTCTTCGTGAAGCCTGAGGCGCTCGACCGCGCCTGCGAGGTGTTCAACCGCTACGGCAACGTCACCACGTTCGTCTGCCGCCTCGTTCCCGTCATCCGCCAGCTCATCTCCATTCCGGCCGGCCTCGCCCGGATGCCGCTCGCCAGGTTCACGCTCTTCACGGGCCTCGGCGCAGGGATATGGACGACCATCCTCGCCGCCGTCGGCTACGCGCTCGGACGCTCCGCAGGGGACATAACCTACCTCGAGCTCGTCCACCGCGGCAAGGCGATGCTCGATGCGAACCTCGTATGGATACTTCTCGGCGCAACGTTGCTGGCCGGCGCCTACATCGCCGTCTCGAAGCTCGTCATGCGCCGCAGCCCCGATCACTCGTGACGCAGCGCCTCGATCGGATCGAGCGAAGCTGCGCGAAGCGCAGGATAGAGGCCGAACACGATTCCGATCCCCACCGATATGCCGAATGCGAGCACCATCGAGTAGGGCTGGATGACGGTAGGCATCTGCGTGAAGAACGTGATGAGGAGCGGAATCGTCACGCCCACCACAAGCCCCGCCAGCCCGCCGCCGATGGAGAGGACGCACGTGTTGATGAGGAACTGCACCACGATGCGGCTCTTGCGCGCGCCGATCGCCCGCCGTATGCCGATCTCCTTCGTGCGCTCCGTCACGGAGGCGAGCATGATGTTCATGATGCCGATGCCGCCCACCAGGAGCGAGATGCCCGCGATCGCGCCGAGGACGATGTTGTACGTGCGCTTCGTCTTCTCCGCCTCGCGGAGGAGGGAGAGCGGCACGTCGATCTTGAAGTCCTGCTTCTTGTGGAACCGCTTCAACATCGCCTCAATGGCCTTCGCGCCGGCCTCCACCACGGACGTGTCCTTCATCTTCACGATGATCTGCGAGAGCTCCACGCGCTCCCCTTCCATCCCGCCAGCCGAATAGCGGATGTTCGCCACGCCGAAGAGGCGCGCGGCCGTAGACATCGGGATGTAGGCGTCAGCGTCGGAATCGGGGGCGCGCACCGTCCCGCCAGACTCGTTCTTCACGATTCCGACCACCTCGAACACGCCGCCGCCGAGCCGTACCCGCTGGCCGAGCATCGTCTCCGCCGCCAGCAGCTTGCGCACGCCGAACTCCGTGAGCACGCACACGTTCGCGCGCGACTCCATGTCCGACTCGTTCAGCACGCGGCCCGCGAGGATCGGGCGCGGCACCACCTCGAACCACTCGGGGATCGTCTCCACCACGCGCAGCTCCAGCTGCCGCTCGTTGAAGCGCGCGTTGCGCCTCACCATGCGCGCGGGCACGGTCTTCTCCACGCCCGGCACCGTCTCGTTGATGCGCGCCTCGTCGTCGTTCAGCAGCCCGTACACCGCCAGCCGCGCGCCCTGCGTAGCCGAGCTGGACGTGCTCTCGTCGGACGTCGGCTTCACGGAGTTCACCATGATGTTCTGGCTGCCGAGCCGTTTGATCGACTCGAGCGCCTGGTGGCTCGCGCCCTCGCCCACCGCGAGCATCGCGATCACCGAGCCTACGCCGAACACCATGCCGAGCATCGTCAGGAACGAGCGCGTCTTGTGGCGCCACACGTCCGTCACGCCCAGCCGGATGAACGGCCAATAGAAGCTCAGCCCCTGCATGGTCATGCGATCCTGTCGAGCGCCAGGCGGCGAAAGAGGATCTTCGAGCGGTCGCCCTGGCGCATGACGAAGTTGTACGGCGTGGTGGTGGCCTGCCGCTTGAACTCCACCACGTAGCGGAGGTCGGAGAAGCCTTTAGGCGTGAGGACGCTGCCGAACGGGCGCTTCTTGCCAGGCAGGGACTGGAGCATGAAGTTGACGCCGCGCACGTCGCCCTGCTCCAGCAGAAGATCGGCGGTCAGGCGCAGCTTCGTGCCTACCGGAATCTTCTCCCACACGCCCACGGGGAACGAGAACTCCGCGTTGCCGTTGAACTTGAACTTCTCGCCGTCTCGCGCCGGTGCCGGCACGCCATCCCAGATGTGCGTGACTCGCTTCACTTCGGGCGGCGTCCATTCCGCGCTGATCGTCTCCCCCTCGCCGCCCCAGAAGTTGACGGGCGTCACCGAGAAGCGGCACGTCTCGCCGGGCGTGAAGTAGCCGGCGGAAATGGTGGCGTCCGTCAGCGTCGCGCCGCGCGCATCGACCGGCAGATGGTATTCTCCGCGTGTCTCGCGGCGCGCGAAGGTGCGCCACGCGCCGTCCGCGCCGCGACGTGCCATCTCCAGGCGGTAGTGGTGCGTCGTCGCCGTGTCCGTCGTCGCGGGGAACGTCACGGCGAGCGACGAGAACGGCGTGCCGTCGACCTTGAACGACAGCTTTGCGCCCGCCGGAAACTGCGGCTTCGGACGTGACGCGCACAGGCGCTTCGGATCGTAGGGCGCGTTAGAGGGATCGTAGGGCCACGTCACAGTCCACGGCGCATCCGCGCCGATCTCGACGCCCTGCTGCAGCTCGAACCTCCTGAACACCGCGCGCGAGGCGTATACCTCCATCACGATGCAGCTCCAGTTCTGGAGCGTCGGAACCTGCCGTCCAACGAGATCGCCACCCCACTGCGCGAGGCACCCGACGCTCACGCTGGTGAATGCGCCCTGCCAGATGTTCTGCTCGTCGCGCAGGGAACCGTGCGCATGGCCGGTGATGTTGATCACCTGCGGGTACTTGGAGAGAATGCTGCGGCGGCCGCTGCTACCCCACGAGTACGAGTTCGCGGTGGTGCCCAGCGGCGGCACATGGTCGAAGATGAAGACCGGCTTGCCGGGGTTCGCGGCGCACGCCTTGGCGATCGTCGACTCGTATCGCTTGGCGTCCAGCCACTGCGGGAACACGAGGAACGTGAAGCCCTTGAGCGACACCTCGTCATAAGCCTCGTTCGGGATGCCTAGCAGCTCCTTTACCTTCGGGAAGGCGAGAAACGGGTTCTTGGAGTCGTCCTCGGGGTAGGCCATCCGGTCGTGGTTGGCCCAGACGTACAGCTCGCGCGGCGCCTTCGCCGGGTCGGGGTATGTCTCGCGCCTTACGGCGCAGTAGTGCGCGTAGCCTTCGGGGTAGAACTTGTCGGCGATGTCGCC
>CACWSW010000119.1 GCA_902763655.1 uncultured bacterium
CTCCACCATGCGCGGCATGAACTGCCCCACGGTCTTGTTCGCCCACGGAGAGCCGCCGGGCAGACCGTCGCGCTCGTCGAGCGTCCGCCCCACGTGAAGGTTGATATTCACATAGACGCCTACCTTCTTGAACGCGGCGATCATGTAGTCCAGCTTGTCCAGCTGCTGCGGGGAGAGTTTCCGCTGCGTCTTCGTGTCGTCGTCGAGGATGCCCTGCTTGCGCACGTCCATGAAATTCTTGTACCACGTGTCCATGAAGTGGAGGCGCACGCAGTTGATGCCGAGGCGCGCAAAACGGGCGGCGAGACGATCCGCCACGTCATGTTCCGGGAAGTTGGCAGGGCCGGTGATGTTCGTGCCGTTGAAGCGGATCGGGCCCGCGTCCGTCACGAACTCGCCGCCAGCCACGCGCACGAAGCCGTGCTTGCCGGCCGGCGCGTCGAGAAGATGCGCCACACTCGACGCGTTGTCCGCGCCGCCGTACGAGATGACGAACGGGAACCATGCGTCCCCTTCCGCCGCGCACGCCAAGGACAGCGCCGCAACCGCAATCAGGAACGTTCTCGATTTCATTTCTTGGTCTCCTCTCGTAGAAGCAACCCAATGGCGGCGAAGCGCTCGCGCTTCGCACGCTTGTAGGCTCCGCACCGCGTGGTGATCACGATCGCATACCGGCGGCGTTTCAGGTCGAAGAGGACCGTCTGCCCGCTCCATCCCGAATGGAAGAGCGAGGTGCCGAACAGCTCCGGGGGCAGGTTCTCGCTTGCCGACTGCCACCCGAACGTGCGCGCGCCCTCGACCTTGTTCGTCGCGGATGGCGCGATGAGCGCCATCTCCGCCTCGCCGAAGAGGCGCGTGCCGTCGTCGCACACGCCTCCGCGCAGGTACACGCGCATGAGCTTCGCCATGTCCTCCGCCGTCGAGAAGAGACCGGCGTTGAACGTGCCGATGCCGGCCGCCCAGAGCGGGCGCGCCACGAAATCGGAGATCACGCCGCACTTCTTCGTCCCGCACGTCTGCGCGAGGCGATCTGGCCCGATGGACGGCAGCGGCGCGCCAAGCGACGTGTCGCTCATGCCTGCCGACAGAAAAATCTCACGACGGCAGAACTCGGCCGCGCGGCATCCCATCGTCGCCTCGAACGCCTGCCCCAGGAGGACGTAGTTCCTGCAGGAGTAGAAGACATGCCCCGGCCTTGGTGCCTTCGGCGGCATCGAGAGGATGTTCCGCAACATCGTCCGGGAATCATTGCTGAAATAGACGCGCTTCCCCTTTCCGTCGGCCTCGCCGAAGCCGGACACGTGGTTCGCCAGGTCCCGGAGCGTAATCATGCGCGCAAGCGGCGCAGAGTAGGCGGGCAGACAGTTGGTAAACGGCACGTCGAAGTCCGACACCTTCCCCCGCGCGTGGGCCACGAGGTAGGCCGTCACGCCGGCCGCCGTCTTCGTGACGCTCGCCATGTCGATCACGGTGCGCGGCGTCATGGGCACGGTGTGCGCCGCGTCCGCCCAACCCCACGACGCCGCGACGTCCGTCCCCTCGAGTCCACCCGCCACCATGGTCGCGCCGTGTATCACGCCGTCGCGCATCTCCGCCTCGAAGATGCGCGCGCAGTCCGCCACCGCATCGCCCCGCGCGCCGGACGCACCCAGTGCCGCCGCCAGCAACGCCATCCATGCCATTGAAATCTTCAACTTCTTTTTCTCCAGTTACTCGAATTCCTGTGCGATGAAGCCGTACGCGCCGAAACGACACGTGCCGTCCTTTTCCACCTTGACGTTTTCCGAGAGGATCGGCTTCTTCGCCGGATCGAGCATCACGCCCTGCGGGATGAACGCGGTGTCCGTCGGACGCAGGTTGGCCGCCACGAACACGGCGCGCCCGCCGTGCCGCCGCACGAACGCCACCACGTTCTTCTTCTCGCCGTTCGTCACCCACTCCTGCGTGCCGTCGTAGAACACGGGATCCTCGCGGCGGAGCTTGGACAGCGTGCGGACGAGCGCGAGGCGCTTCTGTCCGGCCGGCTGCAGCGCGCGCGCCCAGTCCACCGTCTTGCGTGCGCGGCCGATGTCCTCCACCGGCGCGAAAAACGTGTTGAGCGCGTTGTCCGCGATCTCGTTCCCGTTGAAGATCATCGGCAGCCCGCGCCGCAGGAACACGAGCACGAACCCGGCATTGCCCGCCTCAACCGGGTGGACGCGGTCGAAGCGGTTGGGGCCGTCGTACTTCGCCGCCGAGTCGTGGTTGTCCATGAAGCACATCATCAGCGCGTCCGCCGGAACCTTCGCCTCGTACGCGCGCATGTGGTTCATCATGTACGGGAGCGTCTTGCCTTTCGTGAAGGGCTTGCTCGCGACGGCCGGCGTGAGGAAGTCGCGGACGGCGAAGCTGAACGGAAATGCGTAGCAGGCGTCGAACGCCTTCTCAAGCCACTCCACCTTCGACCCTTCGTTGATCATCACGAGGTCGGGCTTCACCTTCTGGCATGCCGTCACGGCCTCCACCCAGAAGTCGATCGGCACGCCGTCGCCCACGTCGCAGCGGAAGCCGTCGCAGCCGAGTCGGACCCAGTGCAGCATGGAGTCGATCAGATATTTCCGCACGCCCTTCGACTCGAAGTTGACGTACGGGAAGTGCCACTTCGTCGTGCGCACCGTGCCGTCCTCGTTCTTCTGGAAGGCGTCGGGGAACATGTCCTTCAGCACGTTGTTCGGCCCGCAGTGGAGGTAGACGACGTCCATGTACACCTTCATGCCGAGCGCGTGCGCCTTGTCGTTGAACGACTTGAAGTCCGCGTCCTTCCCGTACTCGGGGTCGATCTTGTCGTAGTTCGAGACGCGGTACGGATTCTTCGGCGTGTGGTAGCCGCTCTTCTTCTGCTGCGGGCTCCACCCCGCCTCGTCCATGTCACGGTCCATCTCCACGAACGGCGTGAGGTACACGATGTCCACGCCCGCCGACCGCACATGGTCGAGCATCGCCTCGGCAGCCCGGAAGTTCCCGTCGCGCGTGAAGTTTCGCAGCACGATCTGGTACATCGTCGCGCGCTTGAGGTACTCAGGCGTCGGACGCATCGCGCCATGCGCCGCGCAACATGCGGCCAGAGCGGCCGCAAACACACATTTTGCCGTCATCGTCTTCATGGTAGTTGGCAGATGGCAGGTTGCAGCGCCAGCTTGCGCGGGTCATCGGAAGATGATTGTGGTTCCTGTCCAGTGGTAGACGCTCGCCGAAGCCGCAAGGCAGAAGCCTGCCAGCAGGCAGAAGGTCATGCGTCCCGCAATCCCGTTTACCCTTGTAAGTGCCATGATTCCATCCTTCCGTTGACTAATTTCGTTGACAGATTCTTCCGTAGTATAGCAACAACCGCTTCATTCAGAAAGTGTCAGAAGCCGGGGAGATCGAGCTGGCCGGAGACGGTCACCTTGCGGCCGCTGACCAGCTCGGGGTCGCTCGTGTCGTAGACCACGAACTTGCAGCAGCCGAAGCGGCTCGCGAGCTCGCGGCGGATGTAGTCAGAGACGGCCTTCACGTTGCCGACGTCGTCGTCGCTGAAGCCGACGGCAACCTGGTGCGCGCCCACACCGCCCGTCCTCCGCAGCGTGCGGAAGAGATGCTCGACGAAATCGCGGATCGCGAACTCCTTGGCGAGTTCCGGCTTCTGCGCGGACGTGGCGTCCGCGAAGCGCGAGCCGAAGTCGCTGTCGCTGGAGAGCTTCTCCTTGAAGTCTGGACTGGTGACGGCATGGTATCGGCACATGGAGAGGAAGTAGTCGAGCTCCTCCTCGTCCGTGCCGAAGCGGTCGACCTTGTCGAAGCAGTGCCTGTAGCCGCGCAGGTTCGTCATCATCTCCTCGCGCTCGTCTGGAGTGAGGACCGTGTCGATGAAGATCCTCACCGCATCGCGGATCGTCTCAGACGCGTGGCCGCGCGCGGTGACGATCGCGAAGATGCGCCCCTCGCGCAACGTCTTGCGCAGCGTCTTGAACGACGGACCGGCCGGCTCGCCTGCCGCGACGCGCGCGAGCGCCGCCCGCGTGTCGCGGATGAACGCGGAATCTGCGGTCCCCGCGTCGGGGTCGTCCTGGAAGTCGCGGAACGCCGCCTCGCGCCCGCCGACCAGCGGCAGGCGGTATCGAGCCTCGTCCGACCTTACGAGCGCAAACGTGCCGGTAGAGACAGACGTGGGCACCCATCTTCCGTCATCGTCCAGCTTCTCCATGTAGATGCGAGTGGGCATGTGGAGGATGTTGTCGTCCCAGTCGAAGATGTAGTACTTGAAGTCGCGCGCGGCGACTCCGAGGTTGACGCGCCTGCCGTCTATGACCGCGAACTCGTCCATCACGCACCGTTTTGGTTCAGCTTCGCGAGAAGCTTCTTCAGGTCCTGCACGCGCGACTTGTCCGCCACCAGCACGGAGTCCTTCGTCGCCACCACCACCAGGTTCGCCACGCCAAGCGCGCCGACCTGCGGGCCCGTGGAGAGGACGATGGAATCGGACACGTCCAGGAGCGCCACCTCGCCCTTGGCGACGTTCCGCCTGGCGTCAGTGGCGAGATGCTTGTCCGCGCTAGACCACGTGCCCACGTCATCCCAGCCGAACGCGCCGCTCGAGACGAGGATGTTCGTGGCCTTCTCCATGACGGCGTAGTCGATTGAAATCTTCGGCAGCTGCGGATAGTACGTGTCCAGCGCCTGCTGCACGCCGCGCGCCGTGCGGCAAGAGGCGACAGTCGCTTCCAGTATCGCGAGAGCGGGCGCACCCTTCAGCAGGGCGGCCTTCATAGTCGCCACGCGCCACACGAACATGCCGGCGTTCCACACGTACCGTCCGGAAGCGAGGTAGCGGCGCGCCGTCTTCGCGTCCGGCTTCTCCACGAACCTTATGGCACGCGCAAAGACCGTCTTTGTGCCGATGTCTACCGGCTTGCCGACGTGTATGTATCCGAAGCCTGTCGCGGGGTAGTCCGGCGCCACGCCCATCGTCACGATGTCGTCCGATCTTGCCGCCGCACGCGCCGCGTCCGCCAGCACGCGCCGGAATGCCGGAACGTCGCGCATCACCTGGTCCGCCGTGAGGATCGCCGCCACGGCATCCTCTCCTCCGCGGCCTTCGACCACGCCGCAGGCCGTCGCCACCGCGGCTGCGGTGTCGCGCCGGCACGGTTCGGACACGATGTTCGCGCGCGGCAGCTCCGGCAGCCCCGCCCTCGTCGCCTTCACGAGGGCCTTCCCAGTCACCACCAGCACGCGCTCAGGCGGCACTAGGCCCTTCAGCCGGTCGACGGCCTGGCGCAGAAGCGACTTGCCGCCGAACACCGTCAGGAACTGCTTCGGACGTTCCGGCGTCGAGAGCGGCCAGAACCGCTCGCCGCTCCCGCCCGACAGGATCACCGCATAGAAGCTGCTGGATTTGCGCATTCAGATTACCTTAAAAATTTAATGGTTAAAAAGTTAAATGGTTAAAAGGTTAAAAGGTTGAAAATTCCGTGTCTTGCCAGTTGCTTTCTATTCACAATCTTTAAATTTTCACTTCTTGACCATTTCCGTGATCGTGGAAAGGAACTGGTTGACGTCAGTGAAGCGGCGGTAGACGGAGGCGAAACGGATATACGCAACCTCGTCAAGCGCGTGCAGGCGCTCCATCACCAGCTCGCCGATCTTGGAGGTGGGCACCTCCTCGCCCTCGAGCGAGGCGACCACGGAGTCCAGCAGCGACTGCAGCTGGTCCTCGGAGACGGGCCGCTTCTGGCACGCGATGCGCACGCCCTTCTCCAGCTTCTGGCGGGAGAACGGCTCGCGCGTGCCGTCCTGCTTCACGACGGTCACCTCGTCGCGGTCGATCTCCTCGTGTGTGGTGAAACGCGCGCCGCACACCGTGCACTCGCGGCGGCGGCGGATCGCCGCTCCGTCCCGCACCGAGCGGGAATCGAGCACCTTGTCGTCGTCACTTCCGCACTTCGGACACTTCATGTAATGGTGAAAGGTGAAAGGTGAAAGGTGAAAGATGGAGGATAGCCGTCTTTCAAGCCGATTGCACCTTACCTTTCCTTCTCCTTTCTCATATTGCGTTTAGCCGTCATGACACTCGCGCTCAAACGCGCCAAGAGCGAACGTACGGCGTCATCCATCGACTTGAACTGCCGATCATCAATGAATTCGCCGCGATGAAGCAAATCAAGCCAATATTCCGTCTCCGAGGCTTCTTTCAGCGCCGTCGTCATCTTGGTTACAAAATCCGGCTTAGTCTGGGCATACGCCGCCTCGGCAATGTTAGCGCCAATAGATGTTCCGGCGCGAAGTATCTGCCGCGACAGCACATAGTCCTTCTTCTTCTCAATCAAGAAGGCCGCGAGCCGAACAATGCGTAGCGCAAACGCTTTCGCATCTTCCAGTAGTTCAGACTTCTTCACCCTTCACCTTTCACCCTTCACCTTTCACCTTTCACCTTTCACTTGCCCGCAGGGCACATGGTGCAGTGGCGGCAATCGAGGTTGATGGGCAGAGGAGGAGGCGCACCATGGCGGCGGGCGGAAGCCTCGCCGAGACGGTTGATGAGCGCAAGCAGCAGACCGAGCGTGATGAAGCCGCCAGCAGGCAGGATGGCGAGGACGGCCGTGTTGGAATGGATGTTCTTGATGGCGATGTCGCCCCAGATGGTGAGCGAGCCGGCGCCGACGATCTCGCGCACGGCGGCGATAAGCGCGAGCGCCAGCGTGAAGCCGATGCCTGTGCCAAGCCCGTCGGCCAGCGAATCGATGACGCCGTTCTTGCAGGCGAACGCCTCGGCCCGGCCGAGGATCACGCAGTTCACTACGATCAGCGGGATGAAGATGCCGAGCGATTCGGAGAGCGCCGGCAGGTACGCCTGCATCAGCAGGTCGGTCGCCGTCACGAACGTCGCGACGATCACGATGTAGCACGGAATGTGCACCGCGTCGGGTATCAGCTTGCGGAGCGCAGAGATGATGCCGTTGGAGCAGACGAGCACGAAGGACGCCGCAAGGCCCATGCCGAGCGCGTTCTCGAGCGACGTCGTCACCGCGAGCGTCGGGCACAGTCCCAGGACGAGCCGGAACGTCGGATTGTTCTTGAAGATTCCAGACCAAAAGGCGAGCCAAGTTTTCATGGGCGCAATTATAGCATTTCGCGCCGCAGCCCGCAATCTCCACTTCGCGCCTAGCGCTGGGCGTCGAGTTCGATCTCGAAAAGCCACTCGTCGCGGCAGACGTCGCACACCGTCTCGGCGGCGAACGTTACCGGCAGGTCGCGGGCCGCGAGCCAGGCGCGCCACGCCGACAGGAACTCTGGGCGCTTCAAGTACACGATGGAGCGCACCGTGTCCTTCCATCCGTAGCCCTTGCTCTCCAGGATCGCCAGCACGGCGTTCATCGTGCAGTCGATCTGCTTCTCGATGTCGCCCACGAACGCGACCTCGTGCGAGTTCGGCTGGATAGACGCCGTGCCGCTCACGAAGAGGCGGCGCTTCGACGGCGTGATCCACTCCGCCGCGCGACTGAAGCTCGACTTGTAGGCCATCGCCGGCGCCTGCAGCGGCGACTCGACGATCTCCGCGCGCACGCCCTCGCGCTTGGGCTTCATCGAGAACGCGCCGGCCGTTATCGCGGCGCCGTCGAGGTTCGCGCATCCGATGCCGGTCGACGCCGGCAGGAACGTGTTGAAGACGTCGCGCGACTCGAAGAACGCAGACCTCGCCGCGTTGAACTCGCCGTACCAGTCGCACACGTCGTCGATGTAGAGCCACGTGCGCACGACGTTCGCGAACGTCATCCCCGCCTCGGCCAAGACGCCCTCCATCTCGCGGAACACGGCGGCGGCCTGCTCGCCTCGCGGTGCCGCCAGATCCGGCGGCAGCACGCCAGCCTGCAGGCAGTAGTCCGCATCGTCGTCCGACCACGTCACCGCCGTCGGCCGACCGGAGCGCGTCAGCACGCGCACGCCGGAGTCAGGCGATGCGGACGGCGTGAAGTCAAGAGCCTGAACGACGGGCGGGAACGCCCCTCCCTCGCGGCACAGGCGAAATGTTGGCAAGCCTGTCCGGGCGCGGGCAGCGACCTCGTCAGGCGTGCCCCAGAGGAAAGATACCTTGTCTGCTGAAGAATTCATGCCCGCAGTATAGCACATTCCGGGCGCACACTGCAAATTGCGCGGAGGCGAGGCGATATGCTACAATACCCGCCATGAAACGTTCTACCATATTTAGGGTGCTTCTTCTGGTCGGGCCGGTGCTGGCGGCAAACACTGTCGTGCGCCCCCCTTCGGTCTACGAAATGCCCAGGATCTGGCCGCGCCACTGCCAGCTGCGCCAGGAGATGATCGCAGCCATACAGCGCGGCGATGCCAAGTCCATGGAGGCCACGTGCCGCGCGGCGCTCGAAATTCTGCCAACCGACGCCACATGGCGCTACAATCTCGCCTGCGCGCTCTCGTGCCAGAAGGACTCCGCCCGCGCGCTGGAGGAGCTCGACAAGGCGATCGAGAACGGGTTCCGCGACGCCGACGCCTTCGAGAAGGACCACGACCTCTCGTACATCTCGAAGGAACCGCGCTTCGCCGAACTCGTGAAGAAGGCGCGCGAGCTGCGCGGCAAGCCCGTCGCAGGGCAACCGGCATGCGGCCCTGTCTCCGCGCCGGCCGGAAGCGCGATCACCATCTGCGAGACCAACATCGTCTGGAACTTCGACACGGGCGTGTTCGAGGCGCTCGTCAATGTCGGGGCGCCGCGGCGGACTCTTTCGGAGCAGGCCGCGAACTATTCCGCTTCGAAGCCCACGAGTCCCGAGCGGCCATACGTAGCGGCGTGGCTCTCCGAAGGTTCCGGCGCCGGCAACACCGGCGACCTTTACGTCAACCGCGACGGCGGACATTCCCAGCTTGCGGTCGGCGACTTCCCCAACCTCACGCCGATCAACTACGACGCCACCGCAAAGGCGCGCAGTCTCCATCTCGACATCCCCAACACCATGTTCGGCAGCACGCCAGTATTCGGGAACCTGTCGAGAGGCCGCATAAAGGGCGCGTTCTGGCGCTCGATGGCGCGCGTCTCGTTCACGGACACGGGCATCGCCGCGCGCATGGACCTCTTCTACCGCAACAACCAAGTGTGGGTGCTGCCTTCCGTGAACGACATGAAGGAGGAGATCGGCGACGCGTTCCCCGCGAACGCCCCCTTCCAGCTCGTCACCCTCGGCATATCTTGGAGCGACCAGCCGTTCATCCGTGCGGCTCTCGCCGCGTCCGCATCGTTCCGCCTGCCCACGAAGAAGGCGATTCTCCATCGCCGCCTGCTGGGCCCGACGATCCAGTGGCTTATCCGGCGCACGCAGAAAGGCATCCGCACCGAGGACGACTACCTCTCGCCGGCCGCACACCCAACGGCCTTCGACGTCAAACGGCTTGACACCGTCGAACTCGTGAAGCGCGCGCACGAGCTGAAGCCCGGGGACATTCCCCCTACCGTCGCCCTCACGCTCATAAACTCCCGCATGTTCCCGATCAAGTTCCCGCAGCCCGGACGCGACTACCCCGACATCTA
>CACWSW010000120.1 GCA_902763655.1 uncultured bacterium
GCATTGAAGTCCTCGGTCAGGTATGGAGGCAGTTCCACAGGCTTCGCGGCCTGCGCCACCGCGTTCGTGGCAGCGGGACTGGGCGCGGCCTCGGCGCCCGCCGCAGCGCAAGCGCCTGCCGCCAGCGACAGCGCGCACAAGATGATTGCTTTAGTTTGCATGCCCACATTCTACCAAAACCGCTGCGGCAACTCCATGCCCCTAGTAAGAAAAGGCGTCATGACTTCTCCTTGGCGACATTGGACATGCCGACATCCCGCAGGCGCTACCGAACCAAGAAGAGGGATCTGGTCGGACGAAGATCCCTCGTGAGGACTACCACGTCGTCGTACACCCGCCGCTCGAAGCCCGCCGCCTTGCCGTTGGCGTCCTTGTGGACGAAGATGTAGACGGGCTCCAGCGTCGCCGTCCAGACGCCAGGCTTTTCTTCCCGCACGTTCACCTCCATGTGGCCGTAATGCTTGCCGCCATCCACGAGGATGTTGTTCTGGTCGTAGATTTCCGGAGCGTCCTTCTGCGCGCGGAACACCTCGTAGCGGTTGTATTCCTTCGTGATCTGCTTGCCGCGCAGGCCGTCGCCCGCCGTGCCCATGTCGAAGATGTTCAGCTGGGTTTGGCGCGTGGTTCCGTCAGGAAGAGTCTCGACACCTGAGATGCGCGAGTGCTCCATGATCTCGTCGTGCCCGCACAGCCAGCCGGCCACGCCGTACTTGAGCATCGTGTCGGTGAGCGCGCGGACGGCGCGCCCCGAAAGCCATTCGCCGCTCTCCGTCACGTTCGTGCGGTTGTGATAGCCCACGGAATACGGGCAGTGGTGGTTCACCACGAAGGTGAACTTCGCCTTCCTCTGCGCGTCCGCGAGGTTGTTCGTGAGCCACGTGTACTGCCGCGATCCGGGATTGAAGTCCGGCGAACGCGAGGACGGCAGCCCCCACTTGTTCGCAGGACAATTCGGATCGCGGAACAGATAGATGTCCGTGTCCTTCTCCACGTCATAGTCGTCACCGTTGTTCGTGTCGAGGAAGATGAACGTCACGGGACCGTAGTCCACGCGGTGGAACATCTGGCTGCGGTCGCGCGCGTCGATATCCGAGAAGTCCACGCCGTTCGGCTCAACCTCGAAGTAGGAGAGGTATTTCTCCACGGCCACTTCGCCGCCAGAAGGCTTCTCGCAGTTGACGTTGCAGCCGGCGGGCTTCGGCGTGGCGTCCTGCAGGTCGTGGTTGCCGATGGCGGCGAGGATCGGGACGGAGCCGCCGGGGTCGTTGTACGCGCCCGCGTTGTGCCGCCAGAACTCGTCCCAGTTCTGCTGCTTGCCGCCCTGCGCCGCGAGGTCTCCCGCAATCACGTAGAGATCCGGCTGCCGCTCGACCATCCGCACGATGTTGGAGGCGTAGCCATCCGTCTGGTCCACGTAGTACGCCGTCACGCCGCCCGGACGGGTCGTCCTCGTGTTCGTCACGCCCGTCACCGTGTTGGAGACGATCACCGTGTCCGTCGCTTCCCACGTCTCGTACGCACCCGTCGATCCCGGCTGCGTTTCGCTGTCGTTGTAGTAGATGAAGCGAACGGACGAATTCGGCCCCGGCGAAGTCTTGAAGGCGTTCGTGTATGCAACTCCGCTAGACAGCTGCACAGCGTATCCGTATGTAGTGCCAGGCGTCAGGCCGGTAATGCGATGACGGTATTTGTACTGCTTTCCGTGGACGGCCGAATCGCTGCCGGACGCAACGTTATTCGTGAGCGCCACCGCCCATGAGCCCGTCACCAACTGCCGTTGCACGGCGCCGCCGGCAGTCCACCACGAAATGGATGCCGCCTCGCCAGAACAGCCTTTCACGAACCATATCACGCTCATCGCGTTCGTTGCCGGATGCTGCATGTACGGCGTCACGCTGAACACCGCCATGCCCGGCGTTACGTCCTCGAAGCCCGATATCGACGAACCCGACCGATCTCCGATCATCTTCTGTCCGGCGAGTACGACATTGCCACCCAAGTCATCAAGAAACTTGCTCTGCGCCCAGCCCACAAGCCCGCCGATCTTCGCCGCCGCCAGAGGAGATGTGAACGTCCCCCAGTTCACGCAGTTCCGCAGCTTCGTGCCGTCGTCCACGTAGCCGACGATGCCCGCGAGGCCGTCGCGGCCTTCCGTCCCCTTGCCTGCCACCATCGCGATGTCAGCGTTGTTGACGCATCCGTCGAACAGCACATAGTCGTCGCTCTGCCCGTTCTGGTCCTGCGTGATGACCGTGATGCCCGCGCACTTTGTGTACGTGCCGTACAGCGACGCGTTGTTCGTGCAGTCCTTCACCAGCGTCACGACGTTCGCGCCGCCGCCGCACACGCGGATCGCGATACCCGCCACGTTGTGCGTGCAGGGCTTGGCCGCCGTGCCGAACGAGCCCTCGGCCATCAGGTTCTGGAGCGTCGCGCCAAGCCCTGCGTTACCGACGATCGAACAGCCCCATTCGCCGCTCGTGAGGGCGCTGCATGTGATATTGCTGACCGTGAGGTTCCTGATCGTGCCGCCCCTCACCTGGTTGAAGATGCCGCCGTATTTGCGCTGCGTGAAGTCGACGTTCGAGATCCTGTGCCCGCCGCCGTCGTACGTGCCCGTGAACGGGACACCGTTGTTCAGGTTGGCCTCATACGTGCCGATGCCCGCGAATGCCCCTGCGCCAGACATGTCGATGTCTGACGTCTGACGGTAGCAGAGGCCCGCGCCGACACCTGCCGCGACCGCATCCTTGAGGGCGACGAGGTCGTCCGCGTCCGCAATCTCGTACGGATGCGCAGCCGTTCCGTCCTGGCCAGCCGTAGCCGTGCGCGGGAAGGCCGCAACGCATGCAACTGTCACGAGCGACAGAACGCACAAGATTATGGCTTTCGTTTGCATGCCGACATTCTACCAAAACCTCCCCCCTCCGCAAATCCCACAATATGCTATAATCATTGACGTGAAATACGGGAACTCAGAGCCGCTGGCGGCGCGGATGAGACCGCGCACGCTCGGCGAGGTGGCGGGCCAGGAGCACATACTCGGGCCCGGCAAGCTGCTTCGGCGCGTGATCGAGGCGGACCGCCTCACGAACATCATCCTGTTCGGTCCGCCCGGATGCGGCAAGACCACCCTCGCCGAGGTGATCGCAAAGACGACCGAGCGCAACTTCGTGCGCTGCTCCGGCGTCATCTCCAACGTCGCCGAGATCCGCAAGGTCTGCGAGAGGGCGCGCACCGAGCTGGGCGGCATGGGCACTATACTCTTCGTCGACGAGATACACCGCTTCAACAAGGCTCAGCAGGACGTCCTCCTGCCGTACGTCGAGGACGGCACCGTCGTCCTCATCGGCGCCACGACGCACAACCCGTCCATGTTCGTCAACACGCCGCTCACGTCCCGCTCGCTCGTCTTCCAGCTGCATCCCCTCTCCCCGGCCGACGTCAGCGCCCTCCTCGACCGCGCGCTCTCCGACAAGGAACGCGGCTACGGCGACCTCGCCATAGAGTTCGATCCCGAGGCCAAGCGCTTCCTATCCGAGATCTGCGACGGCGACGGACGCCACGCTCTCACCGCCCTCGAGGTCGCCGTCCGCTCCACTCCGCCTGACGACGACGGCACGATCCGCATCTCGCTCGACGTCATCCAGGAGTGCGTCCAACGCCGCATCGTGCAGTACGACAAGAAGGAGGACGGCCACTACGACACCATCTCCGCCTTCATCAAGTCGGTACGCGGCTCCGACCCCGACGCCGCCATCTACTGGCTCGCGAAGATGCTCGTCGCCGGCGAGGACCCCCGCTTCATCGCGCGTCGGCTCGTGATCCTCGCCTCCGAGGACATCGGCAACGCCGACCCCCGCGGCATCACGGTGGCGGTGGCCGCGCTCCACGCCGTCGAGTTCGTCGGCATGCCAGAGGCGCGCATATCCCTCGCGCAGGCGACAACCTACCTCGCCACAGCGCCGAAGTCGAACCGCTCGTACGACGCGCTGGAGAAGGCTTGGCACGATGTAGAGACGGGCGCCGTGCAGCCCGTCCCCGAGCATCTCAAGAACGTCCATGTGAAGGCCATCGGCGCGGAAGAGGACAGCGGCTACAAGTATCCGCACTCGTACAAGGAAGCGTGGGTGGAGCAGTCCTACCTGCGCATTCCGGAACGCTACTACTTCCCTTCCGACCAGGGTTACGAGGCCACGATCGCCAAGCGCATGGCCAGTCTCGGCCTCCAGTGACAGCGCCTGCCGCTGCCAATGCTATTTATTGCCCCGGATTGACCAGCGGGAAGTTCCATGTGCCAGGGGCCACGTTGATCAGACCCAGCTGTACGCCGCTGACCCGACCTGACGCGATGTTCACCAACCCGATCTGGCATCCCTCCACGCGGTCTGCCGCATAGGTGAACAAACTCAACTGCACACCGCGCAGGCACTCGTCGCATTCGGAAAGGATCCAGGACGTCTGGCAGCCGTTAACGACATCTGCCCTTGAGTAAAGTACGCTGTCATGCCAGCCGTTGACCGTGTCGACATCCGAGAAAAGCGCACCGAAGCTCCAGCCGCATTGCGAATCCGCGACAAAAGCCAGGCATCCGAGGCCCAACCCGTCAAGATGTCCGCCGCCATTGGCAATGCCGCCTAACGACACGCCCTCCATCCTCTCCCTTGCCCAGAACGAGGCCAAGCCGATTCCGACGCCATTGAATCGGTCGGCCTCCTGAAACAGGCCTCCGATTCCCAACCCTGTGAAACGGGCGTAGGAGCCGCTGAAGAGATTCAAGGAAAGGCCGGACACGTTCCGTTCGCTCACATAAGGCCACAAGATGATGCCGCGATAGTCCTCGCCTTCCGGACCGGTGCTGGCCGTGCCGGAACACGCGGCCAATGCAAGCAGCGCCAGCAGGATCTTTTGCCTAAAACCAAAGTTCCGTTTGCTCATCTTCATCTCCTCCATTGCTCGTTTGGATGGTTCAATCTTGTCTCTCGCAGTCCTTCCAGGCTCGCGAGACGGTTCAATTCTAGCATAAATCCCCCCTCGCCCGCAACAGGGGCGTTCACCCTATCTCCCTCTGGCATTCCATGCTGTCAACGCCGCTCCACGAAGAACACCTTGTCGCCCACGCGGCAGCGCGGCGCCTTGAGCGTCGCCCACGTGCCGCGCTCGGCAGACCGCAGGATCTCCTCGTCGCGACGCAGCTCGCCCACCTCCAGCTCCAGCACGCCCGTCGTCGGACCGTGTATCTGGATGGTGTCGCCCACCGAGATCGCGTGGTCCTGCACCTTCACCTGCGCGATGCCGGCCTTGAGGAAATAGTCTATGACGATTCCGATATGCCGCTTGACCGTCGTCGAGAGCGAGTTCTCCGTGTCCGTGAACTGCCCTGCTCCGGGACGGCCGAAGTAGAGCCCGTCTGCGAACTCCCGGTGGAACACCTTCTTCACCTCTTGCGTCAGCTCAGCGACGAGCTCCGGCGTGTACGTGCCCGCCGCCACCGCGTCGACGGCGCGGCGGTATGCCGCCGTCACGGTCCGCACGTAGTCCGCGTTGCGCGCGCGCCCCTCGATCTTGAAGCTAGCTATTCCTGCCGCCATCAGGCGGTCGATGAAGCCGAGCGAGCAGAGGTCCTTCGCCGACATCACCGTGTGCGCGCCCACCACGAACGAGGTGTTCGACTCGTGGATCGGGTTGCCCTCGTCGTCCTCGAAGAAGTCAACCGCCTTCACGACGAACTTCCGCCTGCACGGCTGGTTGCACTCGCCCCTGCACGCGCTCTTGCCGAAGACGTCGTGGCTCATGAAGCACCTGCCCGACTCCGCGACGCACTGCGCCCCGTGCACGAAGCACTCCACCTCGATGGCGCTCTTCGCCACGATGTCCGCCACCTCGGCGAGCGTGCACTCGCGCGCGAGCACGACTCGCGACGCGCCCTGCGCGGCAAGGAAAGCGACCGCGAGCGAGTTGGAAGTCGACATCTGCGTGGAGACGTGGAACGCCACGCCGTGCCTGCGGCAGAGATCTATCACCCCCCAGTCGGACACGATGAACGCGTCCACGTGCGGCTTCGCCGCATTGATCAGGCGCTCTATCTCCTCCACCTCTCCCTCGAACATGATCGCGTTGAGCGCAAGGTACGCCTTCACGCCAGCCGTCCGGCAGCGGCGCGCCACCTCCGGCAAATCCTCCTCCCTGAAGTTGACTCCGCTGCGCGCGCGCATGTTGAACGTGCCAAGGCCGAAGTACACCGCGTCCGCCCCTGCGTCAATCGCGGCCTGCAGGCATGTGAAATCTCCTGCCGGCGCCAGTATTTCAGCTCTTCTCATCTCCACTCCACTCTTCACCTTTCACCCTTCACCTTTCACCACCTTTCACCCTTCACCTTTCACCCTTCACCTTTCACCCTTCACCTTTCACCTCTCAATATCTCTGCAGCAGGTCCAGCATCTTCCTGTCGAGCTTGTGCCCGCGGAAGTTCTCGTACTCCACGTCGTCGCGCTCGGAGTCCAGCACTCCGATCGAGCCGCGCAGGTTCCAGAGCGCCCATCCCATGTTGCGCTCCTTCCAGAGGTAGAGGTAGTCCTCGAAGATGTCGAGGACGATGTCGTGCGGCGTCATCTTCCACACCCCGAACTCGCCGGCGAAGCAGAACACGCCCCTCGCGATCAGCGGATCCCATTCCTTGAGCATCTTGCGGTAGAGGTATTCCTTCCCCTCGTCCGCGTAGCGAGGCGCGCCGCCCGCGGACTCCGCAGAGGCGAATCCGCGCTCCCACCCGAGGAAGCGCTGCGTGAAGTTGCACGGCACGCTCCACGCCGAGTTGAACGGCAGCTCGGCCTTGCGCTGCCCGTCCGGCGAAACGAACGTCAACCCGCCGAGCTGCAGCCAGTCGCCGCGCGCGGCCACGACCTCGAACCGCGAAACGGCGTTCGTGAAGACGAACGTCTCGTGCCCTAGGTACGAGCCCTGGCTAATGCGCCATTCGGGATAGTACTTCACGCCGGTCCAGCTCTGACTCGTCTCGTCGGGCTTTAGCGTGACAGTGCGCAGGACATTGCCGTCTGCGGAGAACTTCACCTCGATCACGCCCGACACCTTCCCGAACGCGACGTCCAGCGTGCCCGCTGGCAGGTCGCGGATCACGAGCGGCCGGCGCATGTCCTTCTTGCTGTCGCCCGCCACGATGCCGCTGGGCAGGTCTGCGCGCAGCGGCCACACCGGCTTCGCGGTGGGCGTGCCGACCCACGGCGCAAGGTAGTGAGAGACGCTCATCGGCTCGTAGCCGCGCGTCGCCTGGCCCACGCCCTTCACGTCAGCCAGCGACGGCATAGGGTACCGACCGTATCCGAGGCCGTCTGCGATGATGAAGCGCTCCGGATCCTCCGCGCGGATCGCCGCCACGAGCGCCTTCGCCACGCGGGCGTACGACTCCTCCGCCACCTGCGGCGGCTCGTTGAAGAGGTTGAAGGAAAGCGCCTCGTTCGGGATGCCCTTGTAGCGGCGCGCGAACATGGCCCAGTGCGCGCAGCAGACGCGCAGCGTCTCGGCGTCGGCGAAAAGGTCTGTCGGCTCCTTCGGACGCGCCACGGTGTAGCCCGGGCAGCGGTGCATGTTGATCGACACGTGGACGCCGTACTTCCTGCCGAGCGCGATTGCGCGGTCGATGTACGCGAGATGGTTCTCGTCGAAGACTTCCCAGTTCTTGCGGTCGCCGTCCTTGATCCAGTAGCGGTAGTCCATCGGGAGCCGCACGAAGTTGAACCCCCAGTCGCGTATGATCTGGAAGTCCTCCTCGCGGAACTCGCGCGGACGGCGGTCGCGCCCCATGATGAACATCTCGAGGAGGTTGAACCCGCGCCAGCGGACCGACGGGCGCCCGTCCTTGATCTCGTCGCCCAGCTTGACGCGCGGAACGCCGGCGATGCTCGCCAGCGCCATGCATGCGAATGCCATCGCAATGAAATGTCGTTTCATGATGTTTCCATAAGCCATAGGATGATGAGCGCCGAAAGCGGCAGCCGTTCGGGATTCTATCAAAACGCCATATGACCGTCAATCGCCGCGCAGCCTCCCCGCACGGCCACGACATCGGTTTGCATCCGCACCGACTATCGTATATACTTGTTCGCCTATGCAGAAGGAAGAAAACGCAAAATGAAGAAGATCTCAGACGAGGAAAAATCCGCCGCCGCCACGCTGTCGGACATGGAGATCTTCATCTTCCCCGAGCTGATGTACGCGCTCGTACTCGCCAACATCCTCTCGCCGAGACTCTGGCGCTGGCGCGAGCTCGACTGGTTCGCAGGCATCCGCGAGATGCGCCCCAAGAAGCGCCTCCAGCGCCTGCGCCAGCACATAATGGACAACTACACGTTCAACCTTGACCTCGAGACGTGGGGACTCACCACCCAGGCACGCGAGCTGGCCCGCTTCGCCCCCTTCCTCTCGCCCGACGAGATCGCATCCTCCAACGCCCTCTTCGGCTACCACGGTGACGCCTACTACTACGACATCGACATCCGCCGCCACTTCGGCCTCGACAAGTACACCTCCGACGTGATCCCGTACTGGAAGACCGAGACAGTCGAGGCCATGGACGCCTTCCGCCGCAAGCCCGGCCACTCCGTCGGCGCCGGCGAATGCGTCTCGCTCGCCGGCCTCTACGCCGCCGCCGCGTTCGTCGTCTGCGGACTTCCCCTCGACTCCATCTACCTCATGGCGACGCCCCTCCACTCGCAGAACTTCCTCGACGTCGACACCGGCATCCTCACCAACAACCGCCGTCTCGTCACGCGCGCCATGTGGTCGAACGGCACCGTCATATCCCAGCAGGCCCGCCGCGCCCTCGAGCACGAGCGCGTCACCATCGTCTCGCACGCAACCGGCTACATCCACCTGCTCTACCCCGAAGCCACAATCTCCCCTTCCGCCTACGCGGACTTCGCCGCAAAGCTGGATGCCTTCCTCGTGCCGCCGCAAGACGCCGCCGACCAGCGCCGCGTCACGCCTCGCCTGCCCGCCCCCGCCCGCGTGCGGTTCCTGCCGCCCGACACCCCTCTCGACCTCACGCCGGAAATGGATTACGCCGAAATCGCCGACCGGCTCCGCGCCCTACGCGCCACGAACCGTACCGCCGCCCTCGCCCCCTACGCAGGCCACGAGCTCGGCGAAACAGAGGCAGCCCCCTTCGTGAAAGCCGCCATCGAGCGTTCGCCAGTTTCCAAAGCCACGCTGGGAGGGTCGCGTCCCTCCCAAATTCTCCTTCGCATCGCCGCCCTCGGCGACGAATCCATCTACGACGGTCCCTCCCGCCTCGCCCAGCCCGACGAGGTATGGAACTACGGCACCTCATGGACGGCGAACGGTCAATCTGCGACTTCCCCACCGCCAAGCGACCGCGCGACACGGTCTGGCCTCTCGCAAAACAACCTTGCTAAGGTCGTTCCACCTGATCTTCCAGATGCCGCCGCCGCATGGGGAGCCGCCGTCTCGGCGGCTCACCGGAAGATGACCATCATCAGTTCGTCTTTACCTCCCCACGCACTCGATGCGGGCGATGTACTCGTCCTGCTCCTTGCGCGGGATGTCGTTCCAGCGGATGTTCCAGCCCGCCACGCGCACCTGGAGGTTCTCGTACTTCTCGGGATGCTTCTGCGCGTCGCGCAGCGTTTCGGGCGAGACGATATTGATGTTCATCGCCACGCCCCCGCCCGCAAAGAACTGCTCCACGAGCGCGCGGAACACGCGCAGGCCCTTCTCTCCGCACACCGTCGACGGATGGATCATCACGTCGTAGATGCTGCCGCACGGGAAGTTCTCGGGCGCGACCGCGCCGTAGCTCTTGATGGAGCCCGTGATGCCCTCAGTCTCCGCGCCGACGCTCGGCGCCATGTTCTTGGAGAAGTGGTCGCCCTTGCGCCGTCCGTCGGGCGTCGCGCCGGTGGCCATTCCCTGGTTGATGAAACCGCGCGAGTTGATTCCGTAGCACACGAACACGCCGCCGCGCGAGTTGGGCTTGCCGACGAAACGCGACGTGAAGCCCTCGATGACCTCCTTCGCGAGCGCGTCCGCCTCCGCGTTGCCGCATCCCCACTTCAGCTTCGAGTTCTTCATGCGGAGGCGCAGCTCCTCGCGGTCCTTCCAGTTCGCGGCGAGAATCTGGCCGAGTTCCTGGAGCGACACCGCCTTCTTTTCGTATACGAACTCCTTGATGCCGAGGAGCGAGTCGACCGCCGTCGCGAAACCGCACTCGGCGATGGCCGTGAAGTTGTACTTGTAGCCGAGCGAGAAGGCGTCCACGCCCTTCTCGAGCGCGTTGCCCACGGCAAGGGACAGCATGAGCGCGGGATTGACCTCCGCGAGATGTTTCTCCGTCTCGCGCAGAAGCGCCACCGTGCTGTCCGTGTTGGCGTGGAGGATGCGGAAGTACTCGCGCTTGAAGTCGTCGAACGTCGCCGCCGCGAACTCGCCCTTCGCGGCCTTGTCCATGATCTCCACGACGGGCTGCGGCAGATTGAGATGCGTCGCGCTCGTGCAGTTGCCCTTCGCGCGCGGCAGGTACTCGAAGCAGCCCCAGATGAGCAGGTCGCGGCACTCCTCGTCCGTGAGCCCCACGGGCTTCATCGACCGCGCCATGTTCTCCTCGCTCATGAGGCACAGCGGCGCGTGCTTGCGGAGCATGTCGAGCGCCTTCCACCAGACCTCGTCCGGCGTGTTCTTCGCCATCTTCAGCTGGAACTTCGGCGTCGGGAGGGCCGTCTTCTCCACCACGTCGAGGATGATGAGCGAGAGCGGGTTGTAGGCGGTCGTGCCGTCCCTGTTCGTGCCGCCGAGGTAGATGGGGTGGCCCCAGTAGTTGTCGATGGACCCGAACTGCCAGAGGAAGTGGCGGAAGTCCTCGCGGAACTCGGCCTCGGTCGTGCGGCCCGCCGCGAGGTCGGCCTGGTAGTAGGGCCACCAGCGGACGTCGATGTTGTCGAACGTGCGCACCTGGAAGTAGTTGAGGGGCTCGGAGAGGATGAAGTACACCATCGTGAACTCCATCACGTCGAATACGGTTTGCGGCGGCCCCGTACGGAGGCGCTCCAGCGACGCGATCTCGCGCTTCATCCAGTACGAATCGGCGTCGGGATGGGCCTTCGCCGTGGCGATGAGACGGTCGAGGAAACGCATCATCGCGGCGGCGGCCTTCTTCTCGGCGCGGTAGAACGGCGTGTCCTGCGCGTAGGAGTCCACGCGCGCCTTCATGCCGGGGAAGCCGATCTTCAGGATGTCCGCCCAGTCGGGCGCGGAGTGGTCGAAGTCCTTGCTGATCGAGACGCGGCCTTCCCGGTTCATCTGGGCGATGGCGGCACGCAATCCGGGCGAATACTTGTCGTCCACTTCCGCCGCATGAGACCAAAGAATCGCCTTCATCGGACGGCGGTGGCGGTCCCACGCCGAGATCGCGGGGAAGCCGTCGTACTTCGAGAAGCCGATCGCCACGTTGTCCACGAGGAAGTCGAAGCAGCGCGCGGAGACATCGTACCAGTCCTCATTGCCGGCCTTCCAGCCGGACTCCTTGGCGATCTTCACCACGCCCACGCGGAGCGCGTCGTTGTCGAGGCCCGTCTTCGGGTCGGCGAGATTCGTGCGCCACTTCCACTTGAGGTAGGCGGCCTCGTCATTGATCGTCGCCGGACGCTTCTCCGTGCGCGTCGTGTACTGATGTCCGCCGCCGTTCATCGGCACGCCGCTCTCGGGGATCTGCACCCCCGTCGAAAGCGTCGCCGCCAGCATCAAACATGGCAGTGTCATCGCCACGATCCTTTCTTAGCCATGCCACTTGCGGTGGACGAATGTGCACGCACTAATATGGATTTAGCGGAAGATTATCTTCATGCCGCCGAGTCCCAGCACGCGGACCGAGACGACCCCGCCATTGACCTGGCACCTGATTCCCGTCGCAGGAACCGATGGCGCGTCGAGCGTCCATCCCGCGAACGAGCTGGGGGCGACGACCGAGGTGCCGGACGCCAGCACGAGATTGGCGCAGGAACTCCGCAAGCCGTCGGGGAACGACAAGGTGAGCGTTTCGGGGAGTTCGATCTTCCCCGCTCCCGTGACGACGGGGAACCCGGTTCCATCCTTGTCCGACGTCCAGACGGTATTCTCCGCAATGGCCACGTCCGCACAACCTGTCGCCGAGCTGGAAAGGCCGAGCCGGCCGCCGTCGAGAAGGAAGAGGCCGCGCCAGTCGGAGAGATCGCCCGAGACGGTCGTTACGCCGTTCGTGAGGCAGATCGTGCCGAGTCCCGTCAATGCGCCGGAGAACGTGCTCCCGGTCGAGATCGTCAAGGCCGAATACGGAGCGACGGATATCTCGCCAGAGCCTGCGATTGAATGAACTTGCTGGGCCTCACCCCTGAAGATCGCCTTGGCGCCTGAAGCGACCGAGATGTCCGTCGTGGGGGGCAGTGTGGAAACGGGCTGCACACCCGCCTTCATGTCGAGCATCAAGAACTTCACCTCTTCATCTGTCAGCACGTCGCCATAGAGGCGTATGTCGTCGATCAAGCCGGTGAAATACTTTCCGGTAGAAGGTCTGTATCCCACCCAGAAATCCCCATCGGCCGCGATGTCCGTGTCGGCGGCCTGCCAACTCGTGTTGCCCAGCAAGACGCCATCCCGGTAGAGGCGCACCATGCTGCCGTCATGCACACATACGTACGTCATCCAGGCGTAATGCTCTTTGCCGTTATACGTAATCGCTCCGCTTTTATCCGCTAACGACGCTTCGGAGTTGCTTTTCCAGCTTGCATAAGTAGAGTAGGGTTTTTTGCTTGTGTGCCGATAGACGCCAAGGCAAAAGGTTTTGCAAGCAGTCGTGAAATCACCCCATCCAACAACCGAAGAACCATTACACGTATCACTCGCCGTGCTGCCTCTATACAGGAAGCGCGCGGCGACCGTGAAGTTCGGCTTGCCCGAGGGAAAGTCGCTGGGGTAAGAGGGGAGCTTCAATGAAGCTCCGTTTGGCAGGTTGAGATATTTGCCTCTTGCGCCTTTGTACTCAGAGTCGTCGATCGTCGGCGATCCCGTTGCGATCGTCAGCGTATGCCCGTTGCCGGACGAATCCTTTCCGATGTCGCTCGGATCGTCAAATGCCCAGTGGGCAAGGGGGCGGGGCAACTTCTCCATGAAGGTCGAGACCGTTCTTCGCGGCACCCTGCCGCAGGCCACGGCCGCGACCTCTTCCGCCGACCATACGCGGTTGGCGATCATGAATTCGTCCATGTCGCCGTCGTAGGCGGAGCTGTTGGCGGACGTGGTCGCGCTTCTGATGGCGCCGATGCAGGAGTTGCCCCATGTCGTCGACATGTCTGCGTTCGTTTGCTTCTCAGCGACGAGCTGGCCGTCCAAGTAGAGTCTCCGCGTCCGGCCGCCCTGCGTAAAGCAGATATGGTGCCAGTTGCCGTCGTCGAAGGTTGCATTGCCGGGCAGACTGCCGGTAAGTTGCGACGCAATAAATTTCTTTTTGTTCGAATCGTTGCCGAAACGCATCCAGATGAGGTCTCGGCTGGTTTTCTCGGCGTTGTTCCAACCATCTCCAGCGTGGAATACGCACCCGCTCCCTGCGGCGCCAGCCGACGTAGGCTTGACCCAGACGCTGATGGACACCGCCGATCCCAACCGATAATACCGATATGCGTCAACGTCTATCTTCCAGCATGCAGCGTTGTTGAAACGTATGCCCTTCCCAAAGATGCCGTCGGGCGCGGACGCAGCAGAGACGGGAATTCCGTTCTGAGGATCCAAGATAATGAGACCGCTCACGCGTTCGGCAAGGTACGTCGCATCATCGTTTCCGTCGAACGGCAGCCAGAAAACGACATCGCTGTCGGGGCCGCTGACCTCAAGCGTACCGGCGTTCACCGCAGTCGCGCCGGCGTACGAATTGAAGCCGGAGAGTGTCTGGATTGAATTGGCGGCACCGTTCACGGCAAAGCCGCCCGGCCCCTCCAGCCGGCCTTGGTACTGGTAGGTCTTTCCCGCCGCAGGCGCAACAGTCAAAAGCGAATTGGCAGGAACGTAGATCCTCGACGACATGCCGGTGCCGCACAGCCCGGCGACGGGCTGGTTGCCATTGAGTATGATCTCGCCGCCCATCGATGCGCCGATGACGCCTTCGGACGGAAACGCGACCTCGTTGGTGACGTAACCGGAATAGGCATGGTAGAACGTGGCTCCGCTCAACGGGGCTTGAATCGCGGTCTTGTTGTTGGAACCGAACGTAATCGTGCCTCCGCCCTGCACGGTGCTGGAAATGTTGTTCTGACCATGGAGGTTAAGAGCGTGCCCGTTCAGGTTGATGATTTGATTGGCATGGCCGGGAGTAGCCCACAACGATCCGAGCTCGACATCGCGCTCAAGCGTAAGATTGCCTGTGTTGTTGATCAGCGAGAGCCCTGCATAGATAAAGCCAGTATCGTATGCCGACACCGCGTTGGCCCCGATGATGATCGTGCCGTCATAGGCACGCATGTTCTTTTGCTTGTTATACGGCGAAAATTCCGTATCGACGCAAAACGAACCGCCGCCTCTTAAATTGAACCCGCAGTCCGTTGCATTGGACGTGTCCACCGGCACCTTGATCCGCCAGACGACCTTGCCGCCAGACGGCACGCTGATTTCCAAAGGAGCGCTTATGTTCGTACCAAAGACCGCCGTCGCGTTTCCCGTGCCCGTGAAAGTCCAGACTCCCGCCGTTGACGGCAGCGTGATGCCGGTTATGCGGATCTTGGCCGTTGCCGTCGTGATGTTCGCCCCGTCGGCCAGGCTGGAGAAATTGAAGGTCGTCGAATACCCCGAACCGGTCAGCCAGTCGGAAAACGTCCCGGTGGAATAATCGGACGACCAGTTGGCGGAGTCGTCCCAACTACCGCCCGAGGCCGAGCCGATCCACGTGAGAGTGCCCGAGGCTCCAAACAGCCGGCCAGCAAACAACACGGCCAGCACAACTGACAAAACAATTCGCCCCCCCCCGTTTTGGGGAGTTACCTGTTCAGCAAACGATGCCTTGCTCATTTTTCCGTCTCCTCTGCTCTCAAAAACACCTGACCCCCACCGACACCTTCGGCGAAGATGTCGTTATTGTACCACAGCCGTGAAGGATTTTCTTGTAATATCTGAAAGAAAAAATGTAATATCCGCTTATCCGTTTTTACCACGGATATGCTATACTGTCGACCGCCATGACACGACGCGAAAAGAAGAAGCTGCAGGCGGACTTCCTGAGGAAGGCCGGACCCAACGCCGCCACTTTCAAGGCCGCGATGGACGCCTTGCCCGAAGTCGCCTTCTACATGAAGGACGCCGAGGGGCGCATCATGGCGCTCAACAGGCGCAACTGCGACATCTGCAACATCCACGACGAGCTGGACGCCGTCGGGCTGCGCAGCAGCGACATTTTTCCCGGCCCCCTCGCGCAATCCTACATCGCGAACGACCTAATCGTGCAGAAAACGCGACGCCCGCTGATCAATTTCCGCAATCCGCGCGCCGCCGACTGGTCGAACGATAATGTCGTCGGGAACATCTTCCCCCTGTTCGACCAAGCGGGCACGTTCATCGGCACCCTATGTATCTACAGCCAGTCCCCTTCGGTAGACGGCGCGCCGGACTGGCACCAAATCCTGAAACCCGTGACGGAACACATCGCCCAACACTACGCAGAGGACATCACGGTTGACGGTCTCGCGGCCATGGTCGAAACGTCACCCTCCAATTTCCGTCGGCAGTTCACGCATACGTTCGGCATCTCGCCAGGACGCTACCTCACCGCGATCCGCATCAACGCCGCCCGCAAGCTGCTGGAGACGACCGACAAGCTCGTCTCGGAGATCGCCGTCGAAACGGGCTTCTGGGACCAGAGCCACCTCACGAAGCTCTTCAAGCGCGAGCGCGGCACCACGCCCGGCGAATACCGTCGCCGCCATCGCACCAGTTAATCGAATGAGTATATACCCGATGTAATCGGTCTGTCGTCAGCCCGTCACTATACAGTTTATCTGCGTCAACAACTCTATTTTTGCATGACTTATTGACGGTGAAACACGCTTTTTCAGGCATGCTTGTCAATATGTCATTTTTTTGATATGATAATGACCGCCATCCGTCAACAGGAGATAAAAAATGGATCTGATTGGCAGAAAAGAAGAAATCAAGACCATCGAATGGGATCTTGAAAAAGACGAACCGCAGTTCGTCGCCGTCTATGGCCGACGTCGCATCGGTAAGACCTACCTCATCCGTGAGATGTTCCACGACCATTTCACATTCTTCCACACGGGTCTGCGTGGTGCCAGCGCGAAAGCCCAATTGGCCGCGTTCAGGACTTCCCTCATGCAATGCGGACATGAGAGCTGCCCCGTCCTTCGGAACTGGTACACGGCCTTTTTCGAGTTGTTCAAGCTCATCAAAGGCTCTCCTCCGGGGCGCAAGGTCATCTTCATAGATGAACTGCCGTGGATGGACACGCCGAAATCCGACCTTATCACCGGGCTGGAAGGTTTCTGGAACGGACGCGCAACGTCAAGGCGCGAGAAGGATGTGTTCCTGATTGTCTGCGGTTCGGCATCGTCATGGATTGTGAAAAAGCTTCTGAACAACTGCGAAGGGCTGTACGGACGCCTGACTGATCGCGTGTGGCTCCGGCCCTTCACGCTCGCCGAATGTGAACGGTATGCACAGCGCCTGGGGCTTGTCATGACGCGTCAGGAGATCTGCGAGGCATACATGGCCTTGGGCGGAATCCCATACTACTGGAGCCTCATGCGTCCCGATCTCAGCCTTGCGCAGAACATGGACGCACTTTTCTTCGCTGAGCGAGGGAAACTCCGCGAGGAGTTCGGCCACCTGTACGCCTCCCTGTTCAAGAACGCAGAACAGCACGTCAAGATCGTCGAGGCGCTCGCAAAGAGGAAGAGTGGCATGACCCGCGAGGAGATCATCGCCGCAACCGGACTCAAGAACGGCGGCAATTTCAAGACATGGCTCGAAGAGCTCGTCCAGTGCGACTTCATACGCAAGTACCTTCCCCCTGGCAAACGGAACCGCGGCGCCATCTTCCAGCTCATCGACAATTACACGCTCTTCTACTACTCCTTTCTGTCCGATGGACACATTCACGACGAACACTTCTGGTCGAATTCGCTGACGAGTCCCAAGATTGCAACCTGGAAGGGGCTGGCCTTCGAACGGGTCTGTCTGCAGCACGTACGTCAAATCAAGATGGCGCTCGGCATATCGGGAATCGTCACGCAGGAGTACGCCTGGCGGTCAGCGCACCCCGACGAAGAGACGAGAGGCGCGCAAATAGACCTTGTGCTTGACCGGGCAGACAAGACCGTGAACCTCTGCGAAATCAAGTATTCGGACACCCCGTATGAGATCGACAAGGACGAGGATATGCTGTTGCGTAACCGCAAGGCGCTATTTGCGAAGGAGACCGGCGGACGAAAGAACTGCCGTACCACCCTCATAGCGGCCAACGGCGTGAAGCGCTCAAAATACTGGGGAAACATTCAGTCAGAGATCACCCTTGACGACCTCTTCAAGGAGTAATCTGAAACACTTGCCGCCGCCAACGCGACACCGCCGGGCGAGTACCGCCGCCGCCACCGCACCGGTTAATCGGAAACGCGTATTGTCTCGGCCGTGGAGTGCGCGGTGAACTCCGGCGCGTACATGCACTGGATCGTCGCGATGCCGCCCACGAACGTGCCGCGCTGCTGCACCCTGTACGACGTCTCTAGGACGAACGTGCCCTTGTTGAGCCGGTCGATGTAGTAGTGCGTGGCGGTGTCGCGCGTGGACTGGTAGTACCCAACGCCGTCGTGCCAGCGGTACGACGAAAGCACGTCCACGGGTTCCGCGTTCGATCTTCGTCAGGCGCGTTCCTTCCGATCCGGTCACCTTCTTGTAGTACTTCTTCTCCACGCGCAGCTCCTTCGGCTCGTGCGCGCGCACCTTGAGCACGTCCTCGAAGTACGTCCAGTTGACGCCGCCCCACGAGACGCCCTTCTCGCCGGCGCCGGTGAAGGTCATCTCGCCCATTTCGGGGCGGATCTTGTCCGCCGCGTAGCGGACGGAATACATTCCCGTCCCGGCCTCGGCGTCCGCCGCCGGCACCTTTTCGCCCGCCAGCGCCACCTCTGCGAGCCTGCCGCCGGCAAGCAGGTCCGTACCCCCGCCCAGAACAAGCGCGTAGATCGCGTCCGCAGTCGCGGCGGTCGTCGTCCAGTCCTGCGTCTGCTTCTGCTTGAGCAGCCACACGCAGCACGCGTCCGCGCTCTCCTCGTCGCCCGTCACCTCGCGGAACGCCTCGATCGCCAGCGCCTGCCTGGAGACAGGCGCGGCGAACAGGCTGCACGAGAAGAAGTACGGACGCTTCCAGTACATGCCCAGTTCTTCGGAGATCACTCCGCGCTCCTTGATGGACGCCATGATCTCCCTCGCGAGAGACTCCTCGCCCATGCGCTTGAGCGCGATCGCCG
>CACWSW010000121.1 GCA_902763655.1 uncultured bacterium
TCCTCGCTCTCGTCCTGGGAGGCAATGCCCTCGAGCGCCTGCGCGCGCCCAACAGCGGCGATGTCCGCCATGTCCTGGTTCTTGCCGGCGTCCTTGACGAGTTCGTCGTAGACCTTGAGGGCGTCCTCGTAGCGCTCGGCGTCGAAGTAGCTCTTGGCGAGAACTATCTTCATCTTCGGACCGGCCTTCGTCGAACCGTATGTGGCAACGGCTTCCTCCTGCTCGTCCACAAGCCCGGCGCCGCCAGGGGCGTTTGGCGAGGCCATCTTGACCAGGGCGGCGCTCGCCGCCGCGTCACGGCCCTTCATCCAGTTGCGCGTGCCGTAGAACGCCGCTACCGCAAGTCCTGCGACCGCGACCATGATGGCCGTGGAACGGCCCTCCTTGACCCACCAGTCCCAGAGGGGGATGAGCTCGGGCGCCTTCTTCACGAAAGCAGGCAGTTCGGGTTCTACGTTCTTCTCATTTTCGCTCATGGCATTCACCTTGTTCGTTTTCGTTGCCGCCGTAGGCGGTTTTTTCGTCTTTGAAAAGCTTTCTGGACATCGCGTCCCACTCGTCTACGATCGCCTCGCTGCGCCCCTCCGCCCGCACGACGATGCGGTTGAAGTCGAGCGCGTCCGGGAAGTCGCGGTTGTATATGAACCGCGTCTTGTGCGCATTTGGCCGCGCCGAGAACCGCTTCACGGAATCGATCAGCAGCACCGCCAGGAAATACGTGGACCTTGGCACCTTCAGCATGCGGGAGAGCTCGCCGACGATTTCCCTCGAGCGGCCGGGGTTGGCTCGCGCCATGGCCGCGTACAGCGTCGCGGCGCGAAGGCCGTTGGCCACCTCGATCCCGCGGTCGTGCATCGCGTTCTCGTACCGGTCGAGGACCGACAGGTACTTCCATGTCGAAGACTTCTCCCCGCCGTCCGACGCGATGAACGCCGCCAGGTCCGGCAGGAGATCCCCCAGCAGGCCGAAGCGGTACATCATCCGGAACGCGACCTCGGACTTGCCGTACGGGAACAGGCGGAATACCTCTTCGCAAAGGCGCGGCACTGCCGCAGTCATGATGCAGGAATGGAGCTTGCGAATCGCCCGTTCAGTCGACCGCTCTATCGCGAAGTCGAGCCTGGACGCGAACTTGACTGCCCGCATCATGCGGACCGGATCCTCGCGGAACCGTATCATCGGATCGCCGATGGAGCGGATGAGCCGCTTCTTGAGGTCCTTGAGGCCGCCCACCCAGTCGATCACCGCGAACGTCTTGATGTCGTAGAAGAGCCCGTTCACCGTGAAGTCGCGCCGGTAGGCGTCCGTCTCCGGCGTGCCGAACGTGTTGTCCTCGAAAGGGCCCTCTGCCGCATGCTCGATGATCTCGCCGACCGTCTGCGACTCGCGCCTGAAGGTCGCCGTCTCGATCACCTTCTCCCCGAAGCGCACATGCGCCAAGCGGAACCTGCGGCCGATCAGGAAGCAGTTGCGGAACGCGCGCTTCACCTCGTTCGGCTTGGCGCTGGTGCCCACGTCGAAGTCCTTCGGCTGCCGCCCCAGGAGGAGGTCGCGGACTCCCCCGCCGACCAGATACGCCTCGTATCCGAGGCTTGAGAGACGGTACAACACGCGCAGCGCGTCCGGATCGATGTTCTTGCGGGAAATGCAGTGATCCGGCCGCGCGCAGACCACGGGGCCGAGTGCCTTTCTCACTTTTCTGCCAAAGATGCCGAACATGAATTCGTGATATTATGCCAAAAACGCCCTGAGGAATCAAGTGCGCTCCCGCGCTTGGCCGATTTTTGGTATAATTCCCCCGCAATGAGGCTTTCAATCGTAATACCTGTCCTGAACTCCGAGCGGACGCTGGGCGAATGCCTGGAGGCGATCGCCGCCCAGACGCTTCCGCGCGGCGAGTACGAGATCGTCCTGGCCGATGCGGGCTCCGTAGACCGCACGCTGGAGATCGCGCGCGCCGCAGGCGTCGACCGGATCGTGCCCAACCAGCTCAAGACAGGCGAGGCAGGAAAGACCGCAGGCATCAAGGCCGCAACGGGCGACATCATCGCGCTCGTGGACAGCGACAACATCCTGCCGTCTCCCGACTGGCTCGAGCGCATGCTGGCCCCCTTCTCCGATCCGGAAGTCCTCGCCACCGAGCCAATCGCCTACACCTCCCGCCCCAAAGACCCCGCCCTGACGCGCTACTTCGCCCTTCTGGGCATGAACGACCCCATCTGCCTCTTCACGCGCAACTACGACCGCACCTGCGCCATCACCGGCAAGTGGACCGGCCTGGACATCGCGACGGAGGACAAGGGCGACTGGCTGAAGCTGCGCCTTGCCGCCAATGCCCTTCCCACCATCGGAGCGAACGGATTCGTATTCAGGCGTACCCTTCTCGACGGCGCGAACTGGGATCCCTACCTTTTCGACATCGACATCCTCTACGAGCGCATCCGCCGCGACGGCGCCGCCGTGGTGGCAAAGGTAAAGACCGGCATAGTCCACCTCTACTGCTCAAGGCTGCGCGATTTCGCGCGCAAGCAGCGCCGCCGCATCCGGGACTTCCTGTTCTTCGCGCAGGAAAAGCAGCGCACCTACCCGTGGGACAAGCAGCGCAAGACGGGCATAATCCTCTTCTGCCTCGCGACGGTGACGCTCATTCCCCTTCTCTTGCAGGCGATCGTCGGCTTCTGCCGCCGGCCGGACCGCGCATGGTTCTACCATGTGCCAGTATGCTGGATCACGCTCTGGATATACGGGTGGGGCACGGTTTCCAAGATGCTCGGCCGCCGCCAAGCTCCGGTGGACCGGAGCCAATGGCAGCGGTAGCCCGGCATCAGTCCGGGAACACCTTGTCGTCGCCGCGCACGACGAACGGCCGCTCCAGCCCGTCCGCGAGATATTCGCGGAGCGCCACGAACACCGGCTCCATCAGCTCGTCGAAGGTGTACGTGCGCGTGGGCTTCACCCGCGGCGGCTTGATCGGCCTGTCGAACGACACGGAGCACTCGAGCGTGAGCGCGATTGCGCCGGAAGCGAGCGCCAGAACGGTGTTGAGGTTGATCGTGCCGCGCGGCGTACGGTTCTCCTTCGGCTTGTTCGGATTGAGCCCTTCCCTGTAGATGGCGGCATTTACGCGGTCGGAGATCGCGTTCGCGCGAGCCACCTTCTCCGGCACGTCGATCGCGCCTGGCGTGAGGATCGTGGGCGCGTACTCGTAGGAGTGGCCGTTCAGGATGGCGTCCACGCGCCAGCGCTCCGCCAGCTGCAGGAGCGCGCGGCCCTCCGCCGTGCGGATGTGGCCCGGGGCGGCGTCGTGCATGATGTTGAATCCGTCTGCGTTAGGATAGCCGCCGGGGTAGGACACCTTGTCGAGCGGCAGCGGGAACCATGACTTGCTGCCGCGCCAGCCGATCAGGGAGCCGTCCTTCCACGTGCCCTGGGAGGCGGCGCGGAATTCCTGCCACCCGAGGCCGTGCAGGTGGTCTGGCGAGATGGCGCGGCCGTCCATGTTCGCGCAAGGCACCACGATGAAGCGGTACTTCGAGATGAGATCCAGGAGCTCGGGGTATGACCTGCCGCGGAAGTCGGTTCCCGTCTCGAGCATCTTGACGAGGTTCATCGCGCCCGCCACGCACTCCGGCTCCGCGCCGTGTATGCCCGCCACGAACAGGAACGTCTGCTTCGCCGGCGGCGGATTGCCCATGTAGTTCTTCCAAGTCGTGGAGGACGACCCGGCGGACCAGTTGGTCTGCGGCGGCGCGTCGTTGAAGTCGCCGTAGAAGAGAGCGTAGACCGGATATCCCAGCGGCGTGTGCGCGATCACCTCCTTGCGCGAGCACTTCCTGGCACCTTCGCAGAGCTCCATGATCTCCTGCGGGCGCACCTTCCAGAAGTCGGGACGCGGCGCGAGGCCCGGAATCTCTATCGGCTTGAAGCGCGTGGGACGGATGTCCTTCCGCCCTGAGTCCGCCGCGCACGTACCACCTGCCGCAAGGACCGGCACCGCCGCGCCAGCCGCAAGGCTCGTCATGAATTCTCGCCTGTTCATCTCATGTTCCTTTCCATAGATCGCCAGCCACCCGCTAAAGGTTTTCGGCATGCGCCTATTATCGCATGTTCTTCCGAATCGTGCAAGGGCGCCGATTATGGTATCATGTCCCCGCGTGAAGATAGCGTTCCAGACATTCGGGTGCCGGCTGAACCGGGCCGAGGCACTTGACCAGGAGGCCAGGTATGCGGCCGAGGGGCACGAGGTCGTCGCCCTCGACGATGCCTGTCCGCCGGACGTCATCGTCGTCAGGGGCTGCTCCGTCACCGCAAAGGCCGAACGCGACTGCCGCAAGGCCATAGCCCACCTCCGTGCCCGCTTCCCGTCCGCAAGGATCGAACTGACAGGCTGCCTCGCCGGCGCAAGCGCAACGCCATCGGAAGACGCCGCCCCGCAGACGATTCCCACCCGCACGGCACGCGCGTATCTGAAGGTGCAGGACGGCTGTTCCTGCAAGTGCGCCTTCTGCATCGTCCCGTCGTTCCGCGGCCCGCCGCGCTCTGTCCCCTTCGCGCAGGCGCTCTCCCGCGCGCAGGCATTCTTCGACGCCGGATACCGCGAGATCGTCGTCACAGGATGCAATCTCGCGCTCTACCGCGACGCCGGACGAGGACTCGCCGATCTCCTCTCCTCGTTGGCAGACCTGCCTGTGCGCGTGCGGCTCAGTTCGCTCGAACCTGGGGTTTGCGACGCCGCTATCCTGGACGCCTTCGCCGCCCGTCCCAACATCTGCCGGTTCATCCACCTCTCTGTCCAGTCCGGCTCCGACCGCATCCTCAAGCGCATGGGCAGGCCATACGCGATCGCAGCCGTCGACAGCTTCTGCTACGCCGCCGTGGAGCGGCTTGGCCCGCGCATCGCCCTCGGCGCCGACATCATAACCGGCTTCCCGGGCGAGACCGACGCAGACTTCGCCGCCACGCGCGACTTCATCTCGCGCCATCCCTTCTCCAACCTGCACGTATTTCCCTACTCGGAGCGGCCAGGTACCGCCGCAGCGGCAATGGACGGTGCGGTGCCCGTTGCCGTGCGGAGAACTCGCGCAAAGGAACTGGATGCCATCGGCGCAGCCCAGCGCAAGGCTTTTGCCGCCTCGTTCCTCGGACGGAACGTCGAGGTCTGCATCGAGCGCGGCAACACCGGCTGGACCGCCGAGTACCTGAAGTGCGCCTTTCCCGACACCGCTGTCAAACTCCGGCGGCGAAGCCTCGCCCAAGGACGTGTCATCGGCGTCGAAGGCGATTCACTCGTGGCAAAGATCTGATACGGACAAAAAAAGTGGCCCTTCCGCCGTGTGTTGGGGGGGGGGAGCGGAAGGGCCGGACGGTCCAGGAGAAAGGGGGAGGAACCTGGATCCGTCCAAATTTGGCAATAGTATATCAGAAAGCGTCCGCCGCGTCACTCACTTTCTGCTTACGTTTCTCGGCCGCGTTCTTGCGGGCCTCCTTGCGCATTTCCTCGTACTCGTCGGCGGCCAGGCGCACCACGGAGTTGTCCCACGCCGAGATCACCGTCTCGTAGTCGTCGGACGAGCCGTAGAGGCAGACCGTGACGTAGCGATCAGGGGCGACGTCGAACGCATAGCACGGACGGAACCAGCTGCAGAGCCGCGCCCACGTCTGGTAGCGCTTCTCCAGCGCCTCGATGAGGTAGTGGCGGCGCCAGTTGCTGCCCGGCTCGACAGCCTCCTTCGCGCACGCGCACACCTTCACGACCTTGTGGGTCTTGGGCGTCACGTACACGTAGTAGTCGTCAAAGCCCGCAAGCGGCTTCGCCGGCTTGAACTTGGCGCGCAGTAGCGTAGGCTCGTCCGTGTCCGTCACGGTGTTCGTCACGTCATGGACGGCGCCGAACTTCAGGCCCATGAAGGAGTCCGTGGCGACGGCCGGCGCGTCCTTCGCGTCTTCCTTCGCAGGCAGCTTCCAGCCCGTGTCGCCAACGTTGTACGACTGCGCGTACTCGCTGGTGGTCGTCTGGAGGACGTTGCCCTCCATGTCCATGTTCGTGCGGGTCTCGCGGCGGTGCTCCGTCACGAGGTTGCCGTTCGTGGTGATCGAACTTTCGACGAAGGTGCGCGACACGCTCCCGTTGTCGTTGGTGACAACGGACGAGGCCGCGGTCTTCGACGTCATGTCCTTCTTCTCTCCGGCGTTGGCCACCCCGTAGCCGACGGTTCCCGTCAGCGCGAGCACCAAACCGCAGGATACGATTGAATTGATGTTCATCTTCATCTGATCTTTTCCTTTCCTGTTTGGAGCAACTTGTTGTTGTCGTTTGTTGTTGTTCTGGGTTGTTGAAACGCCGACAGTATATCAGCCCTTTGTTAGGCCGATGTTAGGAAAGGTGAAAGGTGAAAGATGAAAGGTGAAGGGTGAATGGTGGGATGGGGAAAGATGATACTGATCACTTCTTTTGGCCGAAGAGGCGGGTGGCGTCGGAAGCCATGTCGGCACCGCCGGAGACATTGTTGCAGATCCACTCAACGCCCTTGGCGCTCCCCTCGTAGAGCTTCTCGCACTTCGCGCCGCCGTTGAAATTGCAGAAGGCCACATGCAGGGTGCCTCGGCGGTGGACGATCGCAGTAGACTTCCGCAGGCTCATGCGCGGGTTGTTGTAGAACCCGCTGTTGATAATGGTGGCCGAGTTGCGGATGTCGAAGCCGATCTCCGCCGTGTCGGCGTAGCACCCGTCGAACACGCAGGCATGGCCGATCACCTCGAACGCCGTCGATCCTGGCAGCATCTCGGGCACACCCCTTGCGAGATGTGCGCGCTCTTCCTCGGCTGTCCACTTGCGCGCGGCCTCCATCCGCTTGCGCCGCGCGTAGACGTCCGACCACTCCTTGAACCCCATCCCCTTCGGTGGCACGGTGCCGCCCCAGATGTGGCAGCGTGTGAAGCGGTTGGAGCCACCCGTGGTGCGGACGCCCTTCGTGTAGTCCACCACGATGCAGTCGGTGAAATGGCAGTCGCTCACCTGGCAATCGATTCCGACGTTCCCCGCGAGGCCGCTCTTCGTGCACTTGCAGTACACGTTGTTGGCGATGAGCTCGTAGAGATGCCCGCCCGTCTCGCGCGTGACGCACAGTCCGGTGACGAGGCCGTTGTGCAGCGAGATGTCGGCGAGCGTGAAGTGATGCGAGTTGGCGATGGCGAGGCAGCTCGCGAGGCCGTTGCCGTCGATGTCGCCGCCCTTGATGAAGACGTTGAGGTTGTCGTAGACGGAGCCGCCTGGATTGTACACGGAGAGCGCGTGGTAATCCGCGGCGCCGTCCCAGAACACGACATACTTCATCTTCGCCCTCGCCACCAGGTGCGCGGCGGGATGCATCGAGAGCGAGCAGCGGTTGGTGATCAAGAGCATGGAGGCGATGTCGTACTCGCCCTTGGGGACGTGCAGCACGCCGTTCGGCGCGGCGGAGACCGCGCGCATGAAGCGCGGCGAATCGTCCGCCTCGCCGGCAAGGCGAGGGAAGTCCGCAAGACTTGCGTCCCATTCTCCCAAAGCACCGAACGCGCACCTGGCGGCCATCACGCCGACCGCCAGCAATTTCCAAACCTTCATTTCATCCTTCACCTTTCACCCTTCACCTTTCACCCTTCACCCCTTCACTTCCTCGCCGCCGCCATCACGTCGGCGATCTTGACGGGCGCGCCGCCTTTCTGCTTCGACTGCGTCGCCGCCTCGAGGAACGCGTAGATCTCGAGGGTCTCATCTGGCGAGACGGGCACCACGCCAGTCTTGAAGAACTTCAGTATCTCCACGAGGAGCGGCTTGTAGCCCTCGTACGTCCCCATGTCCACGGGCTTGCCGTACGGGAAGATCATTCCGCCGTGCGCGGCGCCCTTCTTCTTGTAGCTCATCGCGCGCATCACGCCGAGGCGTCCGTCCGCCCACGTGCCCACGGCCACGTCCTCGGTTTCGTTGCCCGTGCAGCGCACCTCCACGCAGCCCGTGCCCATGATCGTGAAGAGCGGCTCGGCTCCGTGGATCGCGTACCAGTAGAACTCGCTCTGCGTGGGCTCGAACTGGTTGGGCGTCCAGCAGTCCGCGCCGCGGATCTTGCCGAACTTGCCGTTGCGCGCGTCCTGCGCGTTCTTCACGTAGCGCAGGGCGGACGAGCAGAACCACTTGGCGTCGTACCGCTTGGCGGCCTCGGCGATGCGGATCGCGTCGGAGAGCGACGCCGCCACGGGCTTGTCGATGAACACGCGCTTGCCGCTCTTGAACACCTCCAGCGCCTGCGCGTAGTGCGGACGGCCGTCGCACGTCTCCAGCAGCACAACATCCACATTCTTCAGCAGGTCGGCGATCGTGGGCATCATCTTCACGCCCATGCCCTCCAGCTCCGCGATGTATTTCGGGTAGCGGTTGGTGGAGCTGAAGATGTCTGGCGAACCCCACTTGTGCGCCGCCGTCACGCGGAAGCCGGCGCAGTCGGGATCCTTGTCCGCGTTCATCAGCTTCGTGAACGCTATGGCGTGCGACGTGTCGCAGCCGATGATGCCCACGCGCGTCTCCGCGCATGCCGCGAGTCCTGCGGCAATCGCCGCCACCATGATGATCTTCTTCATTTTGTCTCCTTGTTGTTTGAGTTTTGTTTCAGAAATTTGTCGAGGAACCGGTAGCCGGCCTCCAGCGCGTCTGGCGGCGGACGGTGTCCGCTTGCATGGTCCAGGACGACGCATCGCTCCGGATCGCGGCAGGACGGCACGCCATCCAGCACCGCACGCGCCGATGCCGCGTTGTCGTACTTGCCGGCAATGAGCATGAACGGCTTGCCGCCTGCGTACGCGAGCAGGTCGGCATGCTTGCGCCCGGCAGCCTTCATCGCAGCGACGCGCGCAGCTCCCCAGTACCACGTGTCGTTCCAGTTCGTGCGGTCCCAGTCGATTCCCCAGTCGCTCGTCACTATCACCTTGACGCGCGGATCTAGGCATCCGGCGTAGAACGCCATCTTGCCGCCGAGCGAATGGCCGATGATGCCGATGCGCGCCGCGTCCACGCGCGGGTCCGCCGCCAGCAGGTCGATGACGAGCCGCGTGTCCGCCGTCAGCTTGCCGATGCCCGTCCAGCAAGGCCAGTCGCGAGCCAGCGCCTCGGCCGACTTCGCCCATCGCCTGAAGTCGTCGCGCGGTTCGGCGGCACCAGGACGATACGTGAGATGATAGGCGTCGGCCGTCGCCGCGACGAACCCGCGCCGAGCCAGGTCCGCAAGCATCGTCACGCCCTTGAACTTCGGAAGCTCCTCGCCCGTCGC
>CACWSW010000122.1 GCA_902763655.1 uncultured bacterium
GCGCTTGAACGAAAAAGATAGGATGGTTACTTTCACCGTTTTGCCTTACGGCCGTATTGTATCAGATTGCACCCAAGAAGCGCAATGGCCATTCTCATGCGCGTCAGCTCTGCTTGCGCCAGCCGCGCGGAGTCATGCCGTGGGCGGACTTGAAGAGGCGGGCGAGCTGGTTCTTCGACACGTAGCCGACGAGCGAGGCCACCGTCTCGATGGACAGTCCGGGATTGCCAAGGAGAAGCTCGGCCTGTTCGAGCCTCACGGACTGGATCTCGTCGAGGATGGAACGCCCGGCGGCGCGGCGGAAACGCGCCTCCGCGGTCCGGCGCTTGAGCGCGAGCCAGTCGATGACGTCTTTCGCCCCGATCCCCTCGTGCACATGGAGGCGGATGTACTCCAGCGCGGCGGCGATCTTCGCGTCGCGTTCGCGGCGGATGCGTGTGGAGGCGCGATGGACAACGCCCAGGTCGCCGAACGTCTGGCGCTGCGGCTTGCGCGCCGTGCCGTCCACGGCGGACGCCAGCATTTCAATCGCGGCCGTCCCGGCGCGGAAATAGTCGGGGACGATGCTGGAGATGGTGACGGGCGCGCTTTCGCAGCGCGGTACGTCGTCATCAACCCCGAGCACCGCCAACTCATCTGGTACCTGTATGCCGACCCGCGTGGCGGCAGCGATCACCGCGCTGGCGATTTCGTCGTTCGCGGCAAACACGGCGCACGGCTTGGGCAATTTGCCGAGTCGGTCGCCAAGTGCGGCTTCGTCCGATGGCGGGTCATTTGTTTTGCGCGGCGAGAATGAAATGCAGTCTTTGCCGTATGCGGCAAGCGCATGGGCGAATGCCGCGCCCAACTCGTTCGACCAGTCGGCGCGTCCATGCCAGCCGACGAATGCATAATGCTCCCAGCCGAGACGCAGCAACTCCTGGGCGGCGAGTTGCGCCGTGGCCGCGCGGTCGTGCAACACAGAGAATGGCTGCGCTTTCGTGGTCGGGTTGATGTGGACCACGGGAACGCCGAGGCTACGACGCGGCAGGACGTCAATGCCCGAAGGGACATACAGCAGGCAACCGAGCGGACGCCATTCGGAAACGATCTCCGCAATCGTGCGACGGCATTCGGAGAGTTCGACCGTCCGGACCCAGAACCCGTGGGCGGCGGCGGCAGGACGGACGCCGTCCATGATCTTGCGGAAGGCGGACGTGTTCCTGTACGTGAAGGACACGATTTCCCGCGTCGGATGTCCAGAGATGTAACCCACGGTTTTTACACGTGAAACGCGGACGGTGTGACAGCTGGCACAGGAGACGATGTGAAATGTCCTGTATTGCGCGTGATGATTGCGCTGCACTTTTCCGCCACGGCGGAAGCGGCAACAACGGCATCCTCGAAATCATCAACCTCACAGGCCTGTGCCGTTCGAAACTGCGGCACACCGCATCTAGCGATTCTGAATGTGGTGAGGATCCAGTCCACGGACCTGTCCGCCAGTGCCTTTCCTCCGCGTTTGCGCACGATGTAGTAGATTGTCGTCAGCGCATGAACAGGCACAAAGCCTATGACCTTCCTTTCCGCACACAGCGCACATACCCGTGCGGAGTCCACGACCCATTCCGGCCTGTTTTCAAGAACGTCGATTATGACGTTCAGGTCGACCATCACACGCTTCTTCATGCATAGCGCTCCATAAGATGGTCATGGTATTCTTCAATCGGATCCTCTTTCCCCGATGGGATTATGCCGACCATTTCGCTGACGCTCGGAGGCAGCTGGCTTTTGACCGACATTGACTCCTTCAGGCGCTTGATGTATCCGATCACCAGGTCGGTAAGCGTCATTTCGCGCTCGCGGGCGTAGTCTCGCGCAAACGAGAGATACTCGCCTGGAAGTCTCATGGTCAGTCTTGCGTCATTCATTTGGCAATCCTTTCTGGTCCTCGAAAATCGTGTCGCACATTATACAACAGAACGTGCGACATTGTCAACGGGCGCTTGGAGGTGGCCCCTGAAGTCCTGCGCAAAAATGGAATATGAGATGTGCAAACCGGTGAAACCTTGGCACAATCGGACTTGTCTCGGTCAATATGTTGTCGTCTGAATGGTTTCGAAACGGCAATCAAGCACAAGCGTTCCACCAGAAGTAATCTCTCGGGTCGTTACCCACGAGCGGCCGAGCGGCATGCCGTTGAGCCAAGCCTTTCGAATGCGGCATTCGGGTGCGTCCTCTCCGATTGCCCGGATGGTGAAAGCCCGACCGGGGTAGAAGGGTGGATCGAGACGGAGCACAATCTCCCTGAACAGCGGAGCGGTCAGGTACCATCTACCGTCGCCCGGACAGTTGGGATGGATGCCAATCGCCGAGAGCACGTACCACGCGCTCATCTGCCCGCAGTCCTCGTTGCCGCACAGCCCGCGCACGCCCGTCCCGTACGCGCCGGACAGGATGCGCCTTGTCCACTTCTGCACCAGCCACGGCTTCTCCGAGAACGCGAACATGTACGGGATGAAGTGGCACGGTTCGTTCGGATGGTTGTAGAAGTCGTTCCAGTGGAAGTCCGCCGGCGTCCCGGCGAAGAACGCCTCCAGCTCCGCCGTGAAGCGTCCACGCCCGCCCATCAGGCGGACAAGCCCCTCGACATCATGCGGGACGAACCATCCCTGCTGATACGGGTTGGATTCCACGCACCCCTGGCCATGGACTGTTCGCCCCTTCCACGGCAGCCAGCCACCATCCTTCACGCGGGAACGCATCCAGCCCACGGACTCGTCCCAGCAGTTTGTGTACCACATCGCCCTCGCGTCGAAACGTGCCACTTCAGCGGCAGTGCCGTACCGTTCGGCGAGCCGCGCCATGCACCAGTCGTCGTAGCAGTACTCGAGCGTCTCCGAAAGCGATCCCGGCGTGTAGCCACAGGACGCGTTGCCGCGTTTTGCCGACGTCTCCTTCGCAAGACGATAGACGAGCCGCGTATCGAAGTTGGTGATGCCGGCCTCCACGGCGGTGGCGATCACGGGAATGAGCGGGTTGCCGATCATGCAGCCGGACTTGCAGCCGAAGAGATCCCACACGGGAAGCGTGTCGCGGTCGCCGCGCGCCGTCACATCCGCCATGGAGAGAATGGTGTCGCGCACCACGTCCGGGCGCAAGAGGGTCAAGAGCGGCATTTCGCTGCGGAACACGTCCCATCCGGAGAACACGGTCCGCCGGACATAGCCCGGCCCGTCGCCGATGGCACGCGGATCGATCATCGCGTGGTAAAGGGCCGTCGCGAATATTCGCCTCTCTTTGTCCGTCCCGCCCGTCACGGAAATGCCCGAGATGGCCGTGCGCCACAGGTCACGCGCGTTCGCGCGCATGCCATCGAAGTCAAAGCCTGTGGGGGCTTCCGGCGGCCCGTCGAACGAGAACGCCACATGCAGCATCACCTGCTCGTTTGCAGCAGTGGGAAACGTTGCGCGAACGACGAGATTCGAGTCGCCGCCCGTCGACGTGTATCGGTCAAGCGGTTTCGAGCAGACTCCCTTGAAGTGGAGCGTGTAGTCCACCTTGCCCGCGCCGTGTCCCCAGCCGCCGTCGCGGTGGTCGCACCGTATCTCGCCCTCGAATGAATTCCGTCCGGCCAGTCGGAACGTCTGCCGCCCAAAACGCTTGGCGCGCCGCAGCTCGCCGATGCGTCGGGCAAGATCGATCATGAGCACGCTCGCGGACGAGGCCGGATAGGTGAAACGGATCATTCCCGAACGCTGCGCCGCCGTCAGTTCCGCAGTGACGCCAGATGCGAGCCGCACGCGGTAGTATCCGGCCTCCGCGTGTTCGTCCGCATGGGAGAAACGAACTGGCTTTTCATCGCCAGGCATCACCTGGAAGTTGCCCAAGTCGCCGTACCAGCCCACGCCGCTCATATGGGTGAAGCTGAAACCCTCGATGGTGTCGTGAAGATAGGAGTACCCCGAACCGTTGTCACCGCCGGTTACCGTGTCGGGCGAAAGCTGCACAAGCCCGAACGGCGTTGCCGCGCCGGGGAAAGTCTTGCCCAGACCATGGATGTTGTTGTCGCCCGGCAAGGCAGTAACGGCCCCCGTAATCGGATCGATGAGATCGACCATCTCGCTCGCACTTCTTAGCGCACGCAGATAGGCTAGCGACTTTGTGTTAAGCCGTCCATTCGGGGTGATGCCCACATTTACTGTCACAGCGCCACCCACGTGCATGAAGTCCCTGACGAATTTCTCGAACTCGTTCTGTTCGAACACAGGATCGGGGAACTCGCCTTTCTCGCGCAAGCCGCGCATGTAGATGCCGGAGAAGTGCTGCGGATAGCGGTCATGAATGGAGCTGCTTGAAAAGAGCGACGGCCACGGAGCCCAACAGTGCCAGAACCCGTCGATGCAGAACAACGCATGGTGCAGACAATGCGTACCGGCCACGTATGCTGTCTCTGGCATCCAAGTGACGGTCCGGCGAATTTCTCTTTTGTCGCACCGAATCCGTCCGTCATGGAGCAGGTTGAACTCCCCTCCAAGATAATCGCTTCCCTGAACAGGCGGCGTGATGCCGACAATGCCCTTGTCGGTCGCCCAGAGCAACCCGCAGCTGAAGGCCACCGCGCAATCGGGGTTTCCCGCACGTGCCGCCGACTCCCACAGCGGCGCGTCGAACCCCTGCGGGTAACACTTGTTGCCCATGCCGTCAAACCACCATCCGTCGAGGTCCTTTCCTAGTCGCACAGCCCATTCGCGGATGACGCCTGTCCAGTTCGTCTGAAAGACATGGTGGCAAGGGTCTTCCTTCAAGAATCCCATACCCTTGGAAATGGACGGTACGAGCGCGTCGCCGGGCAGATAGAGGATGAAACGTTTTCCCCGCGCGTGAATCGCCGCCGCCAACTCTCCCGCGAGGTCGCGTTTCGAGCAATGCGCCGGACCACATCGACATTCGATCTGCTGGTTCGGGCTGGCGTATGCGCCTGTGTTCTGCCCAATGGTGAAAACGAGCCAAGCGGCGCCCGTCTCGTCGAAATCGCGTAAGAACGCATCCAAGTCGAAGCGGTCCACTGGTCCGTCGACGCTCTCTGGTTTACCCGTGTAGTAGCCGTAGAGCCAATGTACCATCGTCCCGTATCTGCCGCTCATCCACGCCGCGCGCGGCGTCTCCGCCGTCATACCGCACCACCACAGGGCAAGCGCAAGCGGAAGCACAACCCTCTTCATCGTGCGAACCTCTTTACTTGAATACAACAAGCGTCCCGTTTCTCTTCTTAAGCACGAACCCGCCCCGGACGGCGCTCCATGAGCAGACATACTTTTCTTCCTCTCCTGCCGGGAGCACGAGCGTAGGTACTCCATTCGGAGTTCCGCCGGCAATCACGAGCAGGTCGTTTCCGGATGCCAACCGTGCGGCGGGATTGTCAATTGCGATTCTCGTTCCCGTGAGTGTCGCGTTGGCGTATACGGACATCTTCGACGTCATTCCGAGGTCGAACGTGGCCCCGTCCAGCGTCAACGAACCTGTCACTGGAAGCGTCGCGCCCTCCACGGGCGAGATCCTTCCCGCACCCGTCAGCGTTCCGTCTCCGGCGAGGGAGGAGCATACAACCGTGCGCCCAGAGCAGATTTCCAGCGTGCCTGGTTCATAGGATTCGAGACGCTGGACATTGGCCAGATCCGCATCTATCGCCGCAGTGCCCTTGCTGGCAACTATATGGCACAGGTATGGGAACGATCCCGCGAGGGTTGTCCGCCCTTCCGTGGCTTTCAGGAAGTAGCTCTTCTCCCACGTGCCGCTCACCGTATCGCCTCCGTTCCACGCGACCTCTTCGTCCACGTCGTCCAGCACGCGCACCTGGAGGGCGTTGATCTGCCATGGGCCGATGCGGACGACTCGCACGACGGTCGTCTCGCCAGTGGCGGTGAACACGCGTGTGGCCCAACCGCCCACCAAGGACGAGTCACCGTAGGACACGGAGGTGCCATCGAACTTCATCGACCAGCTCGTGTTTGTCCTGCGTGCGTCACACACCCAGAACTGTACGAGATGCCGACGTCCCGGCTTGAGGTTCTTGAGCGTCAACTCCACGCCTCCCTCCGAGGTAATCTTGTCGTTGTAGATGCCGCCGCCAATCAAGTTCCGCACCTCAGACGAGATCGTGTTGCCGTTCCCGTCGGTCGTCGCGGAGGCAGGCATGTAAGCCGATCCCGTCGTATAATAGCCGCTGTCTATGGTCGCGTCTCCGCATGCGTATGAAAGGTTCTCGCCCTGCCGAGGCGACGTGTCTCGGACGAAAGCCGTCATGGGAAGGCCGCAGTATGTCCCGCTCTTGCCGCCGTAGGCATAGAGAAGAGTGCCGCGCGAATCAACGGATCCCGTGTCCGCGGCGGTCGTACCGGACGTCCACGCAGGATGTTCGGGATACGTGCCGTCCAGCTCGCGCACCTGGATGGGGCCGAAGAGCGGCTGAATAAAGCTGCCGGTCTTGTCGTAGAGGAAGTAGACCGTCTGCTCGGTCGATGCCGCAGTGAAGCGTCCGACGGCAAACGACCCCGCTCCGCCCTGCGTGCCCTGGTTGTGCCTCATGGTCGCGGCGCCGTCAAGCGTAACGCGGCGATGATAGTAATTTCCTGACCGATTGTCAAGAACCCACGTCTGAACAAGATAGTTCCGTCCAGACGTCAATCCCTTCAATGTGGCGGACGCCCGATAGAGGCTCGATGTGTCCACCCAGAATCCGCCCCGGACAAGGTCGCGGTAAGATGCCGAATATCCGAGATTGCCGGAATCGTCGAAGAAAACGTCGTATTCGGTACCAACGGCAGGGCTGAAGGACACGTTTTCATCCCATGCAGCTGCGCCACCCGTGCCCGCCGCAAACCTGACGCCATTGACCATGATGTCCCCCTGGGCGGGCTTTAGCCCGTGATAGGCATAGAGAAGAGTACCGTCGTTGGACACGTCATTCTCGCCAGAAGTGGCGGCTGTAGTCCACGTCACGGTCGCACCGCTTATGTCGCGCAACTGAAGGGCGTTAAGCTGGGCGGCTCCCAGTGCATTAGGTACTACCGTGATCGTTTTTGACGTCGCGTCGGCGGTGAACAGGCACTTGGCCCATTGGCCAGACCTCGCATCGTTACCCTGGTAGTATGCGGTCGCCGCCCCGTCGAACGTCAGACGGTAACTGCTTTTGCCGTCGCGAGCGTCGCATACCCAGAACTGCGCCATGTACCGACGCCCCGCCACAAGATTGTTCAAAGTGATGGAATACGAGGAAAGACCGTGGGTGCTCAGCTTCACGTTATAGACACCTCCGCCCAGCAAACGCCGGGCTTCGTCAGAGAACGTCTCGTCGGAAGAAGATACGTAAGTCGCGCCCGTGAGGTGATTCCAGTCTTCAGACGGATAGAGCGCCACGTCGCCCGTCCCCTCCATTTCCGAAAAAGCCCGGAACATCACACCATCCACCGTGCCGGCCGACGAGCAGCATGCGTAGACGAGCGCACCGTTTTTGTCCACCGATCCGGTCTGCGGATTGGTCTGTCCCACCGTCCATGAATCTGCCGCGTTGGCGCATATAGCGCCGAACAGTACAGCGGACATCAATCCAAAACTCACTTTTGCCATTTTCGCTATCCTTTCCTTGCCTGTTTGCAGCCGCATTATACAGTATTGGACAGACCGCACCTCAACCTGTAAATACAGGTTTGTTTTCACCGTTCTATCACCGTGGCCGGCAGGACGATCGTGCGAGCGGGCAGGCGCGGGTTCTTGATACGCGAAACAAGCGTATGGAACGCAACCGCCGCCATGTCTTCGCACGGCTGGCGGACGGTGACATAGCCGTCCCACGCGACATCCGAGAGGCCGTCGAATCCCGCCAGGCGGATAGAGCCGGCGAGACCGAGACGTTCAAGCGTTTCCCTGAGACGGACGGCAAGCGCGTCATTGCCGCAGACGATCGCGTCAGGGCCATTGACCCGGACAAAACGGGAAACAGCCCGCGCATTTTCCGGGGTGGCGCGAAGGAGATTCCCCTTCTCCGTCCAGACGCCGCCGTGCTTGATGACCGAGCAGGCCACGCCCCTGCAGCGGTCTTCCACAGTGGCCGGCGAACCGCAGGGCATCAGAAACGCCAGTTTCCCGGAACCCGACGCAAGGAGCCGATGTCCCACCGCAAGCCCGGCGGCAAGGTTGTCGATGGCCACAAGGTCGTATCTGGAACGGGCGGGAGGAGAGACGATGTCGTAATCGAGAAGCACCACGGGTATCTTCGCCAGATCCAAGTGCGTCACCACGTCATTACTGGCCGAGGCGTTGTCGGTAAGATATTCCAGCGGCTGGATGAACACTCCGGAAACGTGTTCCGATGAGAATCGCGCCGCCAAACCCTCTATCTCCCGCGCCCGCGCCACGGGATCCGTCGCCTCGACGACTTCACGGATGACGTCCCAGCCCGCCTGTTCCGCGAAACGCACGATGTGGCGGCAGATGGTCGAAAGGACGTTCCCCTGTCCGCTGCCGGGATCTATCAGACCCAAGGCTCCTGTCGCGTTGAGCGCGAAGCGGCTCAGTACCGTGGCGGCGCCAGGGCGCGTGACGACCAACCCCTCTCGCTTCAGGTCGAGCATGACCCGGCTTATCGTCGGACGCGACACGGAAAACCGACGCGCGAGCGCGCACTCGCTCGGCAGCTTGCGCTCACTGTCGAACTTTCCGGCCAGTATCTCACGCCTAAGGTTCTCGAATATGGCTGTATGCCTTACCTTCATACTTATCAGAAATGCTCAAGGGACGGCCTTTGCCACAACCCATTAATACAGTTTCCTTTTATCTTCAACGTTTTATGAAACTGTCGTATTATATCAGATTACACCCAAGAAGCGCAATGGCGTTTCGCATAGGGTACTGTGGTGGCTCCTGAAGTCTTGCGCAAAAAGTGGAAAATGAAATGCGCAAACTGGTGAAAACTTCGGATGGGATGGGCTATACTATTTGCCGTCATGAAGAGACTGTCTGTGATTTTGGTGTCTGCGGCGTGCGCATGCGCGTGCGCCCAGCAGATTGAGTTCGCGAAGGAACGGAAGGCGACGGTGAAGCGCTACCGGTTCGTCGGCAACCATCGCGAGGAGTCGATGTGGAGCGCGCTCTACGGCGCGAAGAGCGGCAAGATCTACATCGGACTCTGCACGCACGCCGAGGCCGCGCACTTCTACGAGTTCGACCCCGCGACGGAGACGATGCGCCACATCGTGGACCTCACGAAGCTCCACGGCGAGCGCCAACGAAGGCAACGTGTACTTCGGCTCGCTCAACGAGGACACCGGCCCCGAATGCATCGACCCATCCAGCTACAAGGGCGCGTTCTGGTACCGCTACTGCCCGAATGCCGACAAGGTCGAGGTGCTCGGCAAGATCAGCCGCCACTTCGGCCTGCTCGGCATGGTGATGGACCCGAAGTACATGCGCCTCTACGGACTCGCGGAGGACGGCCACCTCTACATGCACGACATCGCGGCCAAGTACACGCGCGACCTCGGCAAGGTGGACGACTGGGACATCTGCCGCACGATCTTCGCCGACGACGAGGGCAACGTGTACGGCTCCTATCCCGTGGCGCGCATCTGGAAGTACGATCCGCGCAAGGACGAGGTAATCGACCTCCCGAACATCCGCCTGGAGTGCGACAACTCCGTGCCGCCGCGCACGATGTCCAAGCCGATGATCGACCGGAAGGTGATCTGGCGCGTCATCGAGTGGGATCCCGTGGAGAAGGTCGCCTACGGCATCATCGGCGGCAACTCCATGCTGTTCCGCTACGACGTGCATGCCGGACCGGAGGGGAAGATCGACTACATCGTGCCCCTCACGGCCCCGCAGTACTGGAACGGCGCGAACGCGCGGCAGATCCCGTTCGCCACGCTCACGCTCACGATCGCCAACGACCGACGCATCTACTTTGCGCCGACGGCGTCGGGGTCGTTCGACTACGTGGGCACGTCCTGGGACGTCCACGACGAGGAGGCGTTCCAGGCGAAGCTCGCCGGCGGATACTTTCCTCCGGTCTCCTACCTGATGCGCTACGACCTGAAGAAGAAGCAGCGCGAGGCGCTCGGACTGATGGTCACCGAAGACGGCTGCCTCTGCTTCGGGATGGGCGGCGCCTGCACGGGGCAGAAGGACGGCCGAATCTACTTCGTGGGGGCCGTCGAGGAGAAGGACGAGAAGGCCGTGGTCGGGAAGGTCTCCCGCCGCTGGCCGTTCTCCATGGCCCTCGTCGCGTATACCCCATGATTGCTTTCGCTACTGGGAGATTAGGAGATTCGGAGTTTCGGAGACGATTATAAAAATCCTCCAAGACTCCTAGCCTCCAAAACTCCCAGCAGCGAAAGCAACTCAGTGAAGTCAAAAAGAAATTATAGACAAGAAAACTCTGTGTCTCTGTGCCTCTGTGTTAAAAAAGCAAGAAGGAGTCTAGAATGAAGTATCGTTTAAAGGTATTTGCCATCCTGGCGATTTCCGCCGCGCAGCTCTTCGCGCAGAAGTGCGTCAATCCGCATTTCGACGCGCAGCGGCTCGACTTCCGCGACCTCGGCTACCCCGGCGCCACGGAAATCCCCGCGGACTCGTCTCCCATCACGGCCCTTCTCGCCCACTCCAACGGGCGCGTGTACGGCGCCACGACGGGAAAGGCCTCCCATCTCTTCGCATGGGACGCACGCGTCAACAAGGTGTTCCCGCTTGGAATCCTCGCGTCCGCCAAGGGCGTGCACCACGCGCTCGCGGAGGGACCGAACGGCATCGTCTACATCGGAACGGGTCTGGGCGAAATCGGAACCCTGCGCCTCACGCGCGACATGCCGGAGGGCCGCCGCGCCATCGAGACGCAGCTGTGGAAGGACATCCGGTCGCACTACGCCGCCTACGAGAGCGGACACCTCTACGCCTACGACCCGGTCCAGGGAGACAATGCCGTCTATCTCGAGGGCACGCCCGCCCGCGTCGTCGACCTGGGCATCCCCGTGCCGAGCAACTCGGTCTACGCGCTGACGATCTCGCCCGACGGGAAGACGCTCTACGGCATCTCCTATCCCGATGCCGCGTTCTTCGTCTACGACATCGCATCGAAAACGTTCACGCGCCCCGGGAAATGGATGGAGAAGCTGTCCTATCCCGGTCCCGAACGCACCTGGCGCGGCGTACCGCGCGCGCTGGCCTGCACGCCCGACGGAACGGTGTGGAGTTCCGGCGACGACGGACTCCTCCGCGCGTACATCCCCGCGCTCGGCGCGTTCTCGGAAACGCACATGCGCATCCCCGGCGAATACTGGGAGACCCAGGCGTACAACGGCTTCCCCGTGGTGGAGCAGCTCTTCGCGAAAGACGACGGCACGCTCGTGGGCACGCCGAACGCGGACACGCTCCAGAGCTGGGGCAAGCCGCGCGTGGAACGCCGCGTGCGCGCCGCCACGCTCGGCAAGGACGGGCGTCTCTACACCGTCTGCGGCGAGCGGGACAACGTGTGCCGCCTCTTCTCCTTCCGCCACGACGAGGGGCATCTCGACTGGGGGGTGCTCGGCGTGGACCGCTCGCCCTACTACGCGAAGATCGCCTACCAGTTCGACGCGATGGCGACGGCGGCGGACGGCACGATCCTCATCGGCGAGTCGGACCGCCGCGCGAAGCTCTTCCTGTTCATCCCCGAAGCTCTTCCTGTTCATCCCCGGCGGCACGGTCATGCCGGGGGTGCTCAACCCCACGAACCCGCGATAAAGCGCCTGAAAGGAGAATGACATGACACCCGTTCTTGCGACGATTGTGGCCCTGACGAACTTGATGGGCACGGTTGAGATCGACACGCGCGGCGCGCGCGTGACATCCTACATGCCAGTCGGCGGCGGCGAAGTGTTCTTTACGTCCGAGACCGGCACGGGCGGCATGCCGCTCTGCTGGCCGTGGTTTGCGGGCCGAGGACCGGACGGCTCGAAGCGGCACGGACTTGTCCGCGACCGCGTGTTCAAGGTCGTGAACGACAAGCGCCACGCCTCCTGGGACAGGGAGGTGACGCTGAGACTGGAGTCCGACGAGGAGACGCGCAAGGTCTTCCCGCACGACTTCGCCCTGACCGTGTCCGTGCGCCTCAACGACCGGCTCACCGTCACCATGACCGGCGAGAACACGGGGACAGACCCCTTCGAGGTGTCGGAGGCCTTCCATCCGTATTTCGCCGTCGCCGATTCCGCCCAATGCCGCGTCGACGGCACCGACACGCCCGAATACCGCCTGACGGATCCGGTTACGGGATGTGGTCTGTCGTTCACGGACGAGGGCGGCGCGGACCGCCGCGTATGGCGGCCCAACGCGAAAAGCCATCTCTCGAAGTCGGTCACGCCGCTCGCCGACGACGACTGGCGCCATTTCATCTGCGTGGAGAACGGCACGCTCACGAGCCCATCCTACATCCTCAAGCCGGGCGAGAAGCACATGCTCACAAGGACGATCCGCCTGTCCCTGACGCACGCGAACGCGAAGCCGATCGACCTGCAGTCCCAGATCGACGCCGCGGCGGCGTCCGGCGGCGGACGCGTGGTGGTGCCGCCGGGCGAATGGCTGTCGAAGAAGGCGATCCAGCTGCGTTCCAACGTGGAGCTGCATCTTGCGGACGGGGCGACGCTGACGTTCCCCGACGATCCCGAAGCGTGCCTCCCGCCCGTCCGCACCAGCTTCTCCGCGATAGAGTACTACGGACTCTCCCCGCTCGTGCGCGCCTACGGCGCGACGAACGTGGCTGTGACGGGACGCGGGACGATCGCGCCGCGGATGGCGCTCTGGCGCGAGTGGTTCAACCGCGGCCGGCCGGACGCATTCGAGGGCATGCGCCAGCTCTACGAATGGGGCGAGAGCGACACGCCCGTGGAGGAGCGCCGGTTCAAGGACCTCCTCGCCGCGCGCCTGCGTCCCTGCTGCGTGGAGTTCGAGCGTTGCCGCAACGTGCGCCTAGATGACTTCCGCATCCGCGAAAGCCCGCTCTGGTGCATCCACCTGCGGCTGTGCGAGGACGTGACGGTGCGCGGGGTGGACATCCGCGCGCGAGGACACAACAACGACGGCATCGACGTCAACGCCTCGCGGAACGTGCTGATCGAGAACTGCACGCTGGAGCAGGGCGACGACGGATTCGTCATCAAGTCGGGACGCGACCGGGACGGACGCCGCGTGGGAGTGCCTTGCGAGAACGTGGAAATCCGGAACTGCGTGATCCGGGACGGACACACCCTTCTCGGCGTCGGCAGCGAAGTGGCGGGCGGCGTGCGCAATATCTCGCTCCACGACTGCCGCGTGGAGGGCACGCTCAAGTCGTCCGTCGCGAAGATCAAGACGAGCGACAGAAAAGGCGCCTACGTCGAGAACATCGTCGTCTCGAACGTGGTCGTGTCCGGCACCGTGGGCGAGATCGCGGGCATCTACACGGACGTCGACTACCAGTGGGGCAAGTATCCCCCGCGGGAACGCCTTCTCACGCGCCTCGACGGATTTCTCGTGGAAAATGTCAAGGCGCAGTCGGCGAAGCGGGTCTATCACATCCACGGCGACGCGCGCCTCCCCGCGAAGAACGTCAGGCTCAAGAACATCCACGTGAAAAGCAGCGACAAGCCGAGCACGACCGAAAACGCGGAACTGTCCGTGGAAGACTGCGACCAATAGCGCCCCGGCACCTGATCTCGTCAGCTCAACGCACACTCATCTCCGCGCGGTCCGTGATGATCGCCTTGATGAAGT
>CACWSW010000123.1 GCA_902763655.1 uncultured bacterium
TTGTTTTGCAAGTCGGTATTCTACCGAAAAACGGCGGGCGGTTGCCGCGCTTTTTCTCGCCTCATGCCAGCTCGCGCCAAGAAATGGGTAAACTCCAGTCTGGTCGCTCTTGCGCGCCGCGGGGATTTTTGGCATCATATTGACAACTCTTGAGAACACATGCAAAGGAAAATAAAATGAAGAGAATCGTTTTTGGAGCGGCATGCCTGGCGGCGTGCGCTGCGATAGGGGCGATGCGCCCGACGCCGGAATACCTGAAGAGCGCGGTCGTGTACCAGATGGTCCTGCGCAACTTCACGCGCGACGGCAACTTCAAGGCCGCCACGGAGATGCTGGAGCACGTGCGGTCGGCGGGCGTGGACGTGGTGTACCTCTGCCCGTTCGTTGAGATGGACTGCGACATGGACGAGAGCGGCTGGAGCGCGCGCCAGAAGAAGAGCGCCTACCACACGCCGAAGAACCCCTACCGCATCTCGAACTACGACAAGATCGACCCCGAGTACGGGCACGACGCGGACTTCAAGGCTTTCAATGACAAGGCGCACGCGCTCGGCATGAAGGTGTACATGGACCTCGTCTACCTCCACTGCGGGCCGAACAACGTGATGAAGGACATGTTCCCCGACGCGTTCCAGAAGAACCCGGACGGCACGGTGCGCACGACGATCTGGCATTTCCCGTACGTCAACTTCGAGTCGAAGGGCGTGCGCAAGTACCTGATCGACTCGATGCTCCACTGGATGCGCCTCGGCTGCGACGGCTTCCGCTGCGACGTGGGCGACCAGGTGCCGATCGACTTCTGGGTGGAGGCCGTGACCGTCTGCCAGAAGGTGAACCCCGAGCTCGTGATGATCAACGAGGGAAGCAAGCCCGAATGGCTTGAGAAGGCGTTCGACGCCTGCTACGGCTGGCCGTGGAGCAATTCCATCCGCAACTTCCTCACGCCGACCCTGCCGGGGCAGGTGAACGCGAAGCACAAGACGCTCGACAAGAAGATGCCGGGCGTTCGCGACTACGAGGCGAAGATTCCCCAGGACTCGCTGATGTTCGTGTTCATGGACAACCACGACACGGCGGCGGACGACTGGGAGGACCGCTTCGACCGCGTCCATCCCGTCGAGGCCGGCAACGCGGCGTTCGTGCTCCTTTTCCTGCGCCGCGGCCTGCCGCTTATCTTCAACGGCAACGAGATCGCCGACAACTCGCTCAACACGTTCTTCGCGCCGGTGGAGGACATCGCCCGCGCGCGCAAGACCGTCGACTGGGCGCGCGCGCTCCAGCCCGCCGGACAGAAGCGCCTCGCGCTCATCCGCACGCTCGCTAAGATGCGCCACGAGCAGAAGGTCTTTTCGGACGGCACGCAGGAATGGGTGACGGAAGGCGAGAAGCAGGGCGCGATCGCGTTCGTGCGCCGCGCGGGCGGCAAGGCCGCATTCGTGGCCGCGAACTTGACAGACAAAGCCGTCTCGTTCCCTGTGAAGGGCCTGTCGCCGAATGCGGACAAGCCGCTGCTCGCCGAGAACGGCAATGTCTCGGCAGACGGTGCCGTCAGCCTCGGTCCGTGGGGATTCGTCGTCGTGGCCGTAAAGTAGGCGAATCGCGGACATTGCTGTGGACTGCGGACGGCGGTTCTGATAAAATCGTCGCATGATTGTAAAACTTCTGCTGGACAGGAAGCGCGAGGGCGAAGAGCTCGCGCCTGAAGAGATTCGCGAACTGGTGGCTGCATACACGCGCGGCGAGGTGCCGGACTACCAGATGGCCGCATTTGCCATGGCCGTCTGCTGCAGGGGCATGACCGACGCCGAGACGCTGGCGCTGACGACGGCGATGCGCGACTCGGGCGACTGCCTGTCTTGGGACGACCTTCCGCAACCTTCCGCCGACAAGCATTCCACCGGCGGAGTCGGCGACAAGTTGTCGCTCGTCATCCAGCCGCTCGCGGCGGCGTGCGGCCTGGCCGTGCCGTCGCTGACAGGCCGAGGGCTCGGCCTGACCGGTGGCACCGCGGACAAGATGGAGTCCATTCCCGGATACGTGGCCGGCCTCTCTCTCGCCGACTACCGCAAGGTGGTGGCGTCGTGCGGGTGCTCGCTGACCGTCCAGACCGGCGAGATCGCGCCGGCGGACAAGAAGCTCTACGCGCTCAGGGACGTGACCGGCACCGTTCCCTCGATTCCGCTCATCGTCGCGTCGATCCTCTCGAAGAAGCTGGCGGAGGGCGCGGGAACGCTCGTCTTCGACGTGAAGTGCGGCGCGGGCGCGTTCATGAAGACGCGCCCAGAGGCGGCGGCGCTCGCGAAGGCGCTGGTGGCCGGCGCGCGCGGAGCGGGGCGCAAGTCGATGGCGATAGTGACGGCGATGGACGAGCCGCTCGGCTTCACCGTCGGCAACGCGCTGGAGGTTGACGAGTCGATCGATGTCCTGAAGGGGAGCGGCGGGCGCATTCCGCAGGACGTGGTCGACCTTTCGGTGGAGTTCGCGGCGAGGATGGTGGCGCTCGCGCGGGAGATGCCGATGGACGAGGCGCGCACGTTGTGCAGGGAACGCCTGACGGACGGCTCGGCGTGGACGCGGTTCGCGGAGATGGTGCGTCTGCATGGCGGCGACCTGAAGGCGTTTGAAGGCCGGCGGCGGGTCGAGGGGGGCGATGTGCTGTCCGCGGGTGGTGGCTTCGTCGCGTCGATCGACGCGCAGAAGGTGGCGCAGGCCGCCTTCGAGCTTGGGGCCGGACGTGCGCAGTCGACGGACTCGATCGACCCGGAGGCCGGCGTTCGGCTTCTGGTGACGCGTGGCGACAGGGTGTCCGCCGGACAGCCGGTGGCGAAGTTGCATGCGCCGATGCGGCCCGAGCGCCTGGAAGTCGCGTCGCGGCTCGTGCAGGATGCTGTCGTCGTTTCAGCGGATGCGCCGGCCCCGAAGGCGTTGGTGCTGGAGGTGGTGGAATGACGGAGCCGAAGAAGCCGCTCTCGAAGCAGGAGCGGAAGCGGAAGATCAGGCAGATATACCGCGACATGGAGGCGCAGAAGCGAGAGATCGGCCTGCGTGCGCCCGTGATACGTCGTGGCCCCATTTTCTATTTCGTGGTGCTTCTTGGCCTTGCGATGATTGGCGGGGCGATCTTCCAGGCGGCGGACAAGAGCGGCGGGAAGAAGATGCGCGACGGCCGCATCGTGCAGGCGGAGCGGAGCGTGGAGGCGCTGGCGGAGGCGCTGGGACGGTTCAAGTTCCATTGCGGGATATACCCCGAGTCGGACGAGGGGCTGGAGGCGCTTGTTTTGAAGCGGTCGCGACACTCCGGTTGGGTCGGGCCGTACATCGCTTCGCCGACGTATGCGCCAAAACTGCTGTCGGATCCATGGAAGCATCCGTATGTCTACGAGCCTACCAACGACCCGCCTGTGCTGCTGTCGCTTGGGCCCGATGGCGTCCGCGGCACGGCCGACGACATCCTGCCTGATCCTGCGACGTTCACGAAGCCGTTCCGCGACACGACATGGACAAACGACTGGGTGCCGTTCCATCGGCGAGGGTACTACGTGGTGCCGAGCAAGGACGTTTCCAAAGGAGAAAGATGATGAAGAAGGCAATGTTGGCTTCTGCCGTTCTCGCCATCGGGGCGATTTCGTTCGCTGCCGAGCTGCGTCCTGCCGCGCAGGCACGTCTGCCGATCGGCGCGGTGAGGCCGGAGGGCTGGCTGCGCGTGCAGCTGGAGAAGCAGCGCGACGGCGTCACTGGCCACGCGGAGGAATTGTACGACGACATTGGACAGAGCGACTGGCTCACGAACGCCGGACGCGGCGGACAATATTCGTGGGAGCGCGGCCCTTACTACGCGAAGGGGCTTCTCTCGCTCGCGTTCGCGCTCGATGACGCGGCGCTGAAGGAGAAGGCGAAGAAGTGGGTGGACGCCATCCTCGCCTCGCAGCGTCCCGACGGTTCCTTCGGGCCGAAGAAACGCAACTGGTGGGCGAACATGATCGCCCTCTGGCTCGTGCGCGACTGGGCGGAGGCGACTGGCGACGCGCGCGTTGTACCGTTCCTGGAGAAGTATTTCACGTTCCAGAAAGCTGAGTTCGCCGACTGTCCGATTTCTGGCGACTCGATGTGGGCGGTGGCGCGCACGGGCGACGAGATGGACGTCGTCTTTTGGCTTTACGAGAAGACGGGGAAGGAGGAGTGGCTCGACTTCGCCAGGACTCTCTCCAAGGAGTCGGCGGACTGGACGACGTATTATCGTCGTGGCGGCGATCCGGGCGGCCCGAAGTCGAACGGCTACCGTTGCCACATCGTCAACTTCATGCAGGGCCTGAAGACGCCGGCTCTCCAGTGGCGGCTCGACGGCGACTCCGCCAAGAGAACGGCATATCGCGCGGCATTCGATCCCGAGGGATGGGTGATGCGGATGTGCGGACGGCCAGACCGAATGGTCAACGGCTCCGAGCCGCTGATCGACCGCAGCGCCACCGGGGGCACGGAGCTGTGCGCGATCGCGGAGCGTATCCTCAGCTGCCAGACGCACCTGACCGTCTTTGCAGATGTCGACGTGGCGGACGACCTGGAGGTGGTGGCATACAACTCGCTGCCCGCGACGCTGGCGCCTGACGGGAAGGGGATTCGCTACTATTGTCTCCTGAATCAGCCGGCGTGTCTCGACAAGCTTCTTCTCTTCGCGAACAACGGCGACCGGATGGAGAACGTTGGCGCGATCTGTCCGGGGCCGCATGCAGGATTCGGGTGCTGCCGCTCCAACTTCCACCTCGCGTGGCCGAAGTTCGTCCAGTCGATGTGGATGGCGCGGGATGGCGGCCTCGCGGCAATCGCCTATGGGCCGTGCGTCGTCTCGACGCCGACGGCCGACGTGGTGCAGGGCGGCGACTATCCGTTCGGGCCGAACGTGCGGCTGAAGTTGGCGAAGGCGAAGGGCGGAGAATGGCCGCTCTTCGTGCGCATCCCCGGCTGGTGCAAGTCGGCGAAGGTGTCGGTGAACGGAGTTGACGCCGGGACGGCGGCGGCAGGGACGTTCAAGCGGATCGACCGCGAGTGGAAGGCGGGTGACGAGGTGACGCTGGTGTTGCCGATGGAGACGCGCCTTTCGCGGTGGGAGATGGATGCGGTGGCGGTGTCGAGGGGGCCGCTTCTCTTCTCCTTCGAGATTCCGATGGAGGAGCGGAAGGTGAAGCGGTACAAGGTGCCCTATGAGAAGGAGTGGATCGACAATTTCGGCGGCGACTTCCCGCGAAAGGAATTGCTGCCAAAAGGCCCGTGGAACTACGTCCTCGCGCTGGGAAAAGACGCGATGGAGAACGGCAGGACGACGGAGAAGGGCGGAACGATGGAGAACGGCAGGACGAAGGAGAGAGGCGGGACGAAGTTGTTGGCGAAAGGCGAGAAGATTGATGCCGTTGTCTCGGAGGTCGCCATTCCGGCTGACCCGTTCGTGCCGGGGAACGCGCCAGTGACGGTCTCCGTTCCGGCGGTGAAGTCCGACTTTGGCGGATGGGGCTACATGAGGGAAGTGACGACCGGTCGGGCGGTTGATCCGCCTCCGAGTCCAATTCCGCCCGAGTTCTTGTCTGCCAATGGCCAGGGCGCCTGCCAGTCCAATGGCGGTGCCAGTTGCCAGGCCAATGGCGGTTACCGGACTAACGGCGGTGCCAGTTGCCAGGCCGGCGGCGGTACCAGTTGCCAGTCCAATTGCGGTGGCCAGGTGGTTGAAATGGTCAAGCTTGTGCCGTTCGGTTCCACTCAGCTTCGAATCACCCTCTTCCCCTGGTTCTCCAATACTCGTTGATACCTCGTCAGGACTCACTCGCTCCGCTCGTTCCGTCCTGACGCCCCGGTTTCATCGAAGCTCGTTCCGCCCTGACGCTCCCGGTTTCCTCGACGCTCGTTCCATCCTGACGCTCCCGGTTTCCTCGACGCTCGTTCCGTCCTGACGTTCTGCCGCTCGTTCCGGCCTGGCGTTTGGGCGGTGTGGAGTTCGGACGGAACGAGCGGAGCGAGTGAGTCCGAACTAGAGGCGGATGTAGCGGGAGAGCTTGAGCGAAAGGACTGCCTCGAGATTGGGGAGATCCTGGAAGGAGATGGAGACCAGCTTCTTGCCGGCCCGCTGGTAGAGCCACAGCTTCTTCTGGCGGTTGGCATTGTATTCCGGCGTGTCCATTCCCCAGTATTCGATGTAGAGGTCAAACTCCGGAAGATAGAAATCGGGTCGGATGAGAGTGTCTCTCGCGACGCGAAAGCGCTCGTCGTAGACGTAGGCGATCTTCCTTGCGGACAGCCAGTCGGCGATCCTTTTCTCGCCGGCCGACTGGACGGCGGTGCCGTCGGTGGCCATCTTCTCCTTCGCCCCCTCGACGGTCGCCTCGAAGTTCGCCCCCTCCAGCAGCAGCTCGTCGAAGCAATGGGTGCAATAGGGACGGGCAAACCGGTCCATGGACCGGATGAACTCCTCGTCGGAAACGACTCGAGAGCAGCGACGACACCGGTTCGTCTTGGCGGCGTCTCTTTCCCGGAGGAAGTTCTCGATGGCTGCGACCACCTCGGCGGCGGCGGTCCGGACATATCCAAGGAGAGAGCCGTTGCGGGCGACGTCGCGGAATTCGTCTAGGAAGTAGGCGGCGACCTCGGGATACTTTGCGATGGCCTTCAGCGCATATTGGCGAACCTGCGGATGGGGATCGGAGAGGGCGGGAGTCCTCAGCGCCGCGACGACCATCTGGCTGGCGGGCCGAAGCGGCGCGAGCTTTCCCATGGCAGAGGCCGCCAGGCGGCGAACATCTGCGAACGGGCTTTTCAGAAGGACCGTCAACTCTCGGACGGCGCCCGGGTCGTTTCCGCGCCCAAGCTCCAGCGCACGTTCGCGCTGCTGGTGCTGGAGAACCTTTTGTGGATCACGGGCCATCAGGCGAGGATGGAGGAGAGGCGGCCGATCGCCTCGAGGACGTTCTCGCGGGAGTTGAAGGCGGAGATGCGGATGAATCCTTCGCCGGCCTGGCCAAAGCCCGCGCCAGGCGTGGTGACAACGTTCGCCTCCTTCAGGAGCTTGTCGAAGAATTCCCAGGAGTCGCCCTTTACGTTCACCCAGAGGTAGGGCGAGTCGGTGCCGCCGGTCACCTCGTAGCCGAGCTTCGAGAGGGCGTCCTTCACCAGCCTAGCGTTCTCCAGATAGAAGTCTATGGTCGCCTTCGTCTGGGCGGCGCCTTCGGGTGAATAGACGGCCTCGGCGCCGCGCTGGGTGATGTAGCTGCAGCCGTTGAACTTAGTCGTCTGGCGGCGCGTCCAGAACGGGCGCAGCTCCACCGGCGTGCCGTCGGCCTTCCACGCGACGAGTCCCTTCGGCACGACCGTGTAGCCGCAGCGGATGCCGGTGAAGCCGGCCGTCTTGGAGTAGCTGCGGAACTCGATCGCGCAGGAGCGCGCGTTGGCACACTCGTAGATGGAGTGGGGAATGCCCGGGGTGCGGATGAACGCCTCGTAGGCGGCGTCGAAGAGGATGAGCGCCTTGTTCGCGTTCGCCCAGTCCACCCACTTCTGGAGCTGCTCTCTGGTGGCGGTGGCACCGGTGGGGTTGTTCGGGTAGCAGAGATAGACCACGTCAACCGGCTCTGGAAGGTCGGCGGGAGAGGGGACGAACCCGTTGGCGGCGGAGCAGGAGAGGTAGACGAGCCCGGAATAGCGTCCGTCGGAAGATGTGCCGGTGCGGCCGGCCATCACGTTGGTGTCGACGTAGACGGGATAGACGGGGTCGGTGACGGCGATCTTCACGTCGGCGCCGAGCAGCTCCTGGATGTTGCCGCAGTCGCACTTCGCGCCGTCGGAGATGAACACCTCGTCGGCGGCAACGTCGATGCCGCGGTCCTGGAAGTCGTTCTTGGCGACGGCTTCGCGCAGGAATGCGTAGCCCTGCTCCGGGCCGTAGCCGCGGAACGTCTCGCGGGCGGCCTCGTCGTCGACGGCACGGTGGAGGGCGGCGATGACGGCCGGGGCGAGCGGCTCGGTGACGTCGCCGATGCCGAGGCGGATGATCTTCGCGCCAGGGTTGGCGTCCTGGTGGGCCTTGACGCGGTGGGCGATCTCGGTGAAAAGGTAGGATGCCTGAATCTTCAGGTAGTTCTCGTTTACGCGTACCATGTCGGTTCTCCTTGTTTGTGTTGGCGGAGATTATACCACAACTGCGGCCTTCGACGCGGCGAAACCTGCAAGTCCGTCTTGCGCGGTCGGCGGGAAGATGATACAATTGCGGCATGAAACCGATGTCGCCTCGCTTTCTGGCCGTGTTCTGCCTGTTCGCGGCCGTCATTACAGTGGCGGCTGCCGCTGCTCTGCCGCCGGTTACGCTCGTTCGCCATGGGATCAGGTGCTGGCACGATGTCGCATACGGCGAGCGGGGCGACCTGCCGGACGAGGGAGAGGGGTTCACGGGCCAGCATGGCGGATGGAGCTCGCCTGACCAGCCATGGAAGTGGTGCCGCCACAGGTCGGGGCAGTTCCTCGACGTTTTTGCGTCCGAACGCGGCGTGGCGACGAACGCGACGGTCGTCCTCTACCTGCACGGCGGATCGTGGTCGCAGTGCTACGACAAGGACGCGCCGCCATTCGACCTCTTCGGCCCGCTGATTGCGGGAGGGGCGGTCGTCGGCACCGCCAACTACATCCTGCAGTCGGACGTCACCGTCGACAAGTCAAAGCCGGTCCGCAAGGAGGCGACGTTCGCGGAGATGCTGCGCGACATCGACGCGGCGGTCGCCCAAATGGGTTCCTTCGCCCGCGCGCTTGGCGTGGCGGAGCCGCGGCTCGTTATCATGGGCGAGTCCGCCGGCGGACATCTCGCGCTGCTCTACGCCTACGACCAGGACAACCCGGCGAAGCTTGGCCTCGGACTGAAGCACGCGCCGCACGTCGCGAAGGTCGTCAACATCGTGGGGCCTACCGCTTTCGCCGAAAAGGACTTCATCAATTCGATGACGCTGAACCTCATCTTCTTCAAGATCAGGAACCGAATCTTCGACAGGCTGATGCGGAGGCTCGTGGGACTGCCGGACGACTCTCCAGATGACGAAGTGCTGTCGCTCCTGGCGAAATGGTCGCCGGTGGATCTGGTCTGCCCCCAATCTGTTCCGACCGTCCTCGCGTACGGAAAGATCAAGAAGTGGATCGATTCGGACGGCCTCGTCCGGGTGTCGCAGTTCACGCTGCTCGAGCGGAAGCTTGCGGAAGCAGGTGTCCCTTGCGCGGCGCGGATGTTCTTC
>CACWSW010000124.1 GCA_902763655.1 uncultured bacterium
CCTCGACGGCCCGCGCGCCGGCGAGTCGTTCGAACTTGCGAACTGCGGGCTTGCGTTCAACGTGGCGGGCGACGCCTACCAGCCCGGGGCGAAGGCCGTGTCGTTCGCAGCGGACGTGGAGGCGCCTTTCACGAAGATGTCCATCAAGGTGGAGAAGGCGGCTTCTGCGCACCACCAGTTCGTCTCGCGCATCTGGTTCCACCTGGCGGATCCGGAAAGCTCCTTCGCGCCGCCGACACCGTTGAAGGTGAAGCGCACGTTCGACCGGGAGCTGGTCGACGCCGGCGTCGGCTTCCTCACGGGCGCGGCGGTGGAACGCGTCCTGCGCGGCGCGGACGGCTCGCCCTGCGGCGTGGTGGCCGCCACACGGTCGGGCCGCCTGACGGTGCGCGCGCGGCGCGTGGTGGACGCGACGCGGTACGGCATGCTCGAGCGCTTCGCGCCTGGAGGTCCCGCGCTGCCGGTGGCGAAGGAGGAGACGTTCTCGCGCGTGGTGATCGTGGACGGTCCGCCGCCGGAGGCCCCCGGCATGAAGGTGGAGCGCCTGCCGTGATCGTGGACGGTCCGCCGCCGGAGGCCCCCGGCATGAAGGTGGAGCGCCTGCCGGGCACGTTCCCGGTCAGCCACACCACCGCCACGGGACGCATGTACCGCTGCACGTTCAAGCTGCCGATGAAGGACGGACGCTATCCGAGCTTCGCGGCGGCGGAGTGGGCGGCGCGCGACCTGACCTGCACGCGCGACCTGATGGACGACGCTGACCTGCTCGTGTGGCACGCGCCGGACTGGAAGCCGCTTGAGGAGAGGATTCGCGACGGCGAGGCGTTGGGGCGTGCGGCCGCGCGCGCGGCGCGCGGTGCGCGTCCGGCGCAGGCATGTGCGGAGCAGGAGCAGTCCAAGCCGGCCGACTGGGGCGCGTACGACGTGGTGGTCGTGGGCGGCGGCACGAGCGGCGCCCCCGCCGCGCTCGCGGCGGCTCGCGCCGGTGCGAGGGTCCTGCTCGTCGAGTACCTGCACGTCCTCGGCGGCGTGGCGACGGACGGCATGGTGCTCGGCTATTTCGACGGCAACCACTGCGGATACACCGAGGCGTTCAAGAAGGGGAATCGGGAGATCGGCGGGCGGCACGGACTCTACCGGCGCGCCGAGACGTTGCGGAAGTGGTGCGGCGACGCGGGCGTTGAGGTGATGTTCGGCGCGATGGGCGTGGGGGCCGTGACGGAGAACGGCGCGGTCACGGCGGTGGACATCGCCACGCCGCTCGGCGTGGGCCGCGTGCGCGCCAAGGCGTTCATCGACGCGACCGGCAACGCCGATATCGCGGCGGCGGCCGGCGCGCAAACCGCCTTCTTCGGCGCGCGCGAGTTCGCCCTGCAGAGCGCGGGACAGTCCCCGCACCGGCTCGGACGCGGCGGCATCAACTCGGACTTCGGCTACCTCTACGACGCGGACGCGCGCGACCTGTGGCTTTTCGGCCTCCGCGCGCGGGCTGGCGCGCCGAACGCCTGGGACATCGCGAAGATGCCGGACTCGCGCGAGCGGCGGCGCATCGTGCCGGACTACCTCCTGAACGCGCAGGACGTGACGGCGAACCGTCCGTTCCCCGACGTGGTCGTGCAGGCGCGTTCGCGCCAGGACTCGCACGGATTCCTCGTGGACGACTTCTGCGCGCTCGCGGAGTCGAGCGTGACGCCCGTCAAGGAAGGCGGCGAGATGCGGTCGAAGTTCGACGTGAACGTGCCTCTGCGGTCTCTGCTGCCGAAGGGGATCGGACATCTGGCGGTCGTCGGGCTGGGCGCGGGCTGCGCGCGCGACGTGCTGCCGATGGTGCGCATGCAGGCGGACCTCATGAACATGGGATACGCAACGGGACTCGCGGCGGCGATGGCCGCGCGGAACGGAGGCGATTTCCGCGCGCTCGACCTCGCCGCGCTGCGCAAGACCCTCGTCGGCGAGGGAATCCTGCGCAAGGAGACGCTGGGCTGGACGGCGGACGTCGACGTCTCTTCGGACGAACTCCTTGCCGCGAGCGTGAAGTCGATGGGGCACGCGTTCAAGGGCAGCCACGTGGTGTGCCGTCCCGAAAACCGCGCGCGCGCCATTCCGCTTTTGCGTGCCGCGTATGCGTCCGCCGCCGACGCCGAGGCGCGCCAGATCTACGCCGTGACGCTCGGCTACTTCGGCGACGCGACGGGCGTGGAGACGCTGCTCGGGCTTGTGACGAACAAGGAGAAGTGCGCGATCCCGAACCGCAAGGGCGCTTTCGGCGGCGGCCGTACCGGCATGAACGCGTGGATGCTCGCGCTCGGGCGGACGAAGGACCGCCGTGCGCTCGCGCCGCTCCTGCGTCAGCTCAAGAAGCTCGGCCCGAATCCGACCGTCGCGTCCGTGCGCGGCGTGACGCTCGCGCTGGAGGCCCTCGGCGATCCGGGGGCGGCGCCCGCGCTCGCGGCGTGCCTTTCGCAGCCGGGTCTGCACGGCTTCGCGGTGAAGGACTTCCGCGAGCTGCCGCCGCAGGGAGGCTACGGACTGGGGCCGGAGATGGACAACTGCATCCGCGAGCTGTCGCTCGCCCGCGCCTTGCTCGCGTGCGGCGATTCGGACGGCCTCGCGCGGCGCACGCTCGAGGCCTACGCGCGCGATCCGCGCGGCGTCCTCGCGCTCCACGCCAAGACGATTCTTTCGGCACGTTGAATTGACGGGGTGGACGCGCGGAAATGAAGAAGTGGATGACATTGGCGTTTCTCTGCCTCGCGTTCTTCTTCTACATGTCGGATCGGCAGCTGTTCGGACTGCTCGTGCCGCTCATCCAGCAGGAGACGGGGCTGAGCAAGATCCAGATCGGTTTCATCGACACGGCGATGTACTGGGTGATTGCGATCATGATGCCGTTCTCCGGCTTCGCGGGCGACCGCTGGCCGCGCACGCGCGTGATCACGTGCGCGATCTTCGGCTGGGGCGCGATGACGCTGCTCACGGGTTTCGTCGGGGGGCTCGTCGGGTTCGTCCTGCTGCGGTCGGTGATCTGCACCGGCGTGCAGACGTTCTACGGCCCCTCGGCCTACGCGCTGATGGCCGACGAGCATAAGGCGACGCGCACCACGGCGCTCTCCCTCCACCAGGGCGCGATGTACACGGGCATGCTCGTCTCGGGCGCGCTCGTGGCGGTGATCCTTTCCCGGTTCGGCTCGTGGCGGTGGGTGTACTTCCTCTTCGGCGGCGCGACGATCCTGGTGGGCGTGGCGTTCGCGTCCGTGTTCTGGCGGGACGCGCGGATGTCGGGACCGGGCGCGAAGAAAAGCCTGCGCCAGGGCATGAAGGCGTTCTTCGGGAACCCGGCGGCGCTCTGCGCGGGGGCGGGGTACGTGGCGCTCATCTTCTGCGCGAACGCCTGCATGAGCTGGGCGCCCGCGTTCATCTGCCAGAAGTTCGAGCTGGACGTGGGGACGGTCGGAAAGGGCGTCATGTTCGGCCCCAACCTCGCGGCGATGGTCACCGTTCTCACGGCGGGTTTCGTGACGGACTTCTTCGTGCGCCGCTTCCCGCGCTTCCGCCTGGGCGTGCAGATATTCGCGCTCCTCTGCGGCGTGCCGCTCTTTGCGGCGTTCGGCTTCGCCACCTCGGCGCGGATGATGTTCGCAATGCTCGTCGGCTGGGGGATCGTTCGCGGGCTCTTCCAGTCGAACACCTTCACCTCGCTCTTCGACGTGGTGCCGGCGGAGAGCCGCGCGTCGGCGGTCGGGTTCGTGAACGTCTTCGCCTACGTGATCGGCTCGTTCGCGCCGGTCCTGTTCGGCTTCATTTCGCACCGCTGGGGCGTGCGCGGGTTCGAGGTGGGCTTCTCTGCGCTCGGCGCGCTGCTTATCTTGGCCGCCGCGATGATGGCGTATTCGTTTTTCCAGCTGTTCTATAAACATCGAGTCAAGGGGTAGGGATGGTAACCAAATTAAACAAACGGATTTGTTCGCCGCTACGCGGCTCACCTCTTCACCTCGCGAACGCCGTAGGCGTGAGCAAATCCGTTTGCTTACATTTTTCAGGCTTTTTGGTATTTAAGGTTGTAGCCAGTTGCAAAATCCTCAAATGGCAAACCGAGATGGATTGCTTTCGCTACTTGGAGATGGGGAGGCTTGGAGATTCGGAGTTTTTTTGAAGTTTTCTCCCAATCTCCCAAACTCCTAACCTCCCAGCAGCGAAAGCAAAGAGGTGTTTTGCAATTGCCTTGTTGTTTAGATTGTTTCATAAAAGGACAAGAACATGAAAAAGACAATATTCATCACGGGGGCGACGAAGAACACGGGGCTGGCGATTGCGCGGAGATTCGCGGCGGATGGCTGGAACGTGGCCGTGTCGAGCCGCGACCGCGCGGCCGCCGAGGAGACGGCGCAGGCGCTCGCCGCCGAGTTTGGCGCGGAGGCTCTCGGTCTCGCGATGGATCCGGCGGAGGTGCCGTCGATCCGGGCGGCGTTCGCGGCGCTGAAGGACCGCTTCGGGCGGCTGGACGCGTTCGTCTCCAACGCCGCCAACCTCGGCGTGGGGTTTTCGGTGCTGAACTCGGAGGAGTCCGACTGGGACGCCGTGGTGAACGCCAACGCGCGCGGGTCGTTCTTCGGCGCGCAGGAGGCGCAGCGCCTGATGACTGAGGGCGGCTCGATCGTGTTCATTTCCAGTTGCCACGCGAAGAAGGCCGTGCCGGGCCGTGCGCTCTACACGATCTCGAAGGCGGCGATCGGCGGCATGACGCGCTCGCTCGCGGTCGAGCTCGGCTGCCTCGGCATCCGCGTGAACGCCATTCTTGCGGGCGCGGTGCGCACGGACCGGTGGGACGGCCTTTCGGAGGAGGAAGTCGAGAAGCGCCGGTCGCGCTGGCCGGTGGGGCAGGAATCCACGCCGGAGCAGATCGCGGCCGCCGTGGCGTTTCTCTGTTCCGACGCCGCGGGCACCATCTCGGGCGCGGAAATTCCCGTCGACAGCGGCATCGGCGCTTGCCTGCTCGCCTACAACAAGAACTGGATCCAGAACGATCCCTACAACGTCAAGTACTGGGAAAAGAAAAATTAATCTTTAGGTAAGGTATTGTTCAAATGAAAGCGCATGTTCTGCTCCTGGCGGCGGCTGTCGCTATGCTGTCTTCCGTTGGCGTAATCGCGGCAGAGTCTGCCGCACCTGTTCGCGCGCGTGCGGCCCATCTCTATCCGCAGCCGGCGGACGAGGCGCGGAACGCGGCGGGGTATGCAGTGACCGTCGACGGCCAGCCGGCGGGCGTGGCGGCGGTGCGCAATTCGGCGATGCCCGTCAACATCCGCTGGCCGGGACACCAGCGCGAGCTCGACCAGACGGAGGTCGACGGCATGGTGCGTTTCTCGACGGCCGGCAAGGCGGAAATCTCCGTGACCGCGCCGCGTGCCTTCAAGGAGGTCAAGGTGCGTCCGTATTCGAAGGGTGTGAAAGCAGAAGTCGCGGGACGCACTGCCACATTCACGATTCCCGGGCCCGGCGCCTATTCGGTCGAATTCGACGGCCCGCACGAGAACCTGCATATCTTTGCCGATCCGCCGGAGACGCTGAAGGCGAAACCCGGCGACAAAGGCGTGCGCTACTTCGGCCCGGGCGAACATGACGCCGGCCTCATCACGCTCAAGACGGGCGAAACGCTGTACATCGACGAAGGGGCGGTGGTGTTCGGACGCGTCGAGGCGCGCGACGCGGACCACATCCGCATCCTCGGCCGCGGCATCCTCGACATGAGCCGTATCAAGGAGCAGCCGGTTGCGATCGACCCGAAGCTGGCCGAGGAGCAACGGAAGCGGGGCTTCGCGATCACCAACGCGAAACGGTGGAACGCCATGAAGCTCGAGTTCTGCGACGACGTGCTCATCGACGGCATCACCATCCGCGACTCGCTGCTCTACAACATCCGTCCGATCGGCTGCCGCAATCTGACGATCCGCAACGTGAAGATCTGCGGCAACTGGAGGTACAACTCGGACGGCATCGACATGCACAACTGCGAGAACGTGCGTATCTCCGACTGCTTCGTCCGCACGTTCGACGACGCGATCTGCGTGAAGGGATTCGACTACACGATGGACGAGTCCGAAATGCTGCACGACGGCTACCGCCACAACGTCTTCACGAATGTAGTCATCGAGCGCTGCACGGTCTGGTGCGATTGGGGACACTGCCTCGAGTTCGGCGCCGAGACGCGGGCGGAGGAGATCCGCGACGTCACGTGGCGCGACTGCGACATCCTGCACGTCCACGCGGCGCCGCTCGACGTCAAGAACTGCGATTACGCCGACATCCACGACGTGCTGTATGAGAACATCCGTCTGGAGATGGACCGGCCGTGTGCGAAGACGTGCCTTGCGGCGTCCGCAAAGAGCTTCAACCCGCAGGCGTTTGTCGGGCAACCGCCAGCGTTCTCGTCCGCCGTCCGGGTCATCGCCGAATACTCGAAGAACGACAAGCGGCGCGGGAAGAACCACGACATCCGTCTCAAGGACATCCGCGTGACAAGCGCGCAGATGCCGCGCTTCACGTCAAGCGGCTACGACGCCGAACATCGGTCGGCGGGAATCACCGTGGACGGCATCTACTGGAACGGCCGCGAGGTCTCCAAAGAGGCGGCGAAAGGCCAAAGCGTCGGCCCGTTCGCCGACCCGATCCGCTTCTGCCGTTAGCAACGGTACATGAATCTTTTCGAAGCATTCTGAACCACACAAGGCCAATCATCGCCCATGAAACTTTCGTCTATTTTTGCTTTCCTTGCCGTGGCCGTTTCATCGGTTGCGGCGTTTGCCGATGTGTTGCGCGCTAGTTCCCTTTGCGCGCAGACGGTCGAGCTTGAAGACGGCGTGTATCATCTCGATGCGCCGATGGTTATTGGGCAGGAACGTTCCGGCACGCCTGAAAAACCGCTCGTCGTGCGCGCCAAGAACCGGGGCAAGGTCGTCATTTCCGGTACCGTCCGCATTTCCGACTGGCAGAAGACGGACTTGTGCGGCGGCAACGTCTGGGTCGGGACGATTCCCGGCACGGGCGAGATCCCCGGCTGGTCGGCCGCCGGCTGCCTTCATAAGATCGACCTCGCGAAACTGGAGTCGCCGATTTCCGTCTTTGCCAAGGGAGATCGCCTGACGTGCGCGCGCTGGCCGAAAGCGGGAACCTGGGCGAAGGTCAAGGAAGTCCTGTCGTCCGGCGGACGCCCGGGCGGCGTTCTGCAGGTCAGTACGAACGCGGATGTCGCGGCGTGGGCGCAGGAGAAGGACCTGTGGGCGCACGGCCTGTGGAAGTGGGAGTGGGCGGACGCCAAGTGCCGTGTGCTGGAGGTGGATGTCGCGAACAGGAGCATCCGGGTCGACGACACGATGGTCAAGTTCGGCTTCGTGGCCGACCGCGATTTCTACGTGTTCAACGCCCTCTCGGCAATCGGCGGCCCGGGCGAATGGGTGGTGGACAGGAAGTCCCGCAAGCTCTACGTCTGGCCGAAGGGCGACATACACGACGTGGAGGTCACGGCGCTCGACCACATCGTGACGGCCAAGGGACTTTCCAATGCTCGGTTCGAGGGCATTGTGTTCGAGGGGACGAGGCGCGAGACCTTCCTCTTTGAGGATGTGACCAATGTCGTTGTGGACGCCTGCTGCTTCCGCCATACGTCGAAGGAGGCGATCCGCGCGACGGGGGCGCGCCGGCTCAAGGTCACGGGATCCGACTTCTACGACCTCGGCGAGGGCGGTGTCTGGATCGAAGGCGGCGACATCGCCACGCTCGAACGCGGCGACAACGTCGTGGACAACTGCCACATCCACCACTTCGGCAAGGTCGTCGCGAACTACAAGCCGGGCGTCTGCATGAAGGGATCGGGCAACGCCATCACGCACAACCTGATCCACCACACCGACCACCAGGCGATCATGTTCAACTGCACGGACCTCTACATCGGCTGGAACGTGATCCACGACACCCTCCAGCACAACGACGACGCCGGCGTCATCTACAGCTGCGGGCAGGAAGGGCGCGGCTGGACGGACATGCGCGGCACGCTGATCGAGCACAACTTCATCCACAATTCCGGCAGAATGCCCCGTTCGCACTTTTGCTTTGCACTTTATTTCGACGATCAGTCCAGCGGAATCCATACGCGGTGGAATTTCATCAACCGGGCGAACCTCGGCGTGTATTGCGCCGGCGGAAACCTCCATGTCGTCGAGAGCAACCTTGTCGTTTCGTGCGGCAGTGCGCTCTCCCAGGGATATCGCGGAATCAAAACTTATCCGTCATTGCGGCGACAGCTTGAAGAGCGAAGCAGGAACTCTGCATGGGTCGCGCGCTTCCCGGAGACGAAGCGGATACTGGCGGTGGAGGACGGAAGCCTCGCGCACTGTCCGCTCTTCAACCGTTTCGTCGGCAACGTCGAGGTCGGCTGCGGAGAGGACGCTCCCGGACCGGACGTCGAGAAGCGCGGCAATTTCTGGGCGGACAACCTGAAGCTGAAGGACGAGACGGGATGCCGCGACTTCCTTGGACGCGATTGGACGCTGGAGTCCGGCAGCAGGGCATTTGCCGCGCTCGGCGGCGACCTCGGTTTCGCGCAGGCCGGTCTTTACGATTCCGAGCGGCGTTTCTCGCCCGCGGTCAAGTTCGGCGAGTCTGTCGGCGTCGTCCAGCCGCCTCGCCCGAACTACAACGCGCCCGTAGCCGGTTCGGTTGCCGTGCAGTTCCGTCCGCTCGGCTGGTCAAAGGTTCCCTCGGACAAGAGAGAGTGTTTCGCCGAAGAACTGGTCAACTGCGAACCCATACCCCAATTCAAGAACATCCTCCGTCATCTTTCGAGCAGGGCCAGAAGCGAATGGACCGAGTATTCCTTTTCGTTCGTTCCGAAATTCGACCTGACGGCCGACATCCATCTGTTGAACAGACGGGACGGACGCCCTACGGCATACGACGATTTCAGAATCGTCGGGGCGACGGTCGATGACGACATTGAGGCAGGCCGGGGATGGCGGAGCATTTACGAGAAACAGGGCGATCTTGTCCAAGAGCCTCCTCGTGCGAGTGGATTGATCGAGGATTCGGCGTGGGGTTTCAAGGCTGCGAAGGGGCATCGTTTTGTCTTGGTAGACGGCGAACGCCATTACGTCCACAGAGTTGAACTGAAGAAGGGCGTTCGCGTCACCGTCACGTTCAAGGCGCGTTCCGCCGAGACCGTTCAGAATTGATGAGAATTGAAGGATAGTACACATGAAAACAGGAAGAACCTTCAATGCCCGGAGATGGATGGCGCTCGGCGCAGTCGCGCTCGTGATGCTCGCGCCAGCCGCGCGACCTCGTGTATTCGTTCTGCGGGGGTGGGGTGAGCCTGAAGGGCGCCGAAGCGAACGGCTCGAACCTCCAGCGCATCTGGGGCGACCTGAAGGACGGATGGGGATGCGTGCTGGCGGCGGCCCTGACGGCGCCGGTCGTCGTGAATCCATAAGATTTCCCGCAGATGCGGCGGAATCTGCTATAATAACAGCCATGGAGAACAAGAAACAGATCAGGATGCTTACGACGGGGATGCACGTGTTCCCGGTTCTGCGGCGCAACGAGAAGGCGAAGTACGTCGACAAGACGGCGCTTCTCCATACACTCTGCAACGACGTGGACCAGCAGCTCTTCATCTCGCGTCCGCGCCGTTTCGGAAAGTCGCTCATGCTCTCCACGCTGAAGGCGATGTTCGAGTGTCGCCGCGAGCT
>CACWSW010000125.1 GCA_902763655.1 uncultured bacterium
ACGACAAGGCCGCTGCACGCCCCGCCGGTATCGAATGTCCACGCTTGGCTCTCCCCCGGCTTTATGGCGTCGTACCTGTCGGTCTCCTTGTTCGTAAGAAGCTCAAGCACCCTGTGGCGCGGAGCCTTCTTCACGGCCTCGGGCGTGGACGGATCCTTCAGGTACTCCTCCATCATCTGACGCGCGACCTCGACAGGAGGCGGAAGCACCGGCGCAAGATGGTGGCGGCAGCTTGGCGCGTCGGGAAAGCGCACGAGCGTCAGCACCGCGTTCAGCCCGAGCGCCGCCGCCGCCACCGCGCAAAGCGCCATCCAGCGCCCTACGGCAATGGAGAAGGCGGATGCGGGGCGTATGACAGTCTGCGCCAGCCGGCAAGTCTCGCGCTCGCGCGAGAAAAATCCGCATGCGCATGCCAGCACGGCCACCACGAGAACCGCCACCACCGAGCCGGGGACGGCGCGTATGAACATCTCGCGCCAACCGGCAGGCGTGCTGTCGCCGCGCACGATCGCGGGGAAAAGCGCGTGTATGAGCGCCACGGACGCCAGCAGCAGCGTCAGCACGTGGCCGCGCACGAGCGCGCGCAACGTCAAGCGAAAGGACTCCCTCACCGCCCCTCCCCGACAGTCTCTGCGAAGAATTCCTCGAGCGGCACGCGAGGATGGTCGAACTGCACCTCCCTGCCAAACCTGGCAGACGCCTCGGCGGCAAACGCCTTCGCCTGCTCCTCGTCGAGCCCGGCGATGGTGAAGCGCGCGTCCTGCTTCCTGGTCAACAGCTCGTCCGTCCGCCCGAAGGCGGCCACCTGACCTTTGGAGAGAATGGCGATCTTGGTGCAGACGTCCTCAGTGTCGCCAAGAAGGTGCGATGTCATGAGAACCGTGACGCCGTCCCGAGCGAGCGAGCGGATCAGGTCCTTCACGTCGCGAGTGCCGATTGGGTCCAGGCCGGATGTCGGCTCGTCGAGGACGAGCAGCTCCGGCTTCGCCACGAGCGCGGCCGCCAGCGCCACGCGGCGTGCCATGCCCTTCGAAAAGCCGCCGACCGCCCGGTTCGCCACGGCCGAGAGCCCCACCTGCTCCAGCAGCTCTGCGCACCTCGCCTTCGCCGCCTTGCCGCCCATCCCGGAAAGTCCCGCGTAGTAGAGCAGCGTCTCGCGCGCCGTAAGGAACGGATGCAGGTACGAAAGCTCCGGCAAGTATCCCAATCTCGACCGTGCGGCTCGCGTGCGCGGCGGCATGCCAAACAGCCGGACAGTGCCGGCCGACGGCGCGAGAAGGCCCAGCAGGAGCTTGATGGTGGTGGACTTGCCTGATCCGTTCGGACCGAGAAGGCCAAACACGTCGCCCTTCTCGACCGTCAGGTCGATGCCGCGCACGGCCTCGGCCACAGGACGCAGCCAGAAGTCGCGGAACGTCTTCCTGAGCCCCTTTATCTCGATTGCCGGAACGTTGCTCACGGAATCTCCCTTCGCTCAAGCAGGATTGATCCGACGGCCAGCCAGAACGCCGAAAGGAGCGCACCGACCGCAAACGCCGAGGCGAGCTGCCCGACCGCAGGAGCTCCGCCGTAGGAAAAAGAATCAACAAGCCAGAACATCTGGATGTCTGGCAGGATCGCCCTAACCGGCCATACGAACGACGACAGCGCGGCTAGTGAGATCCCAGTAGTCACTGCGGCAGGCGGCAGGCGGACGGCCAGCGCGCCCGCAAGAACCACGAACACGCCGCATCCCGCGGCCAGAGCCGCCAGGGCAGGGAGAAGCGACCACTGCATCGGCACCTTTGCCCCTGCGGCCACCAACGCCAAGGCGATCACCTGCGCACCCGACACGGAAAGGCATGCCGTAACGCAGAAGCGCATGCGGAAGAACCTGTTAAGGACGGCGGCCAGCGCGAATCCGGCAAGAGTCAGCACGACCATCGAGACGAGTCCGGGCAACCAGACGTGCGCGTACCCCAACCGTTCCTGGACCTCGCCCATCTCAGCCGTCGCCACCGACGCAACGGTGGACAAGCCTACCGCTACCGAGAACAATGCGAATGCCACCAGCACCCCGATCACCTTCGCGCAGAAGAACAACGGGCGCGACACGTCGCGCGCCAGCGCCGCAGCCGCCGTCCCGGAGGATAGTTCTCCTCCTATCACGCGCACGGCAGATGCGGTCGCGAACACGATCCCGAAGACGAGAAGCGCGGAGAAGCCGCATTCTCTCGGCAGGCGCCCTGCCTCTCCGAACTGGTGGCAATGGAAAGCCGGCAACAGAGGAACGGCAATGAGCGCGACCAGGAAGAGAACCGCCGACAGCGGCTCCGCCAATGCCTCCAGCGTGGCCGAGCGTACGAGTGACCGGAATCGACGCATGGCGCGTCGGCCTACATCTGGATGAACGGCATCTCGTTCGCGCCGGCGACCGGCCCGACACCTTCCTGGTAGAGGAAGTAGACGACGACACCCAGAACCAGCAACGCCGCGATCGTCGTCACGAGCGAAAGCGCGGCGACCCATCCCGGAACGCCCGCCGACATGTCGGATGCAGACGCGGCAGAGAAGTCCATCGGCGCCAAAGGCTTCAGCTCAGGAACGTCGCCCATGTCCGCAGGCATGTCCGGCACATCGCCGCCGTCCGACGGCACTGCCGCCGGACCAGCCGATTCTCCAGGCTTCTTGATGCCGAGGGTCGGGCGCTTGACTCCAAGTCCGCTAGGACGATGCAGCTTCAGCGTCTTCTTCTGAGTAGTGGAAGCAGAGTCGGTCTCCTCCACGGGTGCCATCACGGCTGCCGGAGCATCTTCCTTACCCGCCGTCTCGGCGCTGGCGATTGGAGCAGGAGCCGCTTCCGGCGCGCCCACCGGCTTGAGCGGCGACGGCGCAGGATGCTTCAGGTCTGTAGGACGACGCAGGCGAATCGTCTTCAGCGGCGCGGGGCTTTCCTTTGCCGGCGCAACGCCAATGGCGGACTCGAGCGAGATGCGCGAGGTCTTGGACTTTGCGGCCTGCTGCTGAGCGGGCGTGATTATGCCCTCGGCGATGATGCCGGTCTTGCGCAGGACGGCCTGCGCGGGCATCTGGTCGGAAACCGCCGCAAGGCTCTGCGTCGCCTTCTTGGACGGGGCCGCAGGAGCTGCCGCAGCGTCCGCTGGCGCAGGGGCGGCAGGGGTCACAGGCTTCGGTGTGCCGCCGATGGTCGGCTTGTGGATCATCGGCTTGCGGATCACGGGCTTCAGCTTGATTGTCGATACGCCAGAGGAAGGCGCGGCGGCAGGCGTCTCCGGCGACGCTTTCCCTGCAGGGGGGACCGCGTTGAACGGCGCCACCCTAGGCGGCATGTCGCCACTCTCTTCGGGCGTAATCGGTGTCATCTCAGGTTCATCGCTCATCGCCAGAACTCCTCTCTCTCAACTATAAACACTAACCACTAGCCACTAACCACTAGACCGACATTACCTCGGCTTCCTTGGCCTTCAGTTCGGCGTCGATCTTCGCGATGCCGTCGTCAGTGGCCTTCTGCACCTTGTCGAGGCCGGCCTTGAGGTCGTCCTCGGAAATCTTCTTGTCCTTCTCAAGCTTCTTGAGCGTCTCGTTCGCGTCGCGGCGCACGTTGCGCATCGCCACCTTCTGGTCCTCGGCCTGGCGCTTGGCTACCTTCACGATCTCCTTGCGGCGCTCCTCGTTGAGCTCGGGCACGGTGATGCGCAGCACCTTGCCGTCGGTCTGCGGCGTGACGCCGATGTTCGCCGCGAGAATCGCCTTGTTCATTTCAGCCAGCACCGTAGGATCGAACGGCGTGATCTTGATCTGCCTGGGCTCCGGGGTGGAGATCGTGCCGAGGTTCTTGATCGGCGTCGGGCACCCGTAGTAGTCCACCTTGATCTGATCCACCATCGCCGGACTGGCCTTGCCCGTGCGGAGACCCGCGAACTGCGCCTTCAGCGCGTCGAACGACTTGGCGATCTTCGCTGTCGCGTCTGCCAGAACTTCACTAACCGTTTCCATTTCGTTTTACCTTCTTTCTAAGATTCGTTTTAGACATCCGACGTTCGACGGCCGACATCCGTTTAACCTTCTAACCTTTTAAACTTTTAACCCTTTAACCTTTTAACCTTTCTCACTCACCAAGGTGCCAACCGCCTCGCCCTTGACGACGCGAGCGAGCGCGTTGCCGTCGAAGAAATCGAACACCACGATCGGGATGTTGTTCTCCATGCAAAGCGCGAACGCCGCCGCATCCATCACCTTCAGACGCTTAGCGAGCGCCGTCTCGTACTTGAGCGACCCGTACCGCTTCGCCTTCGGGTCCTTCATCGGGTCGGCAGTATAGATGCCGTCAACCTTCGTGGCCTTCAGGAGGGCGTCCGCCCCGATCTCGCTCGCGCGGAGCGCCGCCGCAGAGTCCGTCGAGAAGTAAGGGTTGCCTGTGCCGCCCGCGAAGATGCACACGCGCCCCTTCTCCAGATGGCGGATCGCCTTGCGCTGTATGAAGGGTTCGGCGAGCTTCGGCATGTCGATCGACGTCATCACGCGCGTTGGCACGCCGATCTGCTCGAGAGCGTTCATCATCGCGAGGCCGTTGATGATCGTGGCGAGCATGCCCATCGAGTCGCCCACCACGCGGTTGACGCCGTTCTTCGCGCCGGAAAGGCCACGGAAGATGTTGCCGCCGCCAAGCACGATGCCTACCTGCACGCCGAGCGCATGTATCTTCTTCACGCGCTCCGCCATGAACGCAAGGCGTGACGCGTCGATCGAGTCCCCCGTCTCGCGGTTACGGAGAACCTCGCCCGAAAGCTTCAGCAGGATGCGCCTGTACTTGAGCTTGATCTTGTTGCTTTTTCTAGCCACGCCGTCCATTTTACCCTTTTCCGTGCGTTACTGCAAGTATCCTTGTAAATTAAATTCATCCGGCCCGTTCTGACGTTTCCCCGTTGTACCAAGCCTCGAGGCGGCGGTTGAAGTCGAGGCGCGGGAGCTGAGACCACTCGCGCACGCGCGCGGTAAGGTTCTCCAGATGCATCGTCACGCGGCGGCGGGGCACGAACGGTGCCCAGAAGAACCACAGGAACACGCTTTTCAAGAGGGTCGGCACGAAAGCGGGCGAGGCCGTGCGCCCCGCACGGCTCCAGATGCTGCCCCACAGCCCCGTCGTGCGCACCCCCACCACCTCCACGCCCGGCGGCAGCTCGCGGCAGACGTTGTAGGCAAGCTGGCGCGTGCCTATCTCCTCATGTCCAGACTCGGTGTGGATATGCCCTGCCGGATAGAAGATCACGCTCTTGCCGTCCGCCAACGCGCCCAGCACCACGTCGTTGAGGCCGCGCGCGACCTTCGCCCCAGTGGCGGAACGGTGCTTGCGCAGGTCGGGCACAGCCACCGCTCCGAGCGTCTTCAGCACCTTCGGCGCCACGATTCCGGCGTGGAAGAACGACTCGTCCGCGAGCGGCCTCAATGGCACGCGCCACAGCTCCGATACCACAAGCATCGGATCGACCATCGCCGGGTGATTCGGCAGCACAAGATATGTCTTGTCCTGCTCGACGGCCGCAAGGCCGTCGACATCCACCCTGTATCTCCGCCGGAATATCCAGCGGCCCGTGAACACTAGCGCCTTGCGGTAGTTGAACACGAACGCAAACGGCGTCACGGCCATCACCAAACCCAGCAACAGAAGGAATGCGCGCGGTCCCCACAGCCAGCTCACGAGCGCGTAGCAGCCGCTCGCCGCGAGCATGAAGAGGAATGACACCTGGTTGAAATAGGCGAGAATAGTGTTCAGCTTCGGGCCCTTCACCACCTTCTGTATCTCGGCGTCGAGCGGCAGCTTGAAGAAACCGAGATCGAACGCAAGTACGCCCAACGCGATCCCGAACGCACGCGGAGAGAGCGGCACGAAGAAGAGCAACAGCAGCAGCGCAGCGGCGATCCAGCCCGTCAGCAACGTCGCACCCATGAGGAAATGCCGCCGGTCGACGAGTCCCGCTATCACCTGACCAGCCACGATGCCAACCGCCGCGCAGCAGAGCAGAACCCCCGTGCGCGTCGCATCGAGGTTAAGCCCAGCCTCTGCCTTGCCATAGACGAGCAGTCCCATCTGGAGCATTGCCGCCACCCACCAGAAGACCGAGAGAGTGAAGATTACGGCGTTGAGTCCGTTGTAGCGCCCGGCCATGCGGTAGGCGCGGCGGATGTAGCGAATAGGGCTTATGGCGTGAAGCGCGCGGCTCATCTCCTCCTTGGCCTTGATCGTGTAGCTCGCCATGAGGCCCGCGAGCGCAAAGCCCGCCAGGCAGACGTAATGGACCCATGCCGGCGCACGGTCCACCACGAACGACGCGGCGATCGTCCCAAGCAGCACGCCGAGGAATGAAACGCCCTCCATGCCGCCCATCCCCGTGGAGATGCGCTCCTCGCCGCCGATGTCGCGCACGAGGGCGTACTTGGCCGGCGAGTAGAGCGAGCTCTGCAACCCCATGAGAAGTACCGCACCGATGACGAGCCACGGAGATTGGAACAGAAATCCTGCGATGGCCACGAGCATGATCGGCAGCTCTGCCCATTTCGCGAGGCGTACGATCCGGCTTTTCGCCCACATTGTCGTCATTCGGTCCGCGAGCGGCGAGCAGAGGATGTAGGGCAGCACGAGCGCCCCGGCCGTCACCCCCATCGCGAGCGACTTCATGCGCTCGTCGGCGAGCCAGCCGATCACGGTAAAGCTCGCCAGCGTCTTCAGGAAGTTGTCGTTCAGCGTCCCGAAGAAGTTGGTGACGTAGAGTGGCATAAACGAACACTTCATTGCATAACTTCCTTCATGTCGGGCGGACGGATGGCGCAAGCCTCAAGCGTCTTCCTATCGCCATACTGGAATAAAGAGGAAATCGACCGCCGTCCCCTTCTCGGGATCTCGTTCATGGCGGAAGAACCGCCAAAGGAAGGAGGTCTTCGCGTATCCGTTCGTCTTGGAGTCGTAGGTGAAGCCGGGGAACACGTCGAGCGCCACGTTCCCGTTCTTCTCCTCCCAGTCCCACAGCCGCCAGAGCACGCGGTGCTGCGAGTAGGTGTCGTTCTTCATCAGGTCCTTCTCTCGCGTGTGGTTGTAGAGCCAGATCAGGAACGACGTTTCTGCCGTCTCGCCGTCGGATTCCTTTTTCCTGTCGAGCGCCGAGTACTTGGCTGTTCGCTCGTATTCGTACTTGAGCAGCAGACCGTTGCCTCGCTGGATGGAACGCGCCAGCTCGTAGGTGTTCGTGCCCTCGTGGCGATAGCCAAGATGTCCGTCGACCCTGTCGTGCCAGCTGAACAGAAGCAGCCAGTCGGTATCGTCGTGGCCCGTCACCGTGCTGGCCCTTCTTCTCGTGAAGACGATTGGCTGATCTCGCACGCCCAGTCGGCTCAGCGCGTTGTTTGTCGTGGACTCCGTCCAGATGCGTATGTCGTCTGGCAGGCGTTCGCGGTCCAGCTTGCCCACCTTCTCGGCGAAGTCGCAGTCCGTCTCCCTGCTCCACAGCGGGAACACCATGCCGCCGGTCTTCTTGCCCGTCGTATGCTTGACTATCGGCGTGACGAACACGTTCGTCGTGCCGCCGGATACCAGCTGTCCGCCCAACGGCGTCAGGAACGACCCTTCATTGTCCCAGTAGAACAACGGCGAAAGGAAGCTCCTGTCCGCATTCCAAGAATAGAGGGGGAATGCGTATGACGATCGCAGCCGATCGCCCTTGCTCTCCCATCCGACGAAATTAAGGAGCAGGTGCGTCTTGCAGAGGCGATTGGAGTCGTAGCACATCAGCTCGTCGCGATTGTATAAGGGGAATGCCCAGTGCTCCACGTCTTCCTTCTCCTTTTTCACTCCGCCCAAGCCCAACAGGCAACGCGCGCTGTAATCGCCGTTCTCCTTCGACTCGCCCCATGAAAGCAGCGGCGGCACGGCCCAGCCGTTCTTCCACCGTCCATAGACCGTCGTCACGAAGGTTCCCCCGCTGTTCCAGTACCAGAGCGGGAAGCACCAGTTCGCCTCGTCCCCCTTGTCCGAGGACGCGCCGGCCATGCCGAAGAGCACCGAGAGATGGCTATGCTTGCTCGAGTTGCCGTATATCCATAGCGGGAAGAGCGAGTTGTAGTCCGCGCCGTTCCAATAGATCGGGAAAAGCGTCTGGTAGGCATGCCGCTCCGAATCCGTCCCCCAGAAGAACGGGAACACGCGGTAGTCGTCCCCTTTCAGGTCGGCTTGGCATATCGGCCACAGGAAGTTGAACTCGTCGAACGCGCCGTCCCTGCCGCCCTGCTTGTATTGCGAGTAGATCGGCCTCAAGGCGAAATGGTCGTCCGAGAACGAAGTCAGCGGCCACAGCACCGAACCGACCGGCTCGCGCCAGTAGGCGACAGGCCACACGTTGACGCGGTCTTCGGGATTCCCAGCATAGGTGACGTCGGCCCCCTCGTAGAAAGGAGTCGACTTCATCTCCTTTGTCGCACACCCGGCAAACAACGCAAGCGCCAGCATGATCATCATGTTTCTCATCGTTGCATTCCTTTCGCGTGTCTCGTGCATTTCGTGGCTTCTCAATTACTTCCTTAGCCTTTCGGCAAGCTCTTCGCCTACCGCCTCGCGGCCGATCGCGACCAGCCTGTCCGCATTGCGGAAGTCGAGCGTCCACACGTCGCCCACCGCCGGACGAATCAGCTCGTCGGGCTTGTCCGCGGCGAAAGCCCGGCGAGTCATCTCCCTGTTGAAGATCGATATCGTGCCCACCAGCACATCCACTATGTTGACCTTCGCCCAAGGCTTGCCCGTGACCGCGGAATTGGGCGGGTTGATGTCGACGGCAATCACCTTCTCCGCCCCCATCGCACGGCATGCCGCCACCGGTACAGGCTCGACAAGCTGCCCGTCGATAAGAACATGCCCGTCACGTTCGACCGGCCGGAATACGCCAGGAATAGACATCGACGCACGCACTGCCGAAAGCACGTCACCTTCGCGCATCACCACCGCCTCGCCGGTATGGAAGTCTGTCGCCACCGCCGCGAACGGCAACGAGAGCGATCCGAAATCCTGCGCGCCGATCAGCTCGGCCAGCAGCTCCTCGATGCGGCGCCCCCGCATCAGGGCCTTGGACGACAGCTCGTTCCCGAACACCAGCTTCGGCAGCTTCTTCCAGTCCGGCTCCGCGCACCAGGCGAGAGCCGCGTCCACGCGTCCGGCGGCGATGATCGCGCC
>CACWSW010000126.1 GCA_902763655.1 uncultured bacterium
GTCGCATCGTGCGGCACGAGCGGCGCGCGGCGGCGTTCGTCGCCCAGCTGGTGGCGGGCGAAATACAGGTCCTCCCACAGATAGTGCGAAGCCTGCACGAAAAGCGGATCAGAACCCGTGAACCGCACGCCCTTCCCGTCCGAGTCCGTGAGCGCCACCCAGCGCACGTCACACCGGTAGCCGTTGTCCTGCGGACGCATGTAGTCCACGAACATGTCCTTCACCGTGGTCTTCCATACACCGAACAGGCTGCCTTCCCTGCGGTCGACATAGTTCTCCCACGGACCGCGCCCGTAGTACGCCACGTTCTCCAGCGACGGCTCCAGACGCCAGGTCATGCCCAGGCGCGTGAGAGCCGGCAACGCGCCGAACGGCGTCACGTCGTGCTTCACGGCGATCCGTCCCGACGGACGGAACGTCCATTCCGCCACATGCTCGAACCCGCCCGACTTCGCGCCGTTCACCGTCACGCGCGCCATCACCGTCACCGAACCATCTGCATCCTTCGCAACGCGGTACGGCTTCGCGTGATAGCGCAGCTGCGTCATGCCGCCGTCGAAAGCCGCCTTGCCGTACTTGAACCGGTCGTTGTCCACGAACGCGCGAGAACACCGCCTCGCCATCCGCAAACTTCACCGTCACGGCCTCGCCCGTTTCCGCAACACCGGGAGGGACGCAATTTATTGCGTCCGCCACGGGAGGGACGCGCTGCTGCGCGTCCGCAGCGGTCGCAGTAAACTGCGACCCTCCCCAGCCCATCTGGTTCCGCGCCACCACGTGGCCGGCCTTCGCCCACGGCGCATCCGCCTTCAGGCTGAACGTGACGTTGTAGAAATACTCCACGCCGGGCTTCACATCAACCTTCGGCTTCGGCAACGCGAGCCGTCCGCGCGCCAGCGGCTCCACCGGCGGCACCGCGAGCGCGCCGCCGTCCACGCGCACGCCGTCCGCCAGCAGCTCCCATGCGCCAGCGAAGGCGTCCGCCCGCGTGAACGCGCAACGGTTCCACAGCTCGGCCTCGCCCGTGGCGGCATCGGCGGACGTCACGCTTCCATGAGCTTGGGCGTGGGCTCGCGCTGCACGCCGACGAGTCCATTGCAGCAGAACGGACCCGAGTTCGGATGCTCGTCGAAGTCGCCGCCGTAGGCGATGTAGCGGTCGCGCGTGCCGTCGGGCAGGATGCGGTCCGTGTACTTCCAGATGCCCTGGTCCACCCAGTCCCACACGAACCCGCCGCAGTTGACGGGCGACGACCAGAACGCCTCCCAGTATTCCTTCAGGTTGCCCGGCGAGTTGCCCATCGCGTGGGCGTACTCGCACACGATGTGCGGATGGCGCGCGTCCTGGATGAGCTTGTTGCCGCGGAAGAGCGGTGCCTCGGGACGCTTCCCCTCGCCCCATTCGCCGCGCTCGCGCACGTAGTCGGGCGAGGGGTACATGATCGAGTCGATGTCGCAGAACGGACGCCCCGTGCCGCTCGCGTAGTCGCGTCCGCCGCTTTCGTAGTGGACCGGACGCGAAGGGTCGAGGCGCTTCACCTCAGCATACGCCTCCTCGAACGCCTCGCCAGGCCCCGCCTCGTTGCCGAGCGACCAGCAGAACACGCACGGGTGGTTGCGGTAGTTCTGGACGTTGCGCGCGTTGCGCTCCACGATCGGCTTCACCCACTGAGGCTGCCGCCCGATCCCCTCTTTCTTGAATCCCATCCCGTGCGACTCCACGTTCGCCTCCGCCATCACGTAGATACCGTAGCGGTCGCAGAGCGCGTACCAGGTGTGGTGGTTCGGATAGTGGCTCGTGCGAACGGCGTCGATGTTGTGCTGCTTCATGAGCAGGACGTCCTTCACCATCGATGCCATGGTCACCACGTGCCCGTCCTCGGGCGTGGTCTCGTGCCGGTTCACGCCACGCAACTTCATCGGCTTGCCGTTGAAGTAGAGCACGTTGCCGCGGATCTCCACCTTCCGCACGCCAACCTTGCACGCGCGCACGTCGTCGCCCGCCTTCACCACGAGCGTGTAGAGATAGGGATCCTCGGCGGACCAAAGGCGAGGCGAGGAAAGGTGAAGGGTGAAGGGTGAAAGGTGAAGTGTGGAAGAATTCTCTGGCATGAAGTTTGCCACCAGGTGGTAGTCGGCATCGTAGAGCGCGGCGGTGACGGGCGCATCGTCGTAGGTTTCCACCTCCACGCGAACGGAGGCGGACGCAACAAGTTGCGTCCCTCCCCTATGGCCGAAATCAACGTCTGTATCCACGCGGAAGTCCTTCACGCCGTTCGTCGGCACGGCGAAGAGCGACACGTCGCGGAACAACCCCGACATGCGGAACATGTCCTGGTCTTCCAGATACGACCCGTCGCACCACCGCAGCACCTGCACGCAGAGCACGTTGGGAGGTTGAGATGTTGAGACGTTGAGATGTTCCGTGATGTCGAACTCCGCCGGCAGGCGGGCGTCCTCGGTGTAGCCCACAAACTTGCCGTTCAGCCACACGTAGGCCGCCGAATCGATGCCGTCGAACCGCAGGATCACGCGCCGCCCCTTCCAGTCGGACGGCACGGCAAACGTGCGGCGATAGCTGGAGACCGGGTTGTAGTTCGTCGCGCCGCTCGTGAAGTCGCGGATGATAGGTGGATCCTTCTTGAACGGATACGTCACGTTCGTGTAGTGCGGCACGCCGTAGCCGCGCATCTCCACGCACGACGGCACGTCGATCGTCTGCCAGTCCGAATCGTCGAAATCAGTCCGCTCGAATCCCTTCGGCTTCTGCGCGGGCTCGCCGCACCAGTGGAAGCGCCAGAAGCCGTTCAGCGACATCACCCACTTCGACGTCGGCTCGTCGGACGTGAACGCCTCCTCCACCGACGCGAGCGGCATCGAGTATGTGCGCGCTGGCAGACGGTTGATCTCGTTGACCTGCGGGTCCTCCTCCGGCGGTGCCGCGAAGACAACAGTGCCTGCCGCAAGCGCACAGGCGAAGAACTGACGTGATGCGAAAATGCTGGCTTTAGCTTTCATGGGCACCATTGTACCAAATCCCCGCCCATCCAGCCATCTTGACGGTAGCCCTACTGCCATACCGCCATTCTCGAGCAGCCCTATTGCCATACAGCCATTCCTAATAGTATACTTACGGCATGATTCGCTCGCGCTACAACCTTGTCCATGCCCTCGCCGCGACAGCAGTGCTGATGTTCGTCATCTTCGCGCAGGGCTTCACGGCGTTCTGGACGCAGTTCATCCACGGCATAAACCTCGACCTCAACCCGACGGCGCTACTCCAGACTTTCGCCGTCACCGGGGCTCTCTTCGGCACGCTCTGCCTCGTGCTGTGGCTCTCTACACTCTTTGCCAAGCCCCACCTCAAAGCCCCTAACGACCTTCATGACCTTACAAACCCTAACGACCTTAATGACCTCAATGACTCTAAACACCTTAATGACCTCAATGACTCTAAACACCTTAGTGACCTTAATGACTCTAAACACCTTAAACACCCTAATGACCTTAAACACCTTAAATATGCCATCGCCCTCGCCGCCCGATGGTCACCGCTAATCATCGCCATCGCCCTCGGCCTCAACTGGCTGTGCTCGGCGGGCATAGAGTTGCTGACCGGCGTCCAGCCGTCCGACCAGGAACTGGTGAAATGCTTCGCCGGCGACTCCTGCCCGCTCGGCATACGGATCGTTCTCGGCCTTCTCGTCCTGTTCGAGGCGCCCCTCCTGGAGGAGCCGCTCTTCCGCGGCATCATATTCCGCGGCCTCCAGTCCTCTATCCCTACCTGGGCCGCCATGGCCGTATCCGGGTTTCTCTTCGCCATCGTCCACGTGAACGCGGCGTCTTTCATCGCGCTCTGGTTCCTCGGAATCGCCTTTGCGGAGCTTTACAGGCGCACAGGCACGCTCCTCGCGCCGATGACGGCCCACGCCCTCTTCAACGCCACAAACCTCGCCCTTCTTCCATTTCTCTCGCCGTGACAGTTGCCAACGCGGCCGAAATCTGCTAAAATACCCCAACTTTTCAAAACCACAAGGAGACTATCAGATGTCAGGTCACAGCCACTGGGCCACAATCAAGCGCGCGAAAGGCGCGGCCGACGCGAAGAAGGGCAAGATCTTCTCGAAGCTCGGCAAGGAAATCACCATCGTCGTGAAGGCCAAGGGCGGCGATCCGAACACCAACCCCACCCTGCGCACGCTCATCGCCAAGGCGAAGGCCGCGCAGATGCCTAACGACAACATCGAGCGCGCCATCAAGAAAGGCACGGGCGAACTGGAGTCCGCCGCGCTCGTGGACGCCACCTACGAAGGCATCAAGGGCGGCATCGCCATCGTCGTCACGGTGCTCACCGACAACAAGAACCGCGCCGCCGCCGAAGTCGGCAACGTGTTCAAGAAGAACGGCACCGAACTCGCCAAGCAGGGCAGCGCCGCACGCCTCTTCGACCGCATGGGCCAGATCATGATCCCGGCGGCCGACGGCCTGGACGAGGACAAGGTGATGGAAGTGGCCCTCGAGGCCGGCGCCGAAGACGTCCTTTCCGAGGACGGCGGCTTCACCGTCAAGTGCCAGCCCTCCGACTTCACCACCGTGCTCGAGGCCATCAAGGGCGCCGGCATCGCGGTCGACGAGGAGAACTCCGAGGAGCGCGCCCTCATCCCCAACATGACCGCGCCCGTGGACGACGTCGCCGTCGCCAAGGCCATCAACAAGTTCGTCGAAATGCTCGAGAACCTCGAGGACGTGCAGGACGTCTACACCAACATGGAGACGTCGGACGCCGTGGACGCCGCGCTCGAAGCCGAGGGCTGATCGCCATGAAGCTCGAACACATCGGCTACAACGTTGCCGAGCCCCAGAAGCTCATGGACTGGTGGTGCGCGAACCTGGGATTCAAGCAGGTTCACCCCGCGTTCATCGTGGACTCCACCGGCCAGATGGCAATCGAGTTCTACAACAACCCTGCAGCCCCGGTTCCTGACTGGGCGAACACGTCGCCGCTCGCGATGCACATAGCGTTCCTTTCGGACGATGTCGACGCAGACGCAAAGCGCCTCGTGGCCGCCGGCGCCACCCTCCTCGAGACCGTCCACAAGGACGGCTTTGACATGGTGATGCTACGCGATCCGTTCGGCATGGCCATCCAGTTCGTCAAGCGCGGAACTCCCATCTTGCAGTGAAAAGGATACACTTCCAGGGAATAGGCGGCGTCGGCATGGCCGGCGTCGCTTTTCTTTTGAAACGGCGCGGCTTCGACGTGACCGGCTGCGACAAGTACGCCTCGCCCCGCACCCGTTGGCTCGAGGCGAACGGCATACCCGTCGCCCTCGGACATTCCCCTTCCCACCTTGCCGGCATCGACGAGCTCGTCGTCACGCCCGCCGTCCCGCAGTCCGACCCCGAACTCTCCGCCGCGAAGGGTCTGTCCCCACAGACTACGAAGGGTCTGTCCCCTCAGATCCGCATCCGCTACCGTGGAGAAGTCCTGGCCGAGCTTGTGAACGCCTCGGACGGCATCGCTGTCTGCGGCACTCACGGCAAGACGACTACAGCCACATTCACCGCCCGCCTGCTCCATGCCCTGGGGACAGACCCTTCATGGTGCATCGGCGGCGAGACTGGAGACATGCCGGTCGCCTGCGAGGGGACAGGCCCTATAGTCGTAGAAGCGGACGAATCGGACGGCACTTTGGCACTTTATCGTGCCCATACCCTCGTCATCACGTCCATCGATTTCGACCATCCGGAGCATTTCAAGTCCGTTGAGGACTACCATGCCTGTTACGACACTGCGGCAACGGCGGCGATGGACGTGATCCGCGCATGGGAACTCGACCCGTCCGACTGGCCAGAGTTGGAGCACCTCGTCATCGGCCGACACAACGTGATGAACGCACGCGCCGCCATAGAGGTGGCCCTGAGGCGAGGCTATTCCCGCGAGGCAATATCAGCATACCTCCCCTCCGCCCTCTCGGAACTCCCTGACCGCCGTTTCGAACGAATCTGGCCCCCACGCCCCTCAACTTCTCAACTCCTCAACATCTCAACATCTCAACTCCTCAACTCCTCAACATCTCAACTCCTCAACTCCTCAACATCTCAACTCCTCAACGCCTCAACATCTCAACCGTCAATCACGGTCTACACGGACTACGCGCACCATCCCGCCGAGCTGAAGTGCGCCGTCGGAATGGCGGCGGGACTGAAGCCTACACGCCTTCGCGTCCTCTTACAGCCGCACCGCTACAGCCGCACCAAGGCGCTCCTGAACGAATTCCCTCCAGCCTTCGCCGAGGCTGACGAGGTGGTGCTGATTCCAGTCTATCCCGCTTTCGAGGATCCCATCCCCGGCGGCGACATCGCCGACCTCTACAAGGCATTTAAGGAGTCTAACGTCCTTAAAGTCTCTAAAGACCCTAATCTCCTTAAAGGCCCTAACGACTCTAAAGACCCTAATGACCTTAAAGACCCTAAAGACCTTAAACTCCTTTTGGCGCGCAGCGCAGAGGAGGCCTGGCGACACGTCCTCCTCTCCGCGGCCCCCGGCGACCTTATCCTCCTCGCCGGTGCCGGCGACATCATCAACCTCGTCCCCCGCATCCAGCGCGACCTTTCATCCTTCACCTTTCACCATCTACCCTCCACCTCTCTCGCCGCTCTCTCCTTCTTCCGCACGGGCGGCGCGACGATCGGCGGCGGCGAGCGCGTGATCGTAGGCATGGGGTCGAATACCTGGTTCAGCGACTGCGTCACCGACATCGAGATTGTGCGCGCTCCCGCCGCGGATCCGGACCATCCGCTTTCCAAGGGGATTCCAGCGGGCGTTCCAGGAGCGTCTCTCCTAGCTGATCACCCGGAGCTTGCGTTCATGGCCGGAATACCGGGCACGGTCGGCGGCTGGACAAAGATGAACGCCGGCGCGTTCGGCGACTCCTTCGGCAACTATGTCGACCATGTGGTCGCAGACGGCAAGACAATTCCGCACGACGCATGCGGCTTTGGCTACCGTACCTCGGCCATTGAAGGGCTGATCACCGAGGTGGTACTGAGGGGAGGAGACCAAGACACCCAAGACACCCAGGGCAGTAAGAGTTCTATGGGACCAGAAGGTGCTCAAGCTCCTCTGACAGCAACGGACTACCTTGCCAGAAGGAAGAAATTTCCGCCGCGCACCTGCGGCAGCGTCTTCAAGAACCCTTCGCCCGACATGCCGGCAGGCCGGTTGCTGGACGAGGTCGGCGCAAAGTCCATGCGCGTAGGCGGCGCGTACGTATGGAGCGAGCACGCCAACGTGATCGTTGCCGGCGAGGGCTGCACCTCGTCGGATATCCTCGCCCTTGCGCGCCTCATGGCCCGCGCGGTCTTTTTCCGCTCAGGCATCCGCCTCGAGCCCGAGATCCGCGGTCTTGAAGTCTAACAACACGGTCGCAACAAGTTGCGACCCTTCCGCAAGTTCTCCAATACGGGAGGGACGCAATTTATTGCGTCCGCTCAATCCACGCCATCAGGAAATCGACTATACCCTGCTGGCGGGCGGCGGGTATCTCCACGCCGCGCGGCACCTTCCACCACTTTGCAAGACAACTGCGACAGCAACACGCGCAAGCGTGTTGTGCTATGAATACGGGATGCCCGCGCATGGGCGTCTGCCTGCCGTCATTGGGCGGGTTGGCAGGAGCGAGGCGCGTTCTGATAAAGTCCTCGCAATGCCTTCGAATCGTCTCTATCCCCTTCTCTGCGATATAATGCCGATCCGATTCCGAAAGATGGAACCGACTGCGGAACCTCGACTTCCTTAGCCGTTCAAATGCCCTTTCGTAGTTCGCCTGACCTACCATTATTTCTCGTTGCTCTCGGTGGTCCCGGTGGTCTCGGTGGTCTCGGCACCACCCCCACTCCCTGCACTCCCGGCCCTTCCGCGAAACTTGTCCACGAGCATCGCGATGGCACCGTCTCCAGTCAGGTTGCAAGCGGTTCCCATGCCGTCCAGCGCCATGTAGACCGCAATCATGATAGCGTAGCGCTCGGGCGAGAACCCAAGCGCAGCCTCCGCGATTGAGGCGCACGCGAGCACGACGCCGCCCGGGACGCCAGGCGAAGCGACGGCCGTCACGCTGACCATCAGGATGTACTCGGTATATGCGCCAAACGGCAGAGATCCGCCAGCCAGCACCGTGAGGCCCGCCGCGTATATGACCATGTTCGCCATCGAGCCCGCGAGGTGGACGTTGGCGCAGAGCGGAATCACAAGTTCAGCCGTCTCCTCCGAAACTCCGTTCTTTCGTGTCTGCGCCAGCGTGTATGGGATCGTCGCGGCGGACGAGCAGCAGCCCCATCCTGTGAGATAGGCGGGCAGCATCGTCCATAGCGCCTTGAGCGGATTCCGCCGCGTTACGATTCCGGCGATGGTGAACTGCACGATCAGCACGGCGGTAGTGGTGGCGAGCGCTACGCCCATGATCTTGAGGCATCCGCCGCCCACGAGCGTGAGGCGTCCGCTGCCAGTAAGGTCGGCCATCGTCGCGAGCACGTAGAACGGGAGAAGCGGAACGAACACCGTGCTGAGGGCGCGCGACACGATGTCGCGAAGCTCGTGCGCCGCACGCTCCAGCACCTCGGCCTTCGACGAGATGATGCCGAGACCGATGAGGAAGGCGACAGTCAGCGCGGTCGTGACGTCCATCAATGGAGGTATCTTGATGGAGAAGTACGCGGGGAAGGTGCGCGTCGCGGCGTCCTGCAGTCCACCCGACATGATCGCTGGAAACACGCCGCACGAGACGCCGTAGGCGAAGTATCCCGCAAACAGCGTCGAGGCGTAGGCGATTCCCATCGTGAGGAGAAGCGTCCTGCCTGCCGTGCGGCCAGTGTCCGCTATGGCTGGCGTCACTAGGCCGATTATGATGAACGGCACGAAGAACTTGATGAACTGGCCGAAAGTGTCGCGGAAGCAGTTCAGCGACCGCATGACCCAGTCCGGCGAGACGAGTCCGATCGCCGCGCCGAGCGCGATCGCGATGAACAGCCTAGGCAGGATCCCGATCTTGATTTTCATGGGCCACCGGTCCGCGCCTGTGTCACCGGCCGAGCTCTGCCGAGCGGTCGCTTGCGGCCTTGAGCGTAGCGGCGACGATCTTCTTGAAGGCGCTCGCGCGCATCACGTCCATGCCTGCCGCCGTCGTGCCGCCAGGCGTGGCGACGCCGGAGATGAACGTCTCGAGGTCCGCACCGCTCTGGCGCAGGTATGCCGCCGTGCCGAGCATCGTCTGCTCCGCGAGGAGGCGGGCGGCGTCCGGCGGCAGACCGAGCGCGCGTCCCCCTTCCGCCATGGCCTGCTCCATGAACGCGAAGAAAGCGGGGCCGGAGCCGGAGAGCGCGGTGACCGCATCGAAGTTGCGCTCGGGCAGGACGACCGTGCGCCCTGCGCCGTTCAGTATCTTGGCGACGCGCGCGACATCCGCCTTCGTCGCGTTGGCGGCGGGACAGATCGCGCACATGCCCTCCTTGGCGCGAAGCGCAAGGTTCGGCATCACGCGCACGAGGCGCACATCGCGCCCCAGCGCCTTCTTCAGCGTGGCGAGCGACTTGCCGGCGGCGATGGAGACGACTAGCGTCTTCTTCGTGAGCAACGGCTTCACGTCGGCGGCAAGCGCGGCGAGATCCTGCGGACGCACCGCAAGGAAGATCACGCGCGCGGTCTTCGCCACGTCCTTCGCGTCGGGCGTGGTGCGCACGCCATACCTCTTCGCGAGCTCCTTCGCGCGCGCAGGCACCTTCTCGGCCATCAGCACGGCCTGTGGGTCAAAGTCCTTCTGCAGGGCGGCGGCGGCGAGGATACCCTCCGCCATCTTGCCTGCGCCAAAGAATCCAAGTGTGGTTTTCATGCGCAACAGTATACCATTTCCGTACGGTCAGCGGAAGATAATCACGACGCCGCCCTTCACCGTCAGCCTGAACACGCCCCCGGCGGCGGAGAACTCATACGGCACGTCCGGATCGGACGGCGAAACCGTCCAGCCCGACCAGTCCGCAGGAGCCGTGACCGAGGAACCGCGCGCCAGCACGAACGTCTTCGA
>CACWSW010000127.1 GCA_902763655.1 uncultured bacterium
GGACGGTAAGGATAGTAAGGAGGTTAAGGAGTCCAAGGACGGTAAGGATAGTAAGGAGGTTAAGGAGTCCAAGGACGGTAAGGATAGTAAGGAGGTTAAAGAGTCTAAGGACGGTAAGGATAGTAAGGAGGTTAAGGGCGGTAAGGGTTCTAAGGACTCTAAAGACGTTAAAGCCGAGGAGAAGCCTGCCGTGGAGAAGCCTGCAGAGGAAGAACAGCCTGCCGAGGAGAAGAAGCCGGAGATTGAGTTGCCTTCGGCCGTGAAGCAGGTGGCTGACCTATGGAGGGACATCTACTACTTCCGCGCTTCCGACATCCGCGTGCAGGCGCATGTCGTCAAGCTGCTCCAGCTGGCCGAGACGGAGAAGGAGATCACGGGCGAGGACAAGGAGACGGTGGACAAGATCGCGGCGCTGGCGCGGAAGCTCAAGGAGAGCTTCGATTCGCTCCGTATGGAGAAGTTCGTTGAGATGACGCAGCGCAGGGCCGGCGACTTCAACCGGAAGGCGTCCACGCTCGTCAAGACCGCCCAGCAGCAGATCACCCGCCTGAAGGCCAAGGCCGAGAAGGCTGCGAAGGAGGCAGCCGAGAAGGCCGCAAAGGAGGCGGCCGAGGCCAAGGCGGCGGAGGAGCACAAGGCGAAGGTCGAGGAGGAGACGGCGCTCGCGCAGTCGACCTTCGACGGCCTTGTGGGCCTGCGCCTGAAGACGCTCGACTGGGACCGTGCCATCAAGGAACTCCAGCGGGTCATGGGAGAGATGACCACGCTTGAAGGCAAGGAAGCCATGCGCGCGCAGGTGAAGAAGGTGGAGTGCATGAAGGCTCTGCAGCAGCTCTTCATCTCGAAGGCGAAGGGCATCCGGCTTGGGAAGGGCGGACCTGTTGTGATAGCCGTGGACAAGTCGTCCATAACGCTGCAGCGCCAGCGGCAGGTGCGCGGGAAGACCGTGGCCGACGCGGCGCAGAAGATCGATTGGAATCGCTTCTACGGCAAGAAGGAGCATGCGGGTTCGATGAACCAGCTGATCAACCAGCTGGTGCTGAACGGACGCGAGACGATCCACACGCCGCCGCTTCGGTGGTCCGAGCAGATGTTCGGCGCGGCGTTGACCTTGCAGCTCCTCTACTCAGAGGTCGAGGGCGCGGCCGAGTTCGCGCCGAAGCTCGTGCAGAAGGCCGCGGCGGACTTTGAGCCGTCTCGCAAGATGGCGAAGAGGATGTTCCCGGATATCGACGTCGGCGAGGTGGTGGAATAATGAAGGCACTTTCTGGACTTGACATCGGGATCATCATCGGATTTCTCGCCAGCGTAATCGTCATCGGCGCCTGGGCGGCGAAGCGCGCCTCGAAGAGCGCGGAGGACTTCTTCCTTTCCGGACGCTCCATGCCGTGGTGGCTGCTCGGCGTCTCCATGGTCGCCTGCACGTTCTCGTGCGACACGCCGAACCTGGTGACGGACATCGTGCGCACGAACGGAGTCGCAGGGAACTGGGTATGGTGGGCATACCTGCTCACGGGAATGATGACGGTGTTCATCTACGCGAAGCTGTGGCGCCGCTCGGCGCTGAACACCGACTTGGGCTTCTACGAACTGCGCTATTCGGGTCGACCGGCGGCTTTCCTGCGCGGTTTTCGCGCCGTGTATTTGGGTCTCTTCTTCAACGTGATCATAATGGGAACCGTGTCGCTGGCGGCCATCAAGATCGGCGCGGCGATCTTCGGCCTCACGCCGGTCGCGACGCTCGCGATAGCCTTGACGGCCGTGGGCGTGTACGCCACCCTTGGCGGTCTCACTGGATCCATCTGGGCGGACTTCTACCAGTATACTGTGGCGATGGTGGGCGCTGTCGCGGCGGCCTACTTCGCGGTGAAGATGTGCGGGGCCGATGGTTCGGGCTCGCTGGCCGTACTTTTTTCAAATTCCGCAGTGAAGGCAAAGATGGCGATGATCCCATCTGCCGGCGCGAACGGCAGCCTTTCACTCTTCATGACGCTTCTCGTCCTGCCGATAGCCGTCCAGTGGTGGGCCACATGGTATCCCGGCGCCGAGCCCGGCGGCGGCGGGTACATAGCCCAGCGCATGCTTTCCGCGAAGGACGAGCGGAACGCCGTTGGTGCCACGCTCCTCTTCAATTTCCTCCACTACGCGTTGCGTCCATGGCCCTGGCTCATAGTGGCCCTCGCCTCGCTCGTCGTGATCCCCAACATGGACGCGCTGCAGGCCTCCCTCCCTGCAGACTGCGCGCGCTTCGTGAAGGAGGACATGGCATATCCCGCGATGATTGCAAAGCTCCCGTCCGGTTGGCTCGGGATCGTGGTGGCCTCGCTCGTGGCCGCCTACATGAGCACCATCGCCACGCAGATCAACTGGGGATCCTCGTATCTCGTGCAGGACTTCTACGCGCGCTTCCTCAAAAAGGACGCCTCGCCGAAGAACCAGGTGCTCGTGGGCCGGCTGATCATGGTCGTGCTCCTTTTCTGCACCGCCGGCATGGCGCTCGTCCTCGAAAACGCCAAGGGCGGCTTCGACCTAATGCTCCAGATAGGCGCGGGTACCGGGCTCCTCTACGTGCTGCGCTGGTTCTGGTCGCGCATCAACGCTTGGAGCGAGATATCCGCTATGGTGATCTCCTTCATCGTGGCGTGCTTCTTCGCGTTTGGGGCGCAGCATTGCGGCCTGATAACGCCAGAAGGCAGCAAGGAGGTGACAGGCTGGCTCGAGACGGGCTGGCGCGCGAACCTCTTCGACCTGGGCGCTTGGAAACTCCTCCTCGGCGTGCTCGTCACCACCGTGGGCTGGATTCTAGTGACCTTCCTCACTCCTCGCGAGAAGGAGGAGGTGCTCGCAGCCTTCAACGCGAAGATCCACACGGAAAAGACGAACTTTCCCGTCGCGATCCTCTGCATGGTCTTCGGTTGCCTTGCGGTGTGGACGTGCCTGTTCGGATGCGGTTACCTGATCTACGGGATAGGCGGCGTGTCGAACGCCTACGCGCTCGCCGGCGGACTGCTTGCCGTCTCGGCTGCGGCCACCGTTGCCTTGATGAAGCTCGTCAGGAACTAGTCTCCTGCCATCTGCGCTCTTGGCTTCAATCTCATGAAGAGCGATGTAAGGACCATTCTGGCGGGCGCGTTGGCGCTCGTCGCCATGGCTGTGGCTTCCGCTTCCGCGCCTGATCCGGAGACCGTGTTCAGAAATCCTCCGCAACGCGCAAAGACAGGCGTGTGGTGGCACTGGATGGGGTCGAACGTGTCTCGCGATGGTATTGTCAAGGATCTCGACTGGTTCAAGGAAGTGGGCATCGGTTCGGCGACCATCTTTGGGATGGCGGACATATGCACGCCGTGGGCGACGAGAATCGAGAATTGTCCGACCGGCAATGTCATCGCCTTCACTCCAGACTGGTGGGCTCTCGTGCGCTTCGCATGCGAGGAGGCCGAGAAGCGCGGCATCGAGCTGGGCATCCACAACTGTCCTGGCTACACCTCGACAGGCGGGCCTTGGATACCGCCTCGTCTTGCGATGCGGGAGCTCGTGTTCAACGTCACCAACGTGGAGGCGCAGATATCCCTGGCCGCACATGCGCCATTCCCGGTCCACATACCCGCGTCTGGCGCGTTCGCGAAACCCAAGATACGGAGCCGGCGCGACGATCTCCAGGAGATAGCGATCGTCGCCGGCATTCGCGTGCAGCACATCCCGATGGGCTCGTTCACTCAGCCGAACCAGTGGGAGGCGTTCGGGCTCGAGTGCGACAAGATGAACCCCGAGGCAGTGGCGTTCCATCTCGATCACGTGCTTGGCGACATGAAGCGGTATCTGGGCGAACATGTCGGACGAACGCTCAGGTTCGTCCTTCTCGACAGCTACGAGGCCGGCCGACCGACATGGACTCCGAACATGCGCGCAGAGTTCGCCGCACGTCGCGGCTACGATCCGCTGCCGTTCCTCCCCGTGCTCGGAGGCTTCAAGGTTTCTGCCGCGCCGGACGAGACGGCAGAGAAGAAGTTCAAGGCGGACTACGACCGCACGATCCGCGACCTCTACCGCGACGTGCTGTTCAAGACGATGCGCGAAAAGCTCAACGCCGCAGGTCTCGAGTTTGCCTGCGAGCCGTACACGGGGCCGTTCGACTCCCGCGAATGCGCGGCGCATGTCGATCGGCTCATGACGGAGTTCTGGTTCAAGCCGCAGCTGAACCGTTCCATGCCGAAGCCGCTAGGCTGGAACAAGTGGGCAGGGCCGTCCGGCAAGCGCCACAACGTCATCGAGGCCGAGGCGTTCACAGGAGCGCCAGAATCGTGCCGGTGGACGGAGACGCCGTATCTCCTCAAGGCCGCAGGCGACACGCAGTTCTATCGCGGCGTAAACCGCATGACGCTTCACACGTGCCCGCACCAGCCGTTCGCCGACGACGTCAGGCCCGGCAAGACCATGGGGCGCTGGGGAACGCATTTCGGACGCAACCAGACCTGGGCGAAGAGCGGGAAGGGGTGGTTCGCCTACCTCAACCGATGCCAGGCGCTCCTCCAGTGGGGCGAACCGAGCGGCGTCAAGATCGTGGGCAACGGCATAACCCCGCGAGGTACGCTGCTTACGGCGCAGTGCCGCGAGGCGGACGGCAAGTACGTGTTCTTCGTGATGAACCACTTTGACCATCCGGCTTCGATGAACATGGGCCTTCCGGATGTAGGCAAGGCTCCGGAATGGTTCGATCCAGTCACCGGGCGCATCACGCCGCTGGAGCTCGTGGACGGTCGCGTACCGATCAAGCTTGCGCCGTGCGGCACGGGATTCCTTGTCCTTCGCGAGAAGGCGGGCTCTCTAGCGCCGACACGCGAGTCGCGCTATCTGCAGACGCTCCAGAAGCCGATCGCTGCCGATGGCGTTGGAGTCGTGGGGCCATGGCACGTCACGTTCGGGGACATGACGGTGGAGATGCCTACGCTCATCGACTGGACAAAGAGCGACAACACACGCATCAAGTACTTCAGCGGGACTGCAAAATACCATACGACGTTCGAGTGCCATGACATGAATGGCGCAGACATCCTGTCGCTCGGCGACTGCAACGGGCAGGTGGCCCGGATCGTCCTCAACGGGCGCGACGTGGGAACGGTCTGGTGCGAGCCGTACGAGGTGCTGCTGCCACTGGGCGCGGTGAAGGCGGGGACCAACGAGCTGGAGATCGAGTTCACGAACGTGTGGGCGAACAGGCTCATCGGCGACGAGCAGGAACCGCCGGACTGCGATTTCGTCAAGGCTCCATATCCCGGCGGCGACTATCTTGCGCGCTTCCCCCAATGGTTCAAGGCGGGGATGTCGGCGCGCCCGTCGAAGAACCGTGCGTGCTTCGCGGACTGGAACTATTTCACGAAGGATTCCAAGCTGGTTCCCTCAGGACTCCTTGAAGTCCGGTTCGGACATTTCTGATGCGGGTACATCCCTGAGCCGCGAACGAGCAGCTGGTGTAGCGAAGTGGTTGAATCCGGAACGAAAATCCGCTAAAATATATTCTTCCATTAGGAGGTATAGGTTTTATGCGGATTTTGACAGGCATCCAGCCGTCAGGGAAGTTGCACTGGGGCAACTACTTTGGCGCGATGAAGTCCATGTTCGACCTTCAGGCGAAGGGCGAGGACATGTTCATGTTCATCGCGAACTTTCACGCCATGACCACGGTGCGCGACGGCGCGACGTTGCGCGAGGCGACGCGCGAGGTGGCGCTCGACTACCTCGCCTGCGGACTCGACCCGGCGAAGACGGTGGTCTACCGCCAGAGCGACGTGCCGGAGGTGCAGGAGCTCGCCTGGTACCTCTCGTGCCTCACGCCGATGGGACTTCTGGAGCGCTGCCACAGCTACAAGGACAAGATGGCGCACGGCTTCGACGCCACGCATGGGCTCTTCGCCTATCCTGTGCTCATGGCCGCGGACATCCTCATCATGAACTCCGACCTCGTGCCGGTCGGCAAGGACCAGAAGCAGCATCTCGAGGTGACGCGCGATCTCGCGATCAAGTTCAACAACGCGTACGGCGAGATATTCAAGATACCTGACGCGTACATTCCCGAGACGGTCGCGACGATCCCCGGCACGGATGGGCAGAAGATGTCGAAGAGCTACCACAACACGATCGAGCTCTTCGATCCTTCCGCCAAGAAGAAGGTCATGGGCATCGTGACGGACTCCAAGACGATGGAGGAGCCCAAGGAGCCGGAGGGCAACTCGATCTACGAGCTCTACAAGCTCTTTGCGACGCCAGAAGAGGTCGCGCAGATGGCCGCCAGCTTTCGTGCCGGAAACTACGGCTACGGACACGCGAAGAAGGCGCTGCTGGAGGCGTACCATCGCCTCTTCGATCCGTTCCGCGCGAGGCGCGAGGAGTTGGCGAAGGATCCGGATTCGCTGGAGGACATCCTGCAGGACGGCGCGAAGCGTGCCCGCGCCGCCGCCGCGATCACCATGGAGAAGGTCCGCTCCGCCGTTGGCCTCTAACCTTTTAACCCTCTACCCCTCCAACCTTTTAACCCTTTAACCTTTTAACCTTAAATGGCTCAGGCGGAACTCATAGCGGAAGACTACAAGGTGAACCTCGACGTGTTCGAGGGGCCCCTCGATCTGCTTCTGTACCTGATCCGCCGCGAGGAGCTGGACATCTACGACATCCCCATCGAGCATGTCACGAAGCAGTACATGGCGTACCTCGACCTGATGCGCCAGCTGAACCTGGACGTGGCGGGCGAGTTCATCGTGATGGCCGCCACGCTCATGGTGATCAAGAGCAGGATGCTCTTGCCGGTGGACCGGCGCGCCACCGAGGAGGGAACGGACGAGGAGTGGGTGGACCCGCGCCTCGACCTCGTGCGCCAGCTGATCGAGTACAAGAAGTTCAAGGACGCCGCCGGCAGGCTCGCCGAGTTTGAGGTGTTGGCGCAGGAGTCCTTCGACTACGGCGGCGGCAGGCCGAAGTTCGAGAAGACCGCGGCCGATGCGGCGGACGCGCTCGCGCACATAGACCTCTTCGACCTGCTGACGGCCTTCCAGGAGGTGCTCGCGCGCCTGAACGAGGTGCCGCAAGAGGAGCTGAAGGGCATGCGCTGGAGCGTGCCCGACAAGATGGACATGATCATCGAGCGGACACGCGCGGAAGGGCAGATAGCCTTCTCTCGCCTGTTCAACGAGCGGTCGCCGCGCGGCGAGGTGATCGTGACGTTCCTGGCCCTGCTGGAGTTGCTGCGGCAGCACCGCATCATCGTGTACCAGAACGCGGCGTTCCACGAGATAACGGTGCTGCCGTCGAAAGAGATGCCGGACGACAAGCCGCTGGAGGCGCCGGACGATTACAGTTAATAGTGAAGAGTGAAGAGTTAATAGTGAAGAGTGAATAGGTTTTGGGCTTTGAGAGGCTGAAGAGTGGAAGAAGAGAACGTACAGAGTGCGGAGAACGCGCAGAACGAGATGGTGGATATCGAGGAGACGCCGGTCGAGGAACCGGCGGCCGCCAAGGTGCCGTTGCCTCCGGCGAAGCCGAAGGAGCCGCGCATTGCGCCGCCGTCGTCCCTGCAGGAGATAATTGGCGCGCTGCTGTTCGCGTCCGAGTCGCCGCTGACGGCGACTGACCTGCGCGAGTGCGTGCGCGGAGTCGAGCCGGAGGAAGGAGAGTCGTCCGAGGTCATGGACGTGTACCACACGTGCACATCGCGCGAGATCGAGCAGGCGATCCACGGGCTCGAGAAGGAGCTTGAGCGCTCGGGATGCGGTTTCCGTCTCGTATGCGCGGGCGGCGCGTACCGCCTGCAGACCGTCCCCACTTGCGGACGCTACGTGCGCGCGCTGCTTCATCTCGATCGTCCGAACCGCCTTTCGCGGGCGGCGCTGGAGACGCTTGCCATCATCGCATACCGCCAGCCGATCACCAAAGCCGAGATCGAGCAGATCCGCGGCGTGGCGGTGGATACGATCGTGAAGACGCTCGTGGACCTTCAGCTCGTGCGGCTCGTGGGGCGCAGCGAGCTGCCGGGGCATCCGTTCCTCTACGGCACGACGCCGCTCTTCCTGGAGCATTTCGGGCTCGCGTCGCTGGGCGAGCTGAATGCGATCGATCCCACGCTCCAGCGGTCGAATCCGCGCGAGCGCGCCAAGCTGTTCCAGAAGAAGGAAAAGCCGACCGACCAGCCTGACCTGCCTGACCAGTCGCAGGTTGCGGAGGAGGCAAAAGCCGAGACTGCGCCCGCGTCGAGCGCGCCGGAATCGGATGATGCGGCCAGTGAGCCACAGGACAATGCGGAGGACGACGAGTTCATCGACGACACGCCCGAAGGGCTAGAGGACGACGACGATGAACTGAATGATGACGAAATTGACGACGAGGACGATGACGACCTCGACGACGAGGATGACGATGACGATATCGACGAAGACGATGATGAAGAGGAGGATGATGATGACGACGAATGAGCATGGCGTGCGGACTTTAAGGCCGCTGGCGGCTTTGTTGTTGGCCATGGTCTTGGCCGGGTGCGACAACGGAATGTCGATCTCGGAGATCGAGGCGAAGGAACGCGCTTCCCGGTTGTACACGACCGCCATGGAAGACCTGCAGGCGGGGCGCACGGATCCTGCAATCCGTGGCTTCGAGCAGGTGCTGGTGCAGGAGCCTCGCAACTATCTGGCGCATTTCCAGCTTGCCACCTTGCTGCAGGACATCAAGAAGGACTACATCGGCGCGATTTCGCACTACAAGTCCTATCTCCTGTTCCGTCCGACGTCCGACAAGGCTACCATAGCCTCCGACCGGATGCGCGTCTGCGACACGCTTCTCAGCGCCGAATATCTGCGCAAGGCCGGCGGTAAGGCGACGGAGACGCTCTCTGACGAGAACGCTAAGATTGCGGAGGAGGCGAAGAAGCTGCGCGAGCAGGTGAAGAAGCTGGAGGGGCAGCTGGCGCAGGCGCAGGCGCAGGTTGACCGTTTGAGCGAGGAGAACGGGCGATACCGTCGCCAGATCGGCGGACTCGGCGCCGATGCCGAGA
>CACWSW010000128.1 GCA_902763655.1 uncultured bacterium
ATCCGCAAGAGCTCCAACGTGGAGCGCCTCCTGTGGATCGTAAACGACGGCGACGGCGCGGCGGTGAAGAGGCTCATGGACGACTTCGCCGCCACGGGCCGCTACTCGCTCTCGCCCGCCGCCACCGCAAAGCTCCAGGCCGATTTCGTCGGCGCGTTCGCCACCCCGGAGGAGACCGAGGCCGAGATGCGCCTCATGCGCGAGCGCTGCGGCTACGTCCTCGATCCCCACACCGCAGTCGCCACCGCTGTCGCCCGCAAGCTCGGCTACCCGAAAGACATCCCGTGCGTCGTGGCCGCCACGGCCACGCCGTACAAGTTCCCGGAGACTTGCCTCAAGGCGTTCGGCACTGACGTTCTCACGAACCCGCCGCCCGCCTTCGCCGCGCTGGAGAAGGCTCCCGTCACACAGACGCAGGTGGTCGACGTCGCCGGCATCGACGACGCCGTCCGCGCCCTCTTCTGATTTTCGATCACCACCCACACGGGAGGGTCGCAGCTTGCTGCGACCGCATGGAGAGCCGCCGTCTCGGCGGCGCACTGTGACAACGCCCCCCCGTTGTCACATCACATCAGCGCGTACTTGGCGATGAAGACCACTGTGAGTATGTACATGACCCAGTGGATCTTCTTGAAATTGCGGGCAAGCACATTGATGACCGTATACGAAATGACGAATACGTGAACGGCATGGCCACGATGGCGAGAAACGCCGGCACGGCATCGCCCGCGTCACGCCAATCGATGTCGGAACACGACGAAAGCATCATGTAGCCCACCACGATGAGGGCCGGTGCGGTGGCGAAGCCGGGAATTGCAAGGAACACAGGCGCAAAGAGGATCGCAATCGCGAAGAAGGCTGCGGAAGTGACGGCGGTCAGGCCCGTCTTGCCGCCCGCCATCACGCCAGATGCGGATTCCACATAGGTGGTGGTCGTGGATGTGCCTAGGACGGCGCCGGTGGCTGTTGCGATCGCATCGGCGCAGAGCGCGCCCGAGATGCGCGGCAGCTTTCCTTCCTTGTCGAGAAAGCCGCCCTTCATCGAGACGCCGATAAGGGTGCCGAGTGTGTCGAAGAGGTCCACGAAGAAGAACGCGAACATCACCACGAAGAAGTCGAGCGACGTGACGAGCGTCCATCCCGAGCGCATCGTCTCGCCCGTGCCGTGCGACCAGCCCGCAGGGTTGAAGATCGCGCCGATGGTCTGCCCAAACTCACTGAAATTCTGGGCAAGTCCCTGGAACGAGAAATCGGGATAGAGGGAAAAGAACTTGGCGGCAGGGTCAGGCACATATATGCCGCACGCCTGCGCGACAATACCGAGCCCCCACGTGAAGATGATGCCCAGAAGGATCGCCCCCTTCCAGCCCTTGACGAGCAGAAAGCTGGTGAAGACTGTGCCGGCGAGCGCCAGCAGGGCGCAGATGCCGTGGGTGTGGAAAGAGACATCCTTGAAGCGGACCATCGCGACGAGCGTAGCCTGGTTGTCCACGACAATCCCTGCCGTCTTCATCGCGATCAGGCAGATGTAAAGGCCTATTCCAGCCGAGACCGCCTTCTTGAGCGAAATCGGAATCGCGTTGAAGATGCCCTCGCGCACCGGCGTGAGCGACAGCGCGAGAAAAATCAGACCCTCCACAAATACAGCCAGGAGCGCAAACTGCCAGCTATACCCCATGCCCAGCACCACGCTGTACGTGAGGAAGGCGTTGAGGCCCATCCCCGGCGCGAGGACGAACGGGTAGTTCGACATGAACGCCATCAGGAGCGTGCCTATCACGGCCGCCACCGCAGTCGCCACGAACACGCCGCCGCGCGGGATCCCCGCATCCGAGAGGATGTTCGGGTTCACGGCCAGGATGTACGCCATCGTCATGAACGTGGTGATGCCCGCCACGATCTCCGTCCGGACGGTCGTGCGGTTGCGGTTCAGCTTGAAGAGACGCCCCAGGAACCCTTTGTCGGGTTCGACCGGGGACGTCTCTCTCGCGAGCCATTTCAGGTGGGCGCCGATGCGAATCGACTCGTCGGGCGTAATGATGCCGTCCGCGCGCACGTCCTCGAGGGCGCGGACGAAATCCGCCATGTCGGAATTCGTCGCAGCCAAGGGCTTCGCGAAGCGGAGCAACAGTTCGGTTTCGGCCTTGTCGACCTTGCCATCCTCGAGGATGCTCTTTTCAAGCCTCCGAATGGCTTGCAGCACAGACTCGTTGACAGACTCGTTATCGGTATTCATGGCATTGGCCCGCCACCTGCAGGATTACGACCTAGCCCCGCGCCTTGATGGCGGCGGCCATCTGCGCGATCGCCTCCATCGACTTCGCCTCGTGGATGGCGAACGTGCGCGTCCAAGGTGCCATCATGAAGCCCTTGATGCGCTCCTTGGAGCAGTGCTCGTCGCAGTACTTGATCGTGTCGGCGAAGTTCGTGTCGCACGACCAGTTGGATCCAGTCGGCACCTGGTCGAAGCCGGCCTTGTCGAGATCCTCGTAGGTCTGCACGTGAGGACGGCTTCCCTCGCTCATCTTCGAGACGTCGAACTGCGCGCCGTAGTACCAGTTGGACTGAAGCACGCTCTTCGGCATGCGCTTCATGAACTCGTCCTTGTGGTGCCAGCAGTAGTCGCTCCAGATCCACGGGCGGCATCCCGTCTTCTCCGTCACCTTCGCGAACCAGAGGAAGTCGTGCCACCACAGCTCGCCCTGGCGGCAGACCGCGAAGAGGTGCGACCTCTGGTGGTTCGCCGTCTCCTCGTCGTAACCGAGGTGGAAGAAGCGCGGATGGTCGAATATCTCCGCCACGTCCTTGATCAGGTCCTCGCAAACCTGGTAGTACTTCTTCGTGGACACCATGCGGTGGTACTCCTTGAGCCACGTGTCGTGGCAGGCGGAGAAGTTCATCTTCGGGATCACCTCGAAACCCATGCCGCGCAGGCGGTCCAGCTCCTTGCGAAGCCTGTCAACGCTCCAGCTGCCCTTCACCGCCAGTTCCGGATGGCTGGGATATTCGACGATCTCGGCGAGGTCGATGATGATCTGGTTGCAGCCTGCCTTCGCCAGCGCTGCCGAGAGGCGGCCCCACGACGGCTCGTCGAAGCGCACATGGTTCGCGCAACAGCGCGTGAGCCACTTCTCGTCCATGTTCGGATCCTGCGTCTCCAGCGGCACGTCCTTCCACGAGTTGACCCCGAAGTGCGCGAGGTACGACCACAGGAACTTCGGCTCGGGCTGCTTGACCTTCGCCGCCGCAGGCAAGCTGCCGAGTGCCAACGCGCTCGCGGCCGCCGAAATGAATTCACGTCTCTGCATTTTCATGATGTTTCTCCTTTGCTTTAGCTTCTCATTTCAAAAGGTCCGTCCAGTCGTAGTGGAGAAGCGCGCCGTTGACGGCGTTCGCGTAGGGATACGCGATGCTCTGCTCCACCACCTCCGTCCAGCTTTCGGGCGGATTCACGGTCTCCACGCCCGCGATCGTCCCAGGTGCGGCGGCGAACGCGTGCGCCGCCGGAATCGACATCCGTCCGCACGCCACCACGCGCGGCGCAGCCCCGAACTCCGCCTTGATTCTGGCGGCGATGGAGAGCAGCTCCTCCGCGCGAACGCCCACGAGCGACTTACCGAGCATGTAGTACAGCACGGCGATCTCCTCGTCCTCGTTCTTCGCGCCGTAGAACTTGTGCTTGACCGAGCCGATCTCGCCAGAGCCGATGAGATCGGCCACCACCACAGGCGTGCCGTCCGCAAGCAGCGCCTCCGCGCGCTCGCGCAGCGCGCCACGCCCGGCATCGCCCACTAGCAGCACAGGCGCCTTCGTCGCACCCTTCGGCGCAAGCGTCACGGCCGGCACCAGCAGGCCGCCATCGAACTGGAACGCGGTCTTCGCAACGGTTAGGTCGCCAGCCTCTTTCCGAGAGATCTCCACTGCCGTCGCCTTCACTTCCTCCGGCAGACGAATCCCCGCGGCGCGGCGGACCGTATCTGCCTGCGGTCGCCCAGGAGCGCGACCCTTCAGAGCCTTCTTCAGGTCGTCCTTGAGAAGTTCGTAGATGCTGCGGAAGCCCGGCAGCTCGGACACCTTGCCGTTCGGCGTCACGTTGTAGTCGGGCTTGTCGAGACCGTGGTCGACCTTCGCGATCTCGAAGCCGATGTCGAGCCGGCGGCAGGCGGCAACGTCGATCGGCAGCGCAGAGGCGTCGTCAACCAGCCAGCGGCGCATCCACTGGACGGACGACGCGCGCGTGGACTCCTTCCAGCCGTGCGGCCCAGGCACGTCCGTCATGCCGTAACGGTCGGTCCCGAGGCCGAGGTTCGCCACCGTCTCCGCCACCGTGCGGTATGTCTGGCGCGATCCCATGAATGGGAATGCGTCGTTGTGGCAACAGTGCATCAGCACGGGTTGTCCCTGCATCAGCACGAACGAGGCGTGATTGAGCCCGAAGGCGAGTTGCCCGAAGATGCACTGCTCGGCGTCCTGCGGACCGACGTGGTCGACGACCTCGCGGATCGACGTGAGGTAGCACGATGGCGCGGCTGCGATGACGCGCGGCTCGACGGCCATGATGAGAGAGGTCATCGTGCCGCCGCCCGAGTTGCCCATGTAGCCGATGTGCTCAGGCTTGACGTCGGGGCGCGACTGCAGGTAGTCGATCGCCCTCATGCCGTCATAGATGCGCATCTGCGCCGTCGAGCGTCCCAGCAGCAGGGCATTGACCCCGAACCGGTTGTGTCCGTGGACGTTGGCGGTGTCCGGCACCTGCATCCGCTCGCCCTGCGAGATCGGATCGTAGATGAACGCGACCATGCCCTGCTTCACGCCCTGCACGCACGCGCGCTGGTATCCGTCAGATCCCTTCCCGTTGCCGCTGTGGCCGCATGTGACTAGGAACGCCGGATATGGAGGCTTGAACTCCGGCGAGTCGGGGATGTAGAGTAGGCCCGTCACGTACACGCCGGGCAGGCTCTCGAAGAGTATCTTCTCGATGCGGTAGCCGTCGCGCGGAACCGTCGCGACGACCTTGGCGTTGAGCGGCGTCCTCGCCGGGAATCCGCCCACGGCCTCGACCATCTTCGCGCACATCCTGGCGCGGTAGGCGTCGTACTCCGCGCGCGTCTTCAGCTTGCGCCAGGCGTCGTCCGCCGCCGCGTCGGCAGCCTCGACCTCGTTGAAGGCCGTCAGGTACGACATCTGTCCCGAGCCGCCAGGAAGCATCGGCTTCTCCAGCGCTGTCCGCGCGAGGGCGGGCATCTCCGCCGACGACGCAAGCGCCGCCAGTCCAACAGCAACAGCAACTATCTTCTTCATGTTTTCCTCCGTCAATAGACAAACAGCATCTCGCGGTACTTCGGCAAAGGCCAACGCGAGTCGTCCACAAGGTACTCCAGCGCGTCGACTGTCCGGCGCAGGTCGACCATCGCCGCGAGAATTTCCTTCGCGCCTCCCTTCGCGAGGGCCTTGTCGAGCCGCTCGCACTTCACGTGCAGGTCGTCGAGTCCCGCGCCCAGCTTGAGCGAAAGCGCCTTCAGGCCGCTCACGCCAACCTTGAGGCCGTCCTTCTTCGCGATGGATATCGCCGTCGCGAGCTTCGAGAACTCGTCCGCCACCACGGGCCGGATCATGGAGCGCGCGATCTCGAGCGCCACGCCGCCCTCGATCCTCACGCGCCGCTCGTAGTCCTCGAGCGCGATCTCGTAGCGGCTGTCCATCTCGCTGCGGGTCAGGACGCCGTACTTCTCGAAGAGCGTCTGGTTCGCCGACACCTTCAACGGCGCGATGGCGGAAATGGTGTCGGGCAGGTCCGGCAGGCCGCGCGCGGCCGCCTCCCTCTGCCAGGCCGCAGAGTAGCCGTCGCCCGCGAAGAGCACCCGCTTGTGGGCGCGGATGAGCCGCTGCAGGAGCTTCTGCAGGTTCGTGTTGAAGTCGCCCGGCATGGCGTCGAGCTTGTCCGAGAGCGCGTCGAGCGACTCGGCCACGATCGTGTTCAGCACCATCTGGTTCTGGGCGCAGTTCTGCGACGAGCCGGGCGCGCGGAACTCGAACTTGTTACCGGTGAACGCGAACGGCGACGTGCGGTTGCGGTCGGTCGTGTCGCGCGGCAGCGGCGGCAGCGTGTCGACGCCGATCTTCAGCTTCGTGCGACCGCGGGCTGCCCACGACGTGCCCGTCTCGATGGCCTTCACCACGGCGCTCAGGTCGTCGCCTAGGAAGATGGATAGGATTGCGGGCGGCGCCTCGTTGCCGCCCAGCCGGTGGTCGTTGCCGGCGCCGGCCGTCGACGCCCTCAGGAGGTCGGCGTGCAGGTCGATGGCGCGGATGACCGCGAGCAGCACCGTCAGGAAGATCGCGTTCTCCTTCGGGTTCGTGCCGGGCTCCAGCAGGTTGCGCCCGCCATAGGCGATGGACCAGTTGCAGTGCTTGCCGCTGCCGTTGACGCCGGAGAAAGGCTTCTCGTGCAGGAGGCACTCGAGTCCGTTGCGCTCCGCAGTGCGACGCAGCACCTCCATGATGAGCATGTTGTGGTCGACGGCGAGGTTGAGGTCCTCGAAGATCGGCGCGAGCTCGAACTGCGCGGGAGCCACCTCGTTGTGGCGCGTCTTGGCGGGGATGCCCAGCTTCCACAGCTGCGCCTCCACCTCCGTCATGAACTTCAGGATGCGAGGACGTATCGCGCCGTAGTAGTGGTCGTCGAGCTGCTGGTGCTTCGCGGGCGCCGCCCCGAACACGGTCCTGCCGGTCTGCAGCAGGTCGGGACGCTGCAGGTAGAATCCGCGGTCGATGAGAAAGTATTCCTGCTCCGCGCCCAGCGTCACGGACACGCGCCCGTCGGGCTGGCCGAAGTGGGCCATGAGCCTCTTCAGCGCCTTCGTGAGCGCCTGCACGGAGCGAAGGAGCGGCGTCTTGGAGTCGAGCGCCTCACCCGTGTGCGCGCAGAAAGCCGTCGGTATGCAGAGCGTTGCGCCGTTCGCGTGGCGCTTGATGAACGCAGGGCTGGTGGGGTCCCACGCCGTGTAGCCGCGAGCCTCGAACGTGGAGCGCAGTCCGCCAGACGGGAACGACGACGCGTCGGCCTCGCCGCCGATCAGGTTCTTGCCGCTGAACGCCTGGATGGCGCGCGCCGTGCCGGCCGGCTCGATGAAGGAGTTGTGCTTTTCGGCCGTGCCGCCGGTGAGAGGCTGGAACCAGTGCGTGAAGTGCGTGGCGCCCTTGGAGAGGGCCCACTCCTTCATCGCGTGCGCCACGTCGGCGGCGATGGACGGGTCGAGCGGCTTGCCGTCGTTCACCGTTGCCAGGAGCTTCGCGGCGGCGGACTTCGGCAGGAAGGCTCGTATCTCCTTCTCGCCGAACACGTCGTCGCCGTATGTCTGCAGCGAGGTGTCGACCGGAAGCGTCGCCAGCGGCACGTCCGGACGGCGCTCGGCGATCGCGTTTATGGCGTGGATGCGGTTGTTCGTGCTCATGGCTTCCTAGTATATCACATTTTGTAAGATGCCGCAGTCATTGCCTTAACGCAGGGGCTTATGGTATCATGTGCGGCATGAAAGCCCTCATTCCAGCGGCAGGACACGGCACGCGCTTCCTGCCTGTCACGCGGGTGGTGCCCAAGGAGATGCTGCCGGTCGGCGCCAAGCCCGCAATCCAGCTTATCGTCGAAGAAGCCCTCGCCGCCGGCGCGGACGAGGTCGTAATCGTAGTCTCGCCCGAGAAGGAGATCGTCCGCAAGTACTTCGACGGCGACGCCGCGCTCGCCTCCCGCATCCGCTGGGCCTGGCAGACCGAGCAGCGCGGCCTTGGCCACGCAGTCCTGCAAGGCGCCCCGCTCCTCGCGCAGGAACGCGAACCGGTCCTCGTGCTGCTCGGCGACGCGCTGGTCTCCGGCGAAGCCCCTTCCGCCGCCATGGCGGCAATCTCCCGCGCCCACGGCGGCGCGTCGGTGGTCGGCCTCGAGGAGGTGCCGCTGGAGAAGGTGTCCCGCTACGGCATCGTCAAGGGCACACAAGTGGACGAGCGCGTGTGGAAGCTCGATGATCTCGTGGAGAAGCCAGCCCCGGAAGCGGCCCCATCTCGGCTCGCCATCGCCGGACGCTACCTGCTCGACCCCGCCATATTCGACCTCCTCGCCACGCAGACGCCCGGCCACGGCGGCGAGATACAGCTCACCGACTCCATCCGCCGCCTGCTGGCCGAGAAGTCCGTCTACGGCTACCGCTATCCCGGCCACCGCCACGACATCGGCAACCCCGCCGGCTACCTCGAGACTCTCAACGCCTTCTCGGCATAGGCGCGAATTCAGCGGATCAGGATAATGTGCATTGTCGATGCGACGAAGCGCACCGCCACCTCCACCGTCCGCGACGCCGGTGCAACCACAGTGAACGTAAGCTGCGTGCAGCCTGAATTGGCGCTGTCCCAGCTGTTCGGCCCCGCGGCCGGCTGCGCCTGCCACACGCCAATCTGCTCGCCGCACTGCTCAAGGCGCAGCTCCTTGCCGTCCTGGCGAAGCGTCACGCGCGGGCCGTCGATCTCCGGCGTCGCCTTCGTGATCATCGCCCAGCGAACAACCCCGCCCTGACGCACGCCGCTGATCACGTCGCGCAGCAGGTAGCTGCGCCCGTCCGCCGCCATCGTGCCGGTTCGCACGACCGATGTCGCGTTCGTGTAGAGCGAAGACAGATCCAGCACGGCGCGCGAGCCCCACAAACCCGACGTCACCTGCGTCACCGCGCCCGAGCCCTTCACCCACTGCTGGCAGCCGTCGATCATCGGCACGTTGTGGCTCCAGGTGTTAAGACGGTAAATCCACCAGCGCTTCGAATCCTGCGACATCGTCCAGAGCGCGTTGCCGATCAACGGATTCGCCTCGATCGGCGAATAGCTCTCGGATCCGAGATCCACGGCCCAACGGATCTTGTGCGCGTCAAGGATGAACGAGCCGCCGTCCATGTGCCCGTGGTTGCCCGACGGCGATCCGCCCTTAAGCCCCACGAACATCGCCGTCTCGTCGTTCCAGCTCGAACGCTGGATCACTATGGGCATATTGCCCTGCGAGTTCCAGACGAGCGGGGCGGCAGGTCGCAACAAGTTGCGACCCTCCCCTTGCGGTTCCCGCGCCCAGAAGAGCGCGAGCGGGAAGAGGCGGTTGGTCCCGGATCCGTTCCGCGTCAACGCCGTGTAGGAGCGATAAAGGTCGAGCTCGCGGTAGGCGAGCAGGTCCGGGCGCCCGAACCGCGCCGCATACCACCAGATGGCGAAGGTGGCGGACCGGCCCGACGAGCCGTCCGCGTAGTTGAACGTGGCGCCGCTCGGTCCGGTCACGAGATCCATGTACGCGCCCGACGCCTGGAAACCCGGCAGGTCCACCAGCCCGTAAGCGTGGCCGAACGCGTGTTCGAGCAACGCGATGGCGACTACGTTGAACTCCATCCCGTAGTTCCAGTAGCCCGGTCCCTCCGGGTAGTTGCCGTTCGGCGCAAGCTCGGCCATCGGCGTGGGCAGGCGCTCGATGCACCGCTGCACGAACGCGGCCGTCCCCACGGGGTCGTCCTCGGCCAGCGCGTACTTCCGGAGCGCGGCGGCGATCTCCGCGCGCGTCGGATCGTCCATGTATTCCCACAGCCAGTCGTATCCGATCGCGACGGCAAGCGACATTTCCGCGACGTCGAGGAAGTGCGAGGGATGCCACGTGTCGAACGCGCACACGGCGCGCATCTCCTCCACCGCGCGCGCGAGGTGCACCGCGTTGCCGTAGAGGCGGTACGTCATCGCGAGCGTGCTGATGCGGAAGAGCGCGGTACGGCTCGCGTCGAGGAGACGCTTCCCGCTCACGTCGAGCTGGCCGCCACGTGTTCTGCGCCCTGGCGCAGGAGCGCATTCGTGGAGAGTCCGTCGCGCAGCGCCTGGAAACCGGCCGCGTCCGAGAAGAGACGTGGATGCGGACCCAGCGCGCGCACGTCCACCACAAGATCCGCGCGCGGGACGAGCGGCAGTTTGTTCGCCTCCGTGACGGTGTTCGTGGCCGTGAACGTCAATGTCTCGGTGCCGTCGCCCCCGCCCGCGACCGCGAACACGCCCTTCACGCCGCCGTACGTCTCGCACGAGAGACGGCTGTTCGCCTTCAACGTCGAAAGCGTCGTGCCCGGCGCGCGCACGAGCGCGTAGCTCTCTCCGGGCGCCAGCGCGGCATGCGCGAGCTTCACGCCGAGTGTCGCGCCGTTCGTGGCCACGAGCGACTCCGTGAACGTCACGCGCGGCACGGCGGGCTCCGCGCCCGTGAGGTCGACCAGCAGCTTGCCGCCGCGCCAGTCGAGCGCGCGCAGCGCCACCGCCCGCGCGCCGAACCCGAACGCCCCGTCCACAAGCCGCATCCCGCCGCCGTGTCCGCCGAGCGCGCCCGTGAGCACAAGCGTGCCGGAGCCGTCCTTGACGATCGGCGCCGTGCCGAAGAACGGA
>CACWSW010000129.1 GCA_902763655.1 uncultured bacterium
AGCCACCAGTAGAACTGCGGCGAACCCGGCTTCAGCTTTGCGCGGTCGCGGATGTACCCGCGATAGGCGATGGAGGTGAACCACGCCATCACGAGGGAGCCGTCGTCCAGCGAGATGATGCCGGAGTCGCGGTCGTCGAGAATGGTGTTGCAGATGTTGACGGGCGCGCTCCAGGTCTTGCCGCCGTCCGCGCTGCGGATCAGCTGCGACTTGCCGAACGGGCAGACGTGCTCGTCGCGGTCGCCTGAGAAGACGGCTATCAGCTCGCCGTTCTGGGCTCGGCAGACGGTCGGCCAGCCGATGTAGCGTCCCGGCTCCTTGCAGAGGGCCTTCGTCCAGATGATCTCGGCGCGCGCCTGCATGCGCGGCGCGCCGCAGATTTCGTCCGCACCCAGCACAATGCCGGCGGATACGGCCAAGATCGTAATCAACAGGTTCTTCATCAGTAGTTACCTTTCTCTTTTTGCTATTCGCCAAAACGGTAGGAGTAGATGTCGGCGTCCTTTATCTCGAAGTGGAGCATGATCGGCTGGCCGGCGAGGAATTTTACGTCCGTGCTAGATTTCCATGCCATCGCGAGATCGATCTCGTCGCCGTAGACTTCCTTCGCATCCGCCAGCGTGAAGCCGGGGATTGGCGCGCCGTCGGCGCCGCGGATCTCGCAACGGATGGAGCCCGCGCCCGAGGTGGAGGCGTTCAGCAGGAGTCGCGTCGCTTTCCCGCCCGGCGCGGCCGCGAACGTGAGCGGCTTCGTCGTGACCGTGCCGCCGCGCCACGGCGCGTTCACCGAGACGAATCCGTCGAGGCGGATCGTCATGCGGCGGAGGCGGTTGGGAGCCTCGAGCGAATAGTAGTTCTCCGTGGAGTAGAGGGAGAGTTCATCGGGGCAGCCGGGAATCGCGGACTTCGTCTGCACGAATCCCCACGCGATCATGTTGTTGCGGTTGATCCACCGCTCGTGCTGGAGGCCCGGACGCAGGAACGCCTCGCTCCAGCGCCGGAACCGCGCCCCGTCGCGGCTCGACATGAACACGCCGTCGGAGACGCCGGGGATACCGCCCGCGCCGCTCTTGTCGTACGCCGTGCATCGCCCTTCGGTGAAACGTTTCGGAAAGCCAACGTACATTCCTGGCGCGCGGTCGTAGGGGTGGATCGCGTTCGTGTAGAGCTGGTCGTTCGGCGAGTCCGTTTCGTACGTCACCCACTGCGGGTCGCTCCACGTCAGGAAGTCCTTTGAGGTCGCCCACTGGATGCCACGCAGCATCTTGCCGTCCGGACCCTTCCAGAACGTGCGGTAGTAGGTCACGTAGCAGCCGCGCGCCGTGTCCCAGAACACGATGTTCTGCGAATCGAACGCGCCCTTGGTGATGAGCGGCTTGTCGCCGATCTTCTTCCAGTGGATGCCGTCGGGCGAGACGAATCCGGCAAGCCCGCTCTTGCCTTCGCCGGCGACAGCCTTGTACTTCTCGTCGGGCTTGCAGGCGGGATTGCGGTCGAAGAATGGCGAGAAGTTGTGCGCGGCCTGCTTGCCGTCGTTCTTCAGGATGATGTTGTTCTCCTTCGAGCCGTCGTATTCGCAGAGGCCGAGCTTCGGCTTGCGCCAGACGATGCCGTCGTCGCTCTCCGCGTAGCAGACCACCTGGTGGTTCTTGTAGCCGGGCAGCCTGTACGCGCTGCCGCGGTAGTACATCTTGTAGTTCTTGTCGTCGCGCAGGACGGTGTGGTAGCAGCACACGTTCCCCTCCCACGGCGCGTCGTAGACCATCGACACCTCGCGTTGCTCGGGCCGGTGCAGCTCAAGCGCCGCGCCGCCGCCGAGCGCCGCGATGCGATCCATGTCCCACATCACCTCGCGCCCGACGCCCAGCTCCTTCACCTGCGCGACCGCTGCAGCCGCGACAAGCGCCAGGACACCTGAAAACACAATTCTGTTCATGGGCGTATTATAGCAAACCCGGGGTCTGCCCGGCAGGATATGCTATAATCATCCCATGAATACGACAACAAGCACAATACTCGCCATCGCGACGCTCCTTTCCCTCGCTGTCGGCGCGATCGAGATCGCCGAGCCGCGCAACGTGCCGCGCCTCTTCGACCCCTACTCCATGAACCCGACCAAGTGGACCGCTGAGCGCCGTCCCGAGCTGAAGGACCTTCTCGCCAAGGAGGTCTACGGGGTGCGCCCTGTCGAGCGTCCGCCCCATCTCGTGTTCTCCGCCGCCGAGCCGGATGCCGTGATGATGGACGGCAAGGCCGTGCGCAAGCGCATCCGCATCGAGTACGGCGGAAGGTTCGGCACGAACAGCTTCGTCTGCACGGCGTTCATCCCGCGCGCGCAGAAGCCCGCGCCGTCGTTCGTGTTCATCTGCAACCGTCCGCCCGCGGAGAACATCGATCCCACGCGCCAGGTGAAGAGCGGCTTCTGGCCTGCGGAGGAGATCGTGGCGCGCGGCTACGCCACGGTCGCGTTCCACACGAGCGACGTCGCACCCGACAAGCAGCACGGCAACACGCGCGGCGCGTTCGCGGCGTTCGAGGACGTCGAACGCCAGTACCGTCCGAAGAACTCCTGGGGCGCGCTCTCGGTGTGGGCATGGGCAGCCAGCCGCGTCCTCGACTGGATCGAGACCGAACCGACGCTCGACGCCAGGCACGTGGCGGTGATCGGCCATTCGCGCGGCGGCAAGACGGCCCTCGTGGCGGCCGCATGGGACGAGCGCTTCGCGATGGCCGTCTCCAGCTGCTCCGGCACGGGCGGCGCCAAGCTGCACCACGTCGACCTGCCCGACGCGGAGCGTATCGTCGATTCCGTCTCCTCGCACCAGTTCTGGTATTGCCGCAACTACACGCGGTGGGTGAACCTCGACGCCCAGGTTCCCTTCGACCAGCACATGCTCGTCGGGCTCATCGCGCCGCGCCTCGTGTGCATCGGCTCCGCTACCCAGGATCCGCACGCCGGACCTTATGGAGAATACTGCACCGCGCGCTACGCCACCCCTGCCTGGACAATCTTCGGACGCAAGGGATTCGTCACGTGCGGCTTCCCCGACCCCGACACGCCCCAGCAGGAAGGCGACATCTCCTACCACATCCGCACCGGCAAGCACGACCTCACGCCCTACGACTGGGGCGTCTACATGGACTTCGCCGACAAGCACGGATGGCGCGACTGAACGCCCGTCATCGCCAAACCCGCCGCGCATACACTACTGCGTGAAAAACACCACGAAAGGAACAGACATGACCAGACCACTCGTGCGCAGCGCGCTTCACGCCGGAAGCGTAGCCGCGCTTGCGGCCTGCCTGCTGTCGGCAGGCTGCCGCACCACCGACGCAGGCGACAACGGATTCCGCGGCGTCATCCTCGAGGCGCGGCAGAAGGTGTTCCCGACGCTCGCCTACATCCGCGTCGTGCGCGAGGCGCTCGAAGGCGGAAAGAACGAGAAGCAGGTCGTCTCGGGCTCAGGGGTCGTCATCTCCCCCGACGGAGAGCTGCTCACCAACCACCACGTGGTCGACAAGGCCACGGAGATCCGCTGCCAGCTCTCCGACGGCACGGCCTACACCGCGAGGACACTCGGCAGCGACAAGGACCTAGACGTGGCGCTCCTCAAGCTCGACTGCCCGTCCAACACTCCCCCGTTCGCCGCCGCCACGCTCGCGCCCGAGCCCATGACGGTGGGAGACGTTGTGCTTGCGATGGGCGCCCCCTGGGGCCTCGCCCGCTCCGTGACGATGGGCATCATCTCCTGCACCGACAGATACCTGGAGGGGTGCGGCCAGTACACGCTGTGGTACCAGACCGACGCCGCGATCGCCCCCGGCAACTCGGGCGGTCCGCTCGTCGACACGCACGGACGCGTGGTGGGCCTCAACACGCGCGGCAACCTCTTCGGCGGCCAGGCGTTCACGATCCCCTCCCCCACGATCCTCGAGGTCCTGCCGCGCCTGCGCGAGCACGGAAACGCGCACTGGGCATGGTTCGGACTCAACCTCCAGCCGCTGCACGACTTCAACCACGACATGTACTTCCCCTCCACCAACGGCGTCATGGTGGCAGGCACCGACGCCGGCAGCCCGGCACGCAAGGCCGGCCTCCTGCCTAACGACCGGATCGTCGCCGTGGACGGCGCGCCCGTCACGGTGGTCAACAGCGAGGACCTGCCGGCCTTCAACCGCCGCCTCGGGCGGCTCGAGTTCGGCAAGGAGGTCGCCTTCTCCGTCGTCCGCGACGGCAAGGAGCAGACGTTCCGCTTCGCGCCCACGGAGAAGGGACGCGTCGAGGGTGCCCAGAAGGCGTTCGAGCGCTGGGGATTCACCGCCAAGGAGATCAACCGCTTCGACACGCCAGACCTCGCCTTCTTCGCGGAGGACGGCGGTCTCTTCGTGAGCGCGGTCGCCTGGGACGGCAACGCCTGGAGCGCCGGGCTCAAGGAGAAGGACGTGATCGTCTCGTGGGACGGCAAGCCCGTGAAGACGCTCGACACGCTCTCCGCAATCTACGATGCGGCCATGAAGGACCTGCCGGACCGTTCGCGCGCGAACATCGAAGTGCTTCGGCGCGGACGCAAGGCCCAGGTCGTGCTCAACTACCTTGAAGACACCGAGAAGGAGGTGCTGGAATGAAGAAGGCAATCATGATGCTGGCCGCACTCGCGCCTTTCGCGGCAATTGTCGCGGCGGACAAGCCGGAGAAGTCTCCCGAGGAGGAATCCGCCGAGAAGGCGGCGCGCGTGCGCGCGATGGCGGCAGAATACGCCCCCTGCACGGTCAACGTGCGTTTCCGGATGAAAACGCTTCAGGACGGCTCGCCGCCGGACGCCTGGATGAAATACCGTTGCCCTGCCTGCGGCAACAACAGCCTGCACGTCTCAAAAGACAACGAGAAGGAGCTCCCCTGCCTCGTCGCCGGCTTCGTGGTGGCGAACAACCGCGTGCTGGTGCAGGACCTCGCCCTGCGCGGGGAATGGCTGGACGGCCTTGAGGTCGTATGCGGCACCAACGCGACGCCTGCGCGTCCGGTCACGTGCTACCCGGACGAGAACGCCGTCCTGCTCGAGACGGAACGTCCGCTCGCCGGCGCGCGTCCGCTCGCCTTCACGGGAGACGCCACCAACGAGCCCTCCCTGTTCCATCTGGTCACCGACGTGGACGGACGCGTCAAGGCCGGCCTGCGCAAGGTCAACCGCGACTTCACCCACTACCCGGCCACCGGCGAGAGCTGGTGCGGGACCGCGCCGAACACCATCGTGGTCGACGCCTCGAACCGCGCCGTCTCAGTCCAGATGCGCCTGGACAGGAAGCTCGACGACATCTTGCCGAAGCCTCCGTCCGCCTGGCGCGGCGAGCCGTTCGCCGAACGTGAGGCGCGCATCGCGGCGCTCGAGAAGCGGCTCCTCACGTCCGTGCTGCCCGTCTACCTCCACATCGACGAGGAGAAGAAAAGCAGCTCCAGCCGGATGTTCTTCTCGTCTTCCGACGACGACAGCAAGGCGACGGGCGACGTCGACACGTTCGGCATCGCCCTTTCGGACGGCGACGTTCTAGTGCCGCTCAACCTGAATTCGGGAAAGATCGCCGCCCTCGACAAGATGGAGGCCACCCTTCCCGACGGGAAGAAGGCACCGCTCGAGTTCGTCGGCGCGTTCGCCGAATACGGCCTCTTCCTGCTGCGCTTCGCAGACGGCAAGACGCCCGACGGCGTGGAGCCCGTACGATTCGCCGCCGGCGAGACGGAGAAGCTGATGCGCCAGACGGCCTACCTCGCAAAGCCGAAGAACAGGAACGGGAAGGTTCAGGTATCGCTCGCCCCGCGCAAGATCACAGGTTTCAAGCGCGTCCACGGCGACGCCATAGCGCCGAACGAAGCCCCCGAGACCAACGGCAACCTGCTCCTGCTCGCTTCGGGCGAAATAGCGGCCATGGGCGGCAACACGCGTACCGCCGGAGCGTCCTGGGACAGCTGGCGTTCCCGCACTGTGATTCCTGGGAGCAGACTCGCGCGGCTGGTCGAGGCGCGCGACTTCGACCCCGAATTCTCCGTGCGCAAGGGCAAGGACCGCATCCGCATCGCGTGGATCGGCGTCGAGACGCAGGCGATGACGAAGGAGCTCGCGCGCGAGAAGAAGGTGCTTGGCTATCTCTCGCAGGACGGAGGACGCGGCTCCCTCGTCGGCAAGGTCTACACGAACACGCCTGCCGCTAGGGTCGGCATCAAGGAGGGAGACGTGCTGCTGTGGGTGCGCCGCAAGTCGAGCGAGCGCCGCGAGAAGCTGGATACGCGCGACCGCGACTTCGGGATGGACATCGAGAACCTCTTCGAGCACCTTCCCGTGTCGGCGTTCGACCGGATCAGCGCCACGCCCTGGCCGCAGGTCGAGGAAGGCGTGAACGAGGTGTTCACGAGGATGGGCATCGGCACGAAGGTGGTGGTCGCATGGGTCTCGAACGGCGAGAAGCGCGAGGAAGAGCTCGTGCTGGAGCAGGCGCCAGTCCACTACCGCACGGCGCGCCGCATCCGCAACCGCACGCTCGGTCTCGTGGCGGCGGACCTAACGTTCGAGGTGCGCGCATTCCTCAAGCTCGCGAACGACGCGCCGGGCGTAGTCATCTCGAAGATGCAGCCTGGCAGCCCGTCCGCCGTGGCCGGACTCCGCCCCTTCGAGGTTATCACGTCAGTGAACGGCGAGCTAGTGCCCTCCGTCATCCGCTTCTCCGAGATGATCAAGGAGAAGAAAGACCTCACGTTCTCCGTGCGCCGCCTAGACGCCACCCGCATCGTCCGCATCCAGCTGAAGGCGGACCAGGCGAAACAGTGACTGTGACCGTCAGTGCAGCAGATTTCATGTTAGCGTGTTGAATCTTCGCAATTTTTCTGCGTCTGCGTCTTCTGGTGCGACCACTCCCGCGCGGCTTTCACATTAACCGTCGGCACGAGGTTCGTCATCACCGTTAATCACGCTTTCGCCATCGCGTGGTGTTCCCCCACGAACGCGGGCAGGCGCGGGTTGAACCAGCCGCGGATCACCTCGTGGCCGTTGATCGTGCCCTTGTACGTCAAGCGCACGGAAGCTACGCTCCAAGGGCGATGCGCGGGGCCGAAAGACATGCCATAGTCCGATTACCTGTCGGCTGCCCTGTTGAATCCACCGCGTCGCACCCAGCAGCTGTTGCATTCGCAGCCGGCCTCCACGGGACGGCCGCACGTGCCGTCGATGTCGTGCCACCGGGAGTTGGCGAGCGAACCGCGCACGAGCGCGAGGAACGCGGCGCGGTCCTCCGGCTTCACGAGCCACAGGATGCGGCTCTTCGTCTCGTCGCCCCGGTTCACGAGCGCCTCGAACGGCTGGGCGGCGATTTCATCCCCCAGCTTCTCGCGGATCGCCGCGCGCAGGCGCTTCTCGCCTTCGGGATCGGTCTCGCGCAGCTCGGGACGGTTCCAGCTGTAGCCGCCGCCGATGTTCCACTCCGGCACGTTGAAGTCCATCCAGAGGATCAGCGTCTTCCACTCGTCCGGAGAGAGCTTCGCGCCGCCGTGCCCGGCCTTGAGGCGCTTCGTGAGCGGACTCGGCGCGGCGAAGTAGTCGTAGGGCTTCGACTCCACCGTCTCGGCGTAGGACTTCGCGAAGGACACCTGCTTGTCCTTCACGAGCCGACGGATACCGTTCGTGCCGATGAAGCTCGGCGCCTTGCCGAGCCCGTGGCAGGAGATGCAATGACGGTCGAAGATCGGCTGGACGCTGCGCGGGTAGCTGAACGGCCCGTGGTAGCCGAGATCGACTTCCGGCGCCGGATCGTACACGCGCCTGTTCGCCGGCATCTTCGCGGGCGCGACGCTCGCCATCTTGTTCTCGTGGCAGCCCGTGCAGCCCTGGATCTCGCCCTTCTGCGCGTAGATGAACGAGCGCATCGTGTAGATCGCCATGCCGTCCTTGTCGAGCGCCTGGATCTGGATCGGCATCTCCGCCGGGATGCGGAACGCCGCCGAGCCGTCCGCCGCCACCGGAACCGTGCCGAGCGATTCCTTGTAGATGTCGAGATCGCCGCCCTGGTTCCACGACCAATGGCGCACCGGCCCCTGGTTGAACAGGCGGTTGATCCGCAGTGCCTTCACGCTTCCCTTCGGCAGTTCCACGCGCGCATCGTAGACATTTTCCACGTAGCAGAGACCCGTCGGCGGCGCCTTCTCCGCCGGCGGCAACGTGGAGACAAGCGCGGGCGGCTTCGGACGCTTCACAAGCGGGATGGGATTGAAGGTGCTCCATTCGGAGTCCTGGTAGATCAGCTCGCGTCCGCCAAGGGTATCCACGAGCCACACGCCGAACGAGCGCGGATCGGGCCATGCCGCCGTCCAGTCGTGCGAATGGAAGCGCGGATGCCCTTTCGGGTATTGGGTCGTGTCGGGCGAGTAGGACGCGAAGAACAGCGTGTCGTTCACGGGCATCGGCCCGCACCACACCCCGTTGCCCTTCCAGCCCTCGGACTCGGGGAACGGACACTCCGGCGTGAGGCGCGTGAGCGGCGCTTCGCCGTCCTCGCCCTTGCGCGTGTCGATCAAGACGAGCGAACCGCACGAGAAGAGATGGTGCGGCGCGGCGGTGGCCACCACGAGCGGCGAATTGGGAATCGGCTTCGCCTCGGTGGTGGTGTAGATGGTCTTCGAGTAGTTGCCGTAGTAGTGGCCCACGGCCGTGCCGTCCGGCTTCGTGGTCCAGAGGCTGGAGAACCACACCGCATGGCGGTTGATGTAGTCCCACCGCGTGTAGCAGATGCGTCCGTCGTTCAGCACCACGGGCTCCCACTCGTTCGCCTCGCCCCAGGAGAGCTGCCGGATGTTCCGCGCGCAGGTCTCGTCGAACGGCGGCAGCTCCGCACGATAAAGAAGCCACGCGGGCACGTAGCGTCCCGAATGGCAGCGCGCGATCGTCTGGCAGCGCGTGGAGTTGAACACGAACCCGCCGTCAGGGAGATAGCACGGATCGGCGTCCTCCAGCAGCGGGATCGACGCGCCGCAGCCAGTCGAGGCGCTGATCCTCCAGCTTCACCACGGCCGACGCGCCGCACGCCTTCGGATCGGCCTCGGGCTTGCGCGTGTGGTCGCAGAACGCGAAGATGACGCGGTCTCCGTCCCAGTGCAAATCGGGATTGAGGACGGTGCCCCAGGGAAGCTTGTCCTTCAAAAGCACCGTCTTGTGCGGCGCCTCCTGCCAGTTGTCAATCGCCACGAGTCCCGGCCCCGGACGCGACCAGCGGCCGGCGTACTGGTCCGTGGTGCCCGACTCCTGCGAGAACGGCAACCCGCGCTGCACGGCCAGAAGCCGCTTGAACTGGAGGTCGGGATGCTTAAAGAGGATGCGGCGGCGCACGGACTTGAGCTCGCGCGTGGCGTTGCGCATCTCGCGCGCGTCATTCGCCTTCTTCGCGTCCGCGTACCACTTCTCGTCAATGGCCAGCTCGTCCTTCAGCGCAGACAGCTCCTTCTCGGGCACGCTCCGCGCCACGTACTCGTACGTCCGGTGCGCGAGGGCGATGATCTCCTCGGGCGTCGTCGCCGGCATCGGCACAGCGGCCGCACACGCCGCCGCCGCACCCATCGCGCTGCACGCAATCATGTTCATTTCCGAACGACGGGAAACTATCGCGCAAAAAACCTTAGCAACCTATGCGCAACACCAAACGGTGAGGCCGAGGCGACCTTGCTGCATCGTGCAGACGAGGTTTTGCAATTGTCTCCCGTGTGCGGCTAGATGCCCAGCAACGTCCGGAACGGGATTACAGCGTCGAAGTAGCCGTCCGCCTCCACAATCGGAGCAAGATGTCCCTCATATACGAGAGCCGTTCGGACGGATATCCCATCCAGATGCGGAATGCGCCTGACCTTCTCTTCTACCTCGTCGATGACGTCCCGGCCTATTTCCCGCTGGCGCTTCACTTCCACCACGCACATTGACCGGTACGTCGATCAAGGTCGATTTGCCTATCCTGCGTCTGCCTCTACAGGTAACGAGAGAGGATGTCCGCTTCTTGAAAAGCGACATCAATCTGTCAAGTATGTCATTCCGTCCATAGAAAATCGGGAAGAGCCCTAAATATCAAATTAGGTGCGCACCGAGAAGGTCTAACCGCAGACCTCGCGCCGCCGCTACCGCAATAGGAAGACCGTGCCTTCGCGCGTAACCACCTTGCCGGACAGCAACCAGGGCGCATCGCCCGCCTCGAAGACTTTGCTCTGCAGCTTCACGCCGTCCAGGTAGACGTCGTGGACACGCAGGCTGCCGCCGGACGGCAGGCGCACCTTCGCGCCGTGCGTGAGACGCAGTTCGGCGAACGCCCAAGACTTGTTCTCCGGCAAGGTGCCCAATTCGAACGTGCCGCCGTCAAGCGCGACAGAGGACGGCGTGCCGCTCACGGCGTCGAGATGGATCGTCGCGCCGTCATCCGCCGCGAAACCGGCCGTCTCGCCGATCGAGAGCGTACCGACGGAAAGAACGGCAGGCTGAGCCACCGTTGCGGCGCGGAGCGTCGAACCGCCCGCCAGCGTGGCCGTCTCGGCGAGGCGGAACACGCCGCCCGCGTAGCGGGAATCCAGCTGCACGACCGGCTCGGCCGCCGTGAAGTCGACGTGTTGCAGGAAGTCGTTCGACGCGAAGTCGTCCGCACCGCCGATCTGCTCGAAGTTCACGTTGTGCCAGTTGGCGTGCACATGCGCGCGCCCGCCGCCGGATCCGAAGCCGAGCCAGGCGTACTCGCCGCCCACGGCCGAGGCGATGTCGATGCCCGTGAAGTCGTTCGTCACGCAGTTCGCGCCCTGCGTCATCACCACCTTCAGCGTCTTGGCCGCCGCGTCATGCGTCAGCTCGAAGTGCGTCGTCGTCCTGTTCTTGAGCGCAATCGGCGCGTAGGAAGCGGAGTGCGCATCCGTGAAGCCGAAGTCCGTCGTGCCCCACGTCATCCGCTGCTGGTTGGCGCCCGTGTAGGTGTGGAAACCAAAGCCCCAGCCGTTCTGGATGCCGTTGGCGAATCCGCCACGATAGTTGTTCAAACCAAGATACTGCGTGCCGCGCGGATCGTTGTGGAAGAACAAGCAGATGGCGTCCGCGCCCCACTCGTTCTCGTGGATGCCGTCCCAGTCTCTCGTCCCGATGACGAACAGGTCGGCCGTGAACCGCCAGCTGCCGCCCGCACGCACCCTGCGGTTCAGATGCGCGTCGTTGGCGTTGTTGATCTTCGTCTCGCCCACCACGAAGCCGCCCTTCTCGCCGACGATGCCCGACGGATCGGAGAAGATGAAGCCGCCACGCCCCGTGTCGCGATGGTCGTTGACGAGTTCCTTCGCGAGCAGGAGCCCGCCCTCCTCCACCCGCACCGCGACGTGCGACGCGTTCGTGGAGACGACCGCGAGCGCGCCGTCGCCGCGCTTCACGAGCGTGCCCGAGCCGTTCCACGTGTCGAAGCCGAGACCCGCCGTCGCATACGCGGGCGCCTGCTCCGTCGCCGACTCGAACCGCAGGTTGGAGACGACGTTCTCCGTCCAGCTTCCGCCCACGTTGCCGTAGAAGCGCAGATAACCCTGCGACGCGCCGCCGAGCATGGCGGATAGGTCGAAGTTCTCGACGACGTTCGTGTAGGCGCCGTTGACGTCGGAGAGGACTATCGTGAGGCGTTGCGCCGCCGCCTCGTGGACAAGCCGCATGTGGCCGCCCATTGAATTGTAGTAGTGTACCGGCGAACAATCCGCGACAGCCAGGAACCGCGTCCCCCTGTTGTAGAGGTTGAGTTTCGTCGGCTGCGACGCGGGACTCGTCGTATCATAGTAGCGCACGTTCATGTTGAAACCCGTGTCGGGCATTTCATTGGCGTTGCGCGTATCCGTAACGATGGCGAAGTTGATGCAGTCCGCGCGCACGCCGCCGCCCCTCTCGCCGAATTCGTAGTCGTAGTCTATCGTCCAGTCCTGCGCCACGGGAATCGGCTTCTTGTACCACGCGTAGCCCTTCCAGTGGGACGCGGACGCGGGATCCTGCTTCTCCCACGACGTCGCGAGCGACCCGTCCGCACGCCAGTGCGCGCCGCCCGCGAGCGTCCAGTCGTTCGTGTTGGTCAGAGGTTCGGCAGACCACGGTACGGCCTTGCCGCCGGTCTCGGCCTGCGAGACGTCGAGCACCGCGCCGTCGGAGTAGGTGAGCTTGTCCATCACGAACGCGGGCGAGTCGGGCGAGGCGACCAGCTCCGCGGAGAGCGGCACGGCGGCAGAGGCCGTCGCCTGCCCGCCCACGCGCATCGCTGCCGGTGTCGCCGGGTCGGCGAACGCCACGTTGGAGATGAGGTAGTCGACCGGCGAGTCGATGTGCGACGCGGCCGTGAAGCCGAGGTAGGCCGTCGTCGCGCCAAGCGCCGTCTGGAGGTTGACGCTCTGCGCAATCGACCGCTCGAAGCCGTCGCGCGTGCAGAACGTGAACGTGAGCGTCCCGGCGTCCTTGTCGTAGGCGAGCGTGCAGTGGTGCGGCGCGTCGAGCGAGGTCAGCAGCGTGAGGACCGAGACGCCGAGGCTGGCCGTCGTCGCACCGAACGCGCCGTTCGCGCCCGTCGTCAGGCGGCGGTTCGTCGCGTCCAGGCCCATCGCCACGGACTTGTTCGCGGCGTTGGTGAACGTACCGTACCGATAGCCCAGGTAGTCGCGGCCGTTCGCGCCGATGAGGTTGTAGTTGGCCGAGTTGAGCGCCACCATGAAGCCGCCGTAGAGCGTGCCGGCGTTGCGGAAGAACGCGCGCGGCACCACGTCGAACGAGAGCGTGAAGGACTTCGACACGTCCACCTTGTTCTTGAGGTGCGCGCTACCGTAGGACGTGGCGCGTCCGTCCGTGAGCGAGAGAAAGCCATCGGGCCGCACCGCCGCCCAGCCCATGCAGTACCAGCACGAATGCTGGCTCGTCTCAAGGCCCTGCGCGCGGAGGACGAGCGGCGTGCCCGCCGGGACCGTGAGCCGCCCGAGCGCGCCCTCGCCCGCCGCGATCAAGTGCGAACCGGATGCCAGCGTGGGCGTCTGGGACGGCATCTGCTCCCAGTTGTGCGAGAGGTTGCGCAGGCGCAGGTCGCCCTCCTCCACCA
>CACWSW010000130.1 GCA_902763655.1 uncultured bacterium
ACATGCCCAGTTCTTCGGAGATCACTCCGCGCTCCTTGATGGACGCCATGATCTCCCTCGCGAGAGACTCCTCGCCCATGCGCTTGAGCGCGATCGCCGCCAGCGCCTGCGACTCAAGCCCGAAGTCCGTCCATTCCTCGCGCAGATGCTTCACGAAGAGCGGCGCGAGCGACTTGTCCTTCGCCGCAGGAACCCCCTTGAACGAATGGAGATAGAGCCAGCGGATGTCGAAGCCGCCCACGTGGAACGGCAGTTTCTCCTTGCGGAGACGCCACTTGACGTTCTCGGACATCTTCCCGTCGAGCGCGGAAGCGGCGGACACGAAGAAACTCGGGTATTCCAACCCCGCAAGGTGGTTGAGCCGCGCGAACCCGGTGAGGATGTAGAGGGTGATGCCTTGGGACGACAGTCCGCCGGGGAACCACGGCCAGAGTCCGTCGCCGTTGCGTTCGCGCGTAAGCTTCTCGAGGCAGCGCGCCTGCTCCCTGGCGAGGCGATCTTCCCCGAAGAGCTCGCCGAGCCGCGCGCGGGCCGCGCTCTCGTGCTCCGCCTCGCGCACCCAGGGCGTTGATTCCAGCGCGATGGTCTTCAGGTGCTCGTCCGTCTCGAGCGGACTCTTCAGCGTGTCGCCGCCGGACGCCTTCCACGCGTCGAACGTCGCGCGGATGCGCGGATCGGCGTTCGCGATGAATCCGGCGAGCGCGTTCGCGTAGTAGCGGCTGAACGTCTGCTCGCAGCACTCGTGCGGGAACTCCATCAGGTACGGGAGCGACAGCACCGCGTACCACGCCGGACGCGACACCGCGCGCACCGTGAGGTCGTGATGGAGGATTGTCGCCGAACCCTTGCTCGCGACGAGATTCTCCAGCCTGAACGACTTCGTCTCCGTCCCGCGCGCATTGAGCTGCACGGCCTCGCGCACGAGTATGCGCCGCGAGAGGACCGGCAGCACGCCCTCCTCGCCGTCCGCGAACTTCTCGCCCTTCGCCTTAGCGACGTACTTGAGGAATCCGCAGCCGTCCGGAATCTTGAGCGCGAACTCGAACGTCTTCGACTCGTGAGGGGCAAGCTCAAATGACTGGACAGGATTTTCAGGGACGACATTCGACGATCGACGACCGACGACCGGTTCGACTTCCGACTTTCGACTTTCGACCAGTTCTTCGAGCGCAAGCGAGACCTCGCCCTTCTGCGGCGCGTCGTCGGTGTTCGTCACCTTCACGGCGAAGAGGAAATCGTCGCCCTCGCGCGCGAAGCGCGGCGCGGCGGGCTCGCACATGAGGGGCAGGGTCGTTACGATCTCGTCGTTGCGGAATATTCCGCCGTCGAGCGCGTTGTCGTGCGCGACCATGAGGAACTTCCACCCCGTGAGCGCGTCCGGCGCGGTGAACGTGAACGACACGTTGCCCTCGGCGTCAGTCTCCAGATCCGGGAAGAAGAACGCCGTCTCCTGCAGGTTCTTCCGCGGCTGGACGCCCTTCGAGTCGGCGGATCCCCATGAATCCGTGTCATTATCTGGCTGAGACAGCGCTTTGCAGGCTGGTGCGTCAGCGGCCACATCCATGTCGTAAGCGGCACCCGCCTCAGCCATGACCATGCCAGCGCCAAACAGCCTTCCTCTCGAACGTCTCGGCGTCATATCGATCGTCCGCCACTCCGGCCATCGCAGGTCAGAGGCGTACTTCGGTCCGCCGGGGAAGCTGCCGTCAAGGTGGCCAAGTGTGTTGATCGCGTTCTGGAGGATCGGACTCCCGAGCCAGCGTGACCGCTGCGTGAAGTAGCTCGAGAACCCGAGCGAGACATCATGCCACTTGTACGCGTCGAGCGACTTGTCGTACATGAAGGCCAGCACCTCGGCCGGACCCGACACCTTGAACTTCCATGTCTCCTCGGTCCCCGGCACGAGCTTGCTCGTCAGGTGCTCGGCCTTGATGTCGAGGTACTTGTTGTCCCACGGGACATGGATCGTGTGGTGGTCGTGGTAGATGCGGTTCTCGCGCACGAACGTCGTCTCGATGCAGATCTCGCCGCGATGCGCATCCGTGATCGGCAGTTCGTAGGACCAGACGGGGCGGTCGCGCGGGACGCGCGCCCCTACCACTTCGTCGAGAATCGTCTTGCCGTTGCTCGTTATCTTCACGCGGCAGCAGCCGCTCGCGTAGCCCGTTCCCCAGTAGGCTCGCAACGTCTCGCCGACCTTGACGGTAGTCTTTTCCACCTCGAAGAAATTGGGGACGGGCAGGCCGAACGCCTCCGCCGCCGGGTCGAATACGAGCAGGAAGTCGATGTCCTTCACGGTCTTGCCGTTCGGATCGGCCGCCTCGAAGACGAGCCGGTACGCGCCGACGCCGAGCTTCAGCTCACCCACCCACTTTTCCGCCTTGTCCGTCGCAGCGGCGATGGAGGCGACTTCCTCGCCCACATCCCACGTCTTCCAATCCCACGGTCCTTTCTTCTTTGTGTCGTCAGAGGCGTAGCGACCCTTTCCGGCCGGCTTTCGGACCGGCTTCTCCGGCGCCTTGAGACGGAACGCCTTGAGCGTACCCTTTACCGGGACGGACTCGCCCGAAAGCGACATGAGCCTCACCTTCGCCTGCACCGGCTTGTCAGCCGTATGCCACTGGCCTTCCGTCCAGACGCTTGCGCGCCACGCGACAGTCCCGACCTCGAAGGAGTCGGACGCCGCGTGCGCCTCGCCCGTCTCGTCGGTGACATTCACATCGACATCGAACGAGAACGACGGATCGCCCGCAAGGTCGGCCTTCGGCGAGGCGACAGGCGTGAACGTCACCTTGAATGTTCCGTTCTCGTCTGTCTCAGCCTCGCCCTGGGCGACAAACCCCTCGCCGTCGTCATCCGTCTTACCGCCAAACCAACGCCACCAGTCTGGATAGTTCGTAGTGCGCGATGCGCGCCACGCGACCTTGGCCTTCTGCACGGGAAGCCCCGAATACGTCAACGCCTTACCCGAGACAGTCATCGGCGCGCCGAGGGTGGCCGTGGCGGAGGCCTTTTCCAGCGCGACGGTAAACTTGGGCCGCTTGTACTCCTCCACGTTCACCGTCTTCTTCTTCTCGCCGGTCTTGCCGCCTGCGAGGACAACCCGCGCCATGATCGTGTAAGATCCTGTCAAGCGCCCGACAGGCGCGGTGAACGTGTGCGTGAACGACCCCCACTTGTTCGTCCTGAGGCGCTTCGCCGCCACCTCCTTCCTGTTCGGATCCGTGAGCGTCACGAGGACAAGCTCGTCGGGAAGCGTGTGGAAGTCGCGACCTTCGGGGTTCGCGTGATAGGCGATTCCCTTCACCTTGATTTCCTGCCCCGGACGGTAGATCGAACGGTCGGTAAAGACATCCATGTAGTTCAGATCCGGCGGCTCGTCGTACGACCATCCCGCACCCTCGCTCTGCAACGAAAGAACTTCCTCTCCATCCTTGACCACCCGGACGTGCCGCTGGAAAGGCTCGCCCGGTTTCTGGGGAGTCTTCGCGGCAAAGCGGCCGGCGGCGTCCGTCTGATACTTCTCGCGAAGCTTCATGATGCGTCCGCCCTTCGGCCCGTACCACCACAGTTCGACGGTCGCGCCCTCCACCGGCACGCCAGATTCCGCGCGGTAGACCGTCCCGCCGAACGAATGGTTGCCGGTTTCAAGCGCGAGCGCAAGCGACGTGACCGTGACATATTGCGCGAACAGCGGCTGCTTGTCCTTGCCGAACTTCTCGTTCGCGGTCGCGTAGAGGACGTAGTGCCCGGGTTTCAGGTCGGACGGCACGGCAAACGTGAACGACTGCTCGGTGTAGTCCGCCTTGATCGGCAAGGGCTCCATCCACTCCTTCGTGGGCTTGCGGCCCAGATACTTCCGCCTCAGTTCGTCCTCCGCCGTGCTGCTCGAGTGCATGTTGCAGCCCATCGAAGTGTCGTTGACCAGCTCGTCGAACGTGACCGGCACGAGGCGGAAGTGGACCTTCTCGACGTTCCGCGTTTTCACCGTGAGTTCAGGCCAGGGCGCGCACCAGTTGCGCTCCGTCTCGACGGAGAGCTTCTTCGACTCGATCTTGGACACGATGTCGGCGCACATCCCTCCGCCCAACGATTCCGGCCACTTCGCGGCATACGCGGCGGCAAGCGCATGGGCGGCGACAAGATCGCCGGACTGGATGAATTCGGCCTTCTTCGCGGCGGCGATCGCGACGACCGCTGTCTTTCCCTCATATCGCGCGATGAAGTTGTCCAGAAACTTCGCGAACGCGGCGTCGCGCGCCTTCTCCGGCATCTCGTCGAACGAACGGATGTACTCGGCGGCGTCGAGCTCGGCCATCGCAAGCGCATCTATGTTTCCGTCTTCGCGGTGGAAGGCGATCAGCTTGTTGTAGAGGGCGAGTCCCTTCTCAAGCGTCTTGTCGGGGATCGTCTCGCCGTAGAACGTGATCGCGTCGCGGACGGCGAAGTCGAAGAGCGTGGGGCAATAGGACTCCGGGACGTTCCCCCTGCTGAAGAGCGCCGCCCAGTCGGCGAGCTTCTGCTCCTTCAGCTCCTTCTCGTGCGCGAACGTCTTCGCGAACTGCGCCTCAAGCGTGGCGTTGATCTTCTCTGGCGACCACGGCGGCATCTTGTCCTTTGCCGCCTCGTCGTCGAGCTTCGTGGGGATATCCCCGCCCCAGCGCCAGCGGCGCGAGTTTTCGCGATAGGTGTGGGCGAGGTGGAGCTGGAGGACGGCCTGCAGCGGCGCGGGCTGCGCGTCGACCGACTGGGCAAAGGCGGGCAACCAGTCCTGCGGCTGCTCGTCCCGAAACTGTTTCATCGCGTTCTCGCGCAGCAGAAACGCGCGCGCGGCCTCCGGCCACCTTGCGGCAGCCACGGCCTCTCGCCCGATCTCCTCCACCTTGTTGGTGACAGTTCGCGGCAATCCCTTGTCACGGGCTACGGCGACATCCTTCCAGGCCTGCTCGAAATCGTACGCTTCCACGGCGAATCCTTTCTGTACGACGGCCATGGCGAACGCCACGGCCACCAGCGAGGTCAGCTTGCGGGCAAAAGACTTCATAAGAGCCGTCACTTCCCGGCCTTCATCTCGGCCACGGAGGCGGCGATCGCGTCGACCATGAAGTCGACCTGCTCCTTGGTGAGTCCGTAGATCGGCAGGTGCGTGTAGCGCTCGTCGAACACCTTTTCCGTGACGGGGCAGGTCGCCGCGATCTTCTTCTCGTCGCAGCCCTTGCCGATGGCCGCGCTGAAGCGGTAGATCGGCCCGAAGTGCGGGATGTTCGTGACGCCTTTCTCCTCCAGCTTCGCCTTCAGCGTCTGCACCGTGCCGCCGCAGACCTTCGGGTCGATCTGCAGCTGGTAGAGGTGGAACGTCGGCTTGATTTTCGCGTCGCCCAGGAGCTGCGGCATCACGCCGGGGATCTTCGAGAGACGCTTCGTCACGTACGTCGCGAGGCGCGTGCGCTCGCGCAGGATGCGGTCGTAGCGCTTGATCTGCAGCAGGAGCCCGAGCGCCTGGATCTCGGTGACGGACGCGTTGTTGCTCGCCTGGTACCGGACCCGTCCCTTGCCCTTGATGAGCGAGACGTTGTAGAGCCAGTTCTTGATCTTCGACGAGAAGTCGACGCCCAGGAAGCGCGCGCGACGCGCCTCCGCGCGGTACTCCGGCACGTTCGAGACGAAGATGCCGCCCTCGCCGAGCGAGGTGCAGTTCTTGACCTCGTGCGTCGAGAAGCAACCGAAGTGGCCGATCGTGCCGAGCTTGCGTCCCTTGTACTCGCCGCCGAAGCCGTGCGCCGCGTCCTCCATCACGACGATGTCGTGCTTCTTCGCGACCTTCATGATCGCGTCCATGTCGCAGGGATAGCCGCCGATGTGCACGGGGACGATGATCTTCGTCTTCCGCGTGATCTTGCGCGCGACATCCCTCGGATCCATGTTGACGGTGCGCGGGTCGACGTCGGCGAAGACGAGCTTCGCGCCAACCGAGAGCGGATACGCCACCGTCGCGATGAACGTGTTCGTGGGCACGATCACCTCGTCGCCCGGCCCCACGCCCGCGTAGCGGTAGCCGAGCTCCAGCGCCGCCGTGCAGTTCGAGACGAAGAGCGAGCTTCCCTCCTCCACGCCGAGGTACTGGTCGATGGCCTTCTCCACCTCGGCGACCTTGTCGCCCATGGAGAGCTTGCCGGGCGGCGCCGACACCTTGCCAAGCGCGGCGATGGCGGCCTTCACGTCCTTCAGCGCCGCGTTGTACTTCGCCCCCTTGCCCTGCATCAGGAACTTCACGAACTCGAACGCGTCTGCCGCGTTATAGTTCTCGCCCACGGCCGCCCACGGAACCTTCGTGTCGCCCGTGTTGTACCGAAAGTCGCTTGATTCGTTGCCCATATTCTTGACCTTTCTCTTTTCCGACCGCGTTACCAGTCGATCTTGTCTTCGATGAATGAATACTTGTAGCCCGCGTCGTGCACCATCTTGACCGCCGTCAGCAGCTTCTCGCGCGAGTCGGGCTGGTAGGCGAAGTAGTCCTTGAACCAGTACTCCTCGTGCGTCGCGTGGACCAGGAACTCCTTGCCGATGGCCAGCCGCATGCGCGCAGGGATGTCCTCGAGCCGGTAAAGGTTGAGGCACGGCGCGCCGCTGTGGAACGACATGAAGTTACACCCCGTCGCCTTGTCGTGGAACCAGTTATACGTGCCGTGCGTGACGGCGAGCTGCTCGGGCATCAGGTGGTTGTAGCCGCACGCCGACACGCTGATGTCGTCGCCGCCGCCCGGACGCCAGAACATGGCCGTCTCCGGCTTGCGGTTGTTCTCGATGCGCATGCCGTGGCCGTAGGGCAGGATCGTCCGGTCGCCGTTGTAGGCGTAGCGCTTGCCGCCCGAGCACCAGATCGCCTTGGCGCCGCAGTCCTTGAGCGCCACGCACCCCTCCTTCGACATCGGCCCCCAGTGCGGCGTGACGGCCTTCGCGAACATGCCGGGGCCCGCGAAGCGCCCAACCTCGCGCGTGAGGAGGTTCCACGTGAACTTGACGTCGTCGTAGTCGGCGTTGATCCACGGGTAGTCGGGGAACTCGGAGTAGGAGTGGAAGCCGAAGCGGAGCCAGTCCTTGGCGGACTGGAACTCGTCGCGCCACGTGTCGGGCATGTCCTTGAGCGTGAACTCCGCCCCGCGCGCGCCGTAGTAGAAGTCGTTGCGGTAGAAGATGTTGAACTGCGCCTTGAGCCCGTACTTCTCGTGCGCCTCCTTGAAGGCGGAGAAGAGCGGGTGGCTCCAGCAGGACTTCGGCCTGTCGCGGGCGAGGTCGCGGAACACGAAGATCACGTCGTCTATGTAGAACGCCGCGGTGTTGCCCTTGATGTTGCGCGTGCGGCGCACCTCCACGTCGGTGATGGTCGGCCCGAGCTCCTGCGCTGACTCGAGCGCGCGCATCTTCGCGGCCTGGCGCTCGGGCGACTCCGCCCGCACGTTCTTGATCTCGTCGCCCGCCGCGCCCTTCGTCGCGCAGCCGGCCAGCGCGGCGGCCGCGCCGCCGATTCCAACCGAAATGAATTGTCTTCTATCCATACAGAATAATCCTTTACATAATAATTTCTTTACAACCAACCGCGCTCCGTCACTTTGCTTGTTCCGTCAGGAACGCGGTGAACATTGCCTCGTAGCCGTCGAGACTGGCGAGGGAGACGCGTTCGTCCCTAGTAGCGTGCGCGCCAAAACCGGTCGCGCCGAAGATGACTGTCGGCAGCGCAAGGTGAACGTAGCGCGTCGCGTCCGTGGCACACGACATCTTCGTGAGCGGTATCTCGCGGTCCGGCCAGGCGCGGCGCATGGCGGCGTGGAGCGCCTGCACGTAGGGGTTCGCGGGATCGGTGATCACTGGCGGACGCCATGTCTTCGGCAGGATCACCTCCAGACCGGTGGTCTCCTCCAGGAACGCCTTCATCTTTTCCGCGCCGTCGGGATCGATGAAGCGGTAGGAGAACGTCATCTCCGCCGTGTCGGGGATGATATTGGCCTGCGGGGAGCCAAGCAGGCGCGTGGGCGTGAGGTCGTTGCGCCAATGATCGTTCGGGTCGGCGGGCTTCGGCAACGCCGCCTGCACCTTCGCATACGCCGCCAAGAGTTTGGGGACGGGATTGTCCGCCGCCCACGGCATGGACGAGTGCCCGCCGCGCCCGTGCGCGCGGAGCGTGATGGCCACATGCCCCTTCTCGGCGACGGTGAGCGAGTCCGTGAACTCGCCGTTCGTATCGCCGATGATCAGGAACTTCTGCGGCACATATCCGACGTTCAGGAGGTGCGTGGGCGTATCGGACGCACCAGTGCGCGTCTCCTCGTCCGTGGCGAATACGGCCCCCACCGATCCCTTGCCCGCGAGGTTCGCGAGCGTCTGGGCGATGACGGCCACGTTGCCCTTCGTGTCGCACGCGCCGCGCCCGTACACGAAGCCGTCCTTCACGACCGGCTCGAACTGGCCGTCGCACGATGGCGGCACCACGTCGAGATGGGTCACGAACACGATGTCGTGGCACTTGCCCGGCACGGTGGCGGCGTAGAGCGCCGCGCGCCCCGCCTCGTTCGTCTCCACTGCCGTGAAGACTCCGTGCGCGTCGAGCCAGCCCTTCATGTATTCGACCGCGCGGTTGTTCTGCGCCTGGTCCTTCGTCACCGAAGGGATCCGCAGAAGCCCCAGCAGCAGGTCCCTGTCCACCTCCGCGTACAGCGGCAACACCAAGATCACCGCCGCCAATACTGGCAATATCTTCATTCTCATCGCGTCATCTCCTATTAACCACGAAACACACGAAATACACGAAATGTTTCACGAGAGCTTTTCGTGTGTTTCGTGTATTTCGTGGTTCAAACATCATCCCCAATGCACCGTCTCCGCCTTGCGATATCCAGTCACCAAGATGCCGCCGTCGGCGTCCACGGTCGCCACGGCGTAGCTGTTCTCCTCGGG